>NZ_CP016809.1:5602500-5932939 GCF_002741055.1 Paenibacillus ihbetae | reverse complement strand
GCCGACCGAGTTTCGTCGGCGCGGACCGGGTAGCCGAGGGACTCAAAGGGCTTCGTCTCTGAATGCTCACTACTCTTTAACATGGCTGACCCGTCCCTTACTCTGCATGCTGTATGCGCTCGCGACCTTTAAGACGGCCAGCCCGATGTCGCGGATATCCTCATCCGAATAAAACTCACTGATCGGAATTTGCACCGCTGTCTCCAGAGTACTCTCTGCAACGGGGCACAGGCCCTGTTCATAGGAAGTTTCCGTTAGATCAAACGGGAAGCTGCTCCCCAGATAAGCTTGCCGATTCTGAAAGAGCGGCTGCATATAGCACACCTGCGGAATATAGCCTGCCCGGTTCGGAATGCCTTCCGCTTCCAGCGCCTTGCAAAATTGCTCTCTCGTGCAGGACAGCTCGTTCAGCTCCAGTCGAAACATATAAAACCAATACGTGCATTCGTCATCCGGCCGAACCTCGGGAATACGTATTCCCGGCGCGGTGGCCAGCACTTGATTCAAGCGGTCTCCCATCACCTTCCGCCGTTCGCAAATCCACGGAAGCTTGCGGACTTGGGCGATCCCGACAGCCCCTTGAAGCTCGGTCATCCGGTAATTCGGTGCAATGTACTTCGTTCCCCGGTCAAGCTGAGTGCCGAGTCGGCGATAGTTCTTGTCCGCAAAGGCATGCGTGGTCTCATAATCCGCTTCATTCCCTGAATTTACAACCACAATGCCTCCATCGCCGGTTGAAATATGCTTGAAGTCATTGGTGCTGAAACAGCCGTAATCGCCGATGGTTCCCGCCAGCCGTCCCTTATATTTCGTCAAATAGGCCTGGGCGCAGTCTTCAATCACCTTCAGACCGTATCGCTCGGCAATCTCCATGATTGGGTCCATATCGCACGGATTGCCTGCAAGATGAACGACCAGGATCGCCTTCGTCCGCGGCGTGATCCGCAACTCCACCGATTTCGGATCCAGATTGTAGGTGTGCGGCTCCAAATCGGCAAACACCGGGATCGCGTTCTGATACAGGATGCCGATCAAGCTGCCTTGATCCGTGATCGGGCTTGTGATCACTTCATCGCCTACCGAGATGCCGGCCGCTCCAAGCGCAACATGCAGTGCCGCCGTTCCGGATGAAGTCGCAACGCTGTACTTGACTCCATACAATTGATTGAAATCCGTCAGAAACTGTTTGACCTTGTGGCCGAAATGATAAAATAACGTATTTTGCTCAAGAGCCTCAAGGAGCTGCTCTGCTTCCTCCGCACCAAATCGCTTGCCCGAGGCAAACGGCGTGGATTTGGTTTTCGGCCCCCCGTCTAGTGCCAGTGGTTCCATGCTGTCCTTCCCTCCCTTTACCGCGTCCGCTCGGCAGCGCCCTTGATCATTCCGCTCCATTCCGGGCATGGGAGCCCGTAGCGATCGCGCTTCGATTCTTCTTCTACATCTGCATGTGGATGTTGGTAATATCGGATGACGGCTCCTTCCGGCAAATGGCCGGCCTCCAAGGCTCCGCTTGCATCCACAGATAGTCTCACCTTCCGTCTGGCTTGCTCCCAGCTTGTGATTTCCGCACAGGTCCAGAACGTATATCCCAGACTCTTCGCTTGACTGACAACCGCCCGAAAGGCTTCCCTCACACCATCGATATGGTGGATATGCTGCTGGTGAAACAGAAAGTGTGCAACGCCGCGTACGCCTTTGACAGCTTGAAGGAACGGCCCAATGACCGACATGTCCGGAAGCATCGGATGCTCCAGATCCTGCGTCAAAAATCCGATCTGCAGTACATCATACAGCCGGTTGCGTTCTCCAGCCCATGCGATCGGATAGTACGGGTGCGCCGTGCCGAACGGGAAACCGACATTTCCCTTTTTGCTAGGACCGCGGGTTTGATCCGCCTGGATCCCCTCCGCTTCGCACCAACGGTACAATTCTCCCCAGCCTTCAAAGCGGGTGTAATGGTTCTTATTCGATACGATATCCGCTCCGCTTGCCTGCCGTAAATGCTGCAGCTGGCGGGCAAATTCATCCTGGGACCATATGCCGCCCTCCGCTTCAAGCGCATTGAAGTGAAATGCCAGCTCATGCCCCGCAGCGGTGATCATATCGTACGTTTCCCTGGAATATCCGGGTTCGATCATGCACCAAGTGGAGCGGACGCCGCATTCCTTGAGAAGCTCCAGCGTCGTTCTTGCAGCCTCTTCGGAATTGAAGTCGCTGTCATGGGAGATCATCGCAACCTGCTCGATCCCGCGAGGCCAATAGTCCAGAAGCGGGAGGGCAAGTCCGAGTCCTTCTGTTTCCTTCATCAGCTCGTGAACGATCACCTCGCGCCACAGGTCGCCATATGGAATCGAAAAGTAAGGAATATTCGAATCGGACAAGATCCGATCCTTCTTCCAATCGACTTCCATCCCGTCATCCGCCTTCAATATTCCCTCATCGATGCCGCCGGTTCCATCCTCGGCAGGAATACCGTCTTGATACACAGGCCCTCTTCCTTGCTGAAGAAAAACGACCGTGCTCGGAATATCCACATTCCAGCGAATGAGCTTGCCGCTGCCGATCCGAAAGGTCAAGCTCGCTGCACCCAGCTCGCTCCCGGCTTTCCCCAAACGCAGCTTTCCTTGTGCTTCTGCAAGCAGCGATCCAGACTTCTCATGCCTGTTAGACGGTAGCCAAGGCTGGCTGCAAAGTGCCCGGAGGAGCTTTTCTTGAAGGAACGATTCCATCCCTTCAATCTCCGCATACACCGCTTCACGGCAGCCGACCTCGACGCATCCCATCCTGGAAGCCAAACGGTTCAAGCCCCCGTAAGCAATAACGACGGCGCCATCTTGCGCCCACTGCAGCAGTCGGTCCAAATCCTCATCCCGCTCGCCCGCAAGCACGTTCACGATGATATCAGGTCGATATGCATGCAATTGCTCCGCTTGATCGAACAACCGATACGGTATGCCGGCATGTGACAGAATTTCTTCGATATAGAGCTGAAATATATTTTGGCCATGCTTCCAATGATATTCCGCTGCATTGCGGTTTAGCCACAACCCGATTTTTACTGCCTGCATACTCAATGCTGCCTACTCCCTTCTCAGCCTCCCTGGCGATTGAATACGTCTGCCCGCGCCAACCTTTGCGTATGGACAGACGTATTCTCCAAGGACATGCTCTTAACGATTCACCTCGGCTTTATTTGAAAAGCGCTTTTGGGTCTTTCTCCGTAATGCCTGCGTTATATTCCGCGATGATATCGGCTCCGCCCTTGCTCAGATACTCCTGAACAAGCTGATCCCACTCGGATACCGGACGCGTTCCCGCAATCATCTTCACTTGCTCATCCATGACGAATTTCTTAAGCTCGGCTCCCTTGGCATTATCCGTCGCGGATTCCAGGCCGGTGATCGGGTTCGCATACAGCTTGATTTCCTTATACATTGCTTCAATCGATTCAACCAGATCGGACAATTGCTTGGTCTGATAAGTGATCGAGTAGTCGTTGTCGAAATCCTGCGGCGCCCATGCCGTATTGTCCACAAAATAAGTGGATGGCGCGAGTCCGTCAGACGCGAAGTTTTCCTTGTTCACCGGTACGCCGTCTTTCATGTCGTAGCCGACGCCGATTTTTCCGGACCACCAGTCGAAGTCCGCATTGCTCTCGTTCCGGCTGTCTTCCGGGTAGAAGGTGCGGCCGAAATCAATCATCGTAAGAATCCGCTTCAGCTTCTCCGGCTCGGACGCCAGCTTGGCGCTTAGCAGCGTAATGCCGTTAAATCCTGCACCTGAGGTAAGCCCTTGATTACCGTATGCATCCTTGAACGGTCCAAGGCTTACAAACTGTGCGTCCGGATGGATGGCCAGCAGTCCGTCCATGTACTCCTGGGACATACCGCGAGGCGTTCCGATGAAAATGCCGGCCTTGCCCGAATAGAACTCCTTGTTGGTATCCGCCCAATTCAAAATGGCGTAGTCTTTGGTCATCGCCCCTGCTTTATACAGTTCAGACAGCATTGTGATAAATTCCTTCCGGCCGTTGCCGATGATTCCCGGAATATAATTGCCCGCTTCATCCTGATGATACCAGGCATCCGGGTCCCAATACGGCCCTTGGTTGAAGTTCGGGTTAATATCCTGCCCGATGGCCAGGCCGTACGTATCCTTCTTGCCGTTGCCGTCCGGATCGTTATTCGTGAATGCGATCGCGACCTCCTTCAATTGCTCGTAGTTGGTCGGAACCTCAAGCCCCAGCTTATCGAGCCAATCCTTGCGGATGACCGTGACGACCTGGTATTTCGGGGCATACTGCGGAATCGCGTAGATTTTCCCGTCAACCCGCACCGCATCCCATATAAAATCCGGGACCAGCTTCAGCGTCGGATATTCCTGGATATACGGTTCGATGTCAAGGAATGCGCCCTGCTTGGCGAATTTGTTATAGCGGTTCTTTACATCCGCCGACATCAATCCGATCATATCCGGTATTTTGCCTGAGGCGAAGGTGGCGTTGATTTTCTCGTCAAAAGCGGTATTCGGCACAAACGTCGGCTCATACTTGACATTGAATCTCTCATTAATCATCGTCAGCCCTGGGCTGGATGACGGCGGCGGATCCCCATAGCGGTAATCGATTGCCGTAACGGTATAGGTCTGATTCGCTTCGCCTTCGGCAGGTGTCTTTCCTCCTTCCTGCGGCTGTTCCGCACTCTTTGGCCCCGGACTGCTCTGGCCGCAAGCGGCCAGGCTGACCGAGAGAAGTGCAGCCATCACCATGGTAATCATGCGCTTTTTCGACATTTACGTTCCCCCATTTTGTTATGATTTTGGAGCGTGCGCCCCGGTTATAATGATCTCAGTGCCCGCTTTGTTCTTGCAGCAGCCTGAGTTCTCACCCTTTTACAGCGCCAAGCATGACACCCTTGGCAAAATGCTTCTGCAGGAATGGATACACGATCAGAATCGGCAGCGTAGCCATCAGAATCGCCGCCATCTGGATCGTCTCCGGAGGCGGAGGCTGCGCGGCAAACATGTTGTCACCGCCGAGCGTGCCCGTCGTCTCCCCCACCACCACGATCTGCCGAAGCACGACCTGGATGGTCCACTTCGAGGAATCATTGATGTACAGAATCGGAGCAAAGTAGTTGTTCCAATGGGTCACGGCGTAGAACAGACTGAATGCCGCCAGCGCCGGTTTGGACAGCGGAAGGATGATTTTGTAGAAAATCTGCAGATCGTTGGCACCGTCTACAATCCCCGCCTCAATCATTTCGCCAGGTATGTTGAGGAAAAACTGGCGGATCACGATCAGATTGAACGGAGCGATCGCGACTGGCAGAATCAAGGACCAGATCGAATCCAGCAGTCCCGTTGCCTGCACAACCAAATAAGTTGGGATCATCCCTGCCGAGAACAGCAGCGAGAACACCACCATAAACATGACGCTCCGCTGGCCGATAATCGGTCTTGACAAAGCGTAGGCCATCGTGCTGGTAAAGAACAAATTAACCAGCGTCCCAAGCACGGTTACAAGCGAGGTGGTCCATAGCGCCTGACGAAACGTGCGGGAGCTCCAGATGTACTCATACGCATCGGTCGTCCAGTTCGACGGCCATAACAGCAGCCGGCTTCCTAGAAAATCCTCATAGGACGAGAAGGAAACCGAGAATAAATATAGGAACGGAAACAGCATAAGCGCTGAAATCAGCAGCAGCAAACCGATATTCACCGAGTTGAACAAGCGTTCGGCGATGGATTTCTGATTCAAGGATGTCTCTCCTTTCTGTGGACCTGCACAACGGATCAATATACGCCCTGCTCGCCAAAGCGCTTGGATAATTTGTTCGCGCCCATGACCAGGATCAGCCCGACCAGCCCTTTGAACACGCCGACGGCGGTTGAGAAGCTGTAATCGGATTGTTGAATACCCTTAAAGTACACATAGGTATCCAGCGTATTTCCGATATGCATGTTGAATGCGTTCAGCTGGAGGAAGACCTGCTCGAACCCTACCTCAAGGACGTCCCCGAGCCGGATGATCAGCATGATGATGATCGTGCTTCGGATCGCCGGCAGCGTAATATGCCAAATTTGGCGGAACCGGCTTGCTCCGTCCATCACCGCAGCTTCATACAGCGCCGGATTGACGCCGCTCAGTGCGGCAAGGAAGATGATCGTTCCCCATCCCGCTTCCTTCCAAATCACCTCTAAGATCAGAAACGGACGGAAATATTGCGGCTCGGTCAAAAAGCCGATCGTCTGCTGAGCGCCGAATGCTTCCCGCAGCAGGTCGTTAACCAGGCCCTCATTTCGGAAAAAGATCGTCACGATCCCAACCACGACGACCCACGATAGGAAATGCGGCATGTATACCACCGACTGCATCACGCGTTTCAACAGGGGGTTGGCCACTTCGTTCAGCATGATCGCCAGTATGATCGGCGCAGGAAAAGCGAAAATAATTTGCAGAAATGAAATAATAAGCGTATTCCAGATCACCTGAACGACTTCCGAGCTTTCAAAAATGCGGCTGAAGTTATCAAAGCCGATCCAAGGACTGTCGACGATGCCCATGAAGGGGCTGTAATCTTTAAATGCAATGGTGATGCCCAGCATCGGAACATACCGATAGACGATAAAATACAATAGTCCCGGAAGCAAAAGCAGGTAGAGATAGCGGTCCTTCCACATGCGTGCGCGAATCCGCTTGCCTCGGCTTGCCTTAGTCGCGGTCGGTTTTTTTCCGGGCTCCGTGCTGTGTACGAGCGTTTCCATTGGTTTCCCCCCTTTCCTCGGCTGGAATGATCCATCCCTGTTTCAAATCCAGATTATGCTTCCCGGGAGGAACGATCAGGTCCAGCCGAACACCGGACGAATCCAGGCACAATTCGCAGGCCGAGGCGCGAGTAGTTCCGTTGTAAACCGCCCCTCTCAAACTTCCGGTCTCCAAATATAAGCTTAGAGGCTTGTCGGAACGGTAACGGATTCCCTGACCTGCAAAGCGTGTCGCACTGGAAAGATCAAGTCTGCCGGGCTTGCCGGTATCTAGAGGATCCTGCCCCATCATGCTTGAACTCCATCGTACGGCAGCCCCACTGAATGAATAGCCTTCGTAATCCATCGTTTCTGTAGTATCGCAAAACATCATGAAATCCCTTCGCTCCCCTTCTTCTAGTACGGTAAAGCCGATTCCGCTGATACCGCTTGTCGCCACATGGTCTACGGTGATGTTTCTTGGATCGTCGCACTGCGGGATCAATAGCGTAACAAATCGAATGCTGCTCCCGGACGCTGCCTTTACGCTGATAAAAGGTCCGTAGCTTTCCGCGCCCGGATATTCCTGTACGGTAATCCCAAGGCTACCCGGGGCGAGGAAAAACAGCCGAACCGACGCCTCTTCCCCGCGAATTATCAAGCTGGGCTTCTTCACCGACTCTCCCGGACCGAGCAGGGCATGATCATGCCCGTAAATGGATGAGGTGGTGTGGAATAGCAGCTCCGCCTCATCCCCTTCCCGGTTCAGCTCAGCATCGTCGACTATGACATAATAAGACGCGTCGATATGATACAGCGTCCGGCGATACGATCTTAGGCTTTCCCCATAACTTGCCGAAGCGTCCCCGCTTACGACTTCGAAGGAAGGGAACAGCGAGCTGTCGCAAATGTGCCCGCCGCCGAGCGACTGCTGCCCCTGTCCATTGACAAGCAGCGAATTATGCCCGATCGTGCCTATTGTATAATCCGCTCTCGGGCCCGGCACATAGTCCTGATAGCCAGGGCCCGTCAGAAGCCATTCGCCGCCGACATTCAGCATGATCTGGTTCTGATCCCTATGATTGTGATCCTTGGCCGACGGGCTTGAGGTGAAGCACAGGAGGTGATCGCCTCTCCCCCAACCCGATCGCAGCGCAGCCCAGCCGACCGGCTGGAACACGGCGGAGACGGCTCCTTGGTAATAAGCTTCCGGATTGATTGAAAGCGTTTCCTCTTTAAGATATAAAAGTGCAGCCGGATGCTCCGCCTCATACCTTCGCATATACCAGCCCGCTGCGGGATGGGCATGATGAGAGGCCGTCATAGCCATGACATATGCGATATCCAGCTTGTAGAACGAATCCGAGAAGTTTGGAAACGTATTCACAACCGGGGATAAAAAATGCAGCAAACGCTCCGGCAGCTCTTCCGCCAAATAAGGATGATTGACCAGATCGGCATTTCCCGTCATTCTTCGGTACAGATCAGCCGCCATCCATACGTGCCTTGCAGCTACTTGATCATATAAAAAGCCTTCCGTTTCCCCGGAATTCAGCTTGAAATCCAAGTAACCCGTCAAATAATCAAGTGAAGCCTGCAAATATTTGGCTGCATACGGAACTTCATCCGCGATCGCTGCCGCTCCGAACATCATGGCAACATGCTTGGCGGCCACGATATTATGCCGATCCCGATTTCCGATATCAATGGCTAACGGCTGCAAACCTTTACTTAGGATGGCGTCCCTAATACGAAGCCTTTCCCCTTCCGTAATGATATCGCGGATGGCGTCATAAGCAGCAGATACGCCGATCAGGAAGTGGGCATTGCTGAGATTGCCCTCGGCGCCCCGATGATCGAACTCATACCATTTTCCGTAAGAAGCCAATGCGAGTAAATATCCTCTTGCCTTCTCGGCATAATCGACCTTGCCGGTCACGATATAAACGGTAGATAACACGATAAGCCGTTCTTCGATTGCCCTTGCGTACATCGTCCAGTAAGGAAAGTCGGTGTAGCCCTGCGGATCTGGGGTTGGCTCCGGTTCCTCCAACGGCAGCGATACATGCCACTCTTGGGAGATCGAAGGATAGTGGACCGTAAAACCCGTCTCGTTCAAATAACCTGCTGCCCGCTCTACATAACTGTGCCACAGCCTAGCGTATTGGATGACTAACACCTCAGCGGTTTCAGGGGCATCCTCTGCTGTATCCTCCTTACCTCTAATCCGCCGACGGAATGCTTCAGCCTCTTCCTTAAGGAATAAAATCCGCGGGCTCTGAGCTGTTATTCTATGTATGGGCTCGGAAGGCGGTATAACCGTTATACGCCAGCATACGGAAGGGAATCGGTTATCGCCGAAGTCCACCTTTACCTCTGCTTCGCCCGGCTCCAACGCGGTCAGGGTCAACCCCTTCGCCTGAAGCACCTGTGACGGCGTGCAGGTAACGATTCCCGCCGTCGTGCAGCCTTGCAAGACACTGCCGGAAGGACCGATGAACCTGAACGCCAGCGTATGGGTCTCGCCGGTCTCGAGGAGCGGAACTCTAATCATCTCTACCCGGTACAAATCAATGACGCCCCTCTCTTGATTCTTCACCATGTTCATCGCTTTATTGATCGGCTTCGTTGATCAGGCTTCATGCTGTCTTGATCAAGCTTGATATGGTTTTCACTTAATATACATGTATTTTACTTGTATACATTAAAGGCTGTCAATTTAAATTTTTCTTTTTCGTTAAACCTATCGATCGGATTAATCCTCAGCCAAGTTGAAGGTGCCGGTGTATGAACACATGAAAAAGGAACTGTCCGCAGTAGAAATCCAATCCATTTCTACTTCGGGACAGCCCCTATGAGAGCTGACAGACACACCAGTATTTATGGAATCATCATCGTTCCATCTCTATCCATCTTCGGTCTCATCCATTGCCTTACGCACATCATAATCCTGAATATCGATATCGAGCGGCAGCCCCAGCGCCAGCTTTGCCAATTGGCTCCCGATAAAAGGTCCCATCGTCAATCCGGATGCTCCAAGCCCGTTGGCGGTTAATAGGTCCTCCCAGCCGGGAACAGCTCCGATCACCGGAAGAAAGCCCGGCGTGAATGGGCGAAAACCGACTCTTACCTCTTGGAAGGTGCTGTCGGCCAAGCCAGGCGCCAGCTCCAGCCCTTTATTCAGAATTTCCTGCATTCCGGCGGCGGTCACCCTGGTATCGTATCCCTCTGCATCATTCTCGTGAGTCGCTCCGATGACGATCTTCTGCTGATCGAAAGCGAGCAGATATTGGTCAGAAGGCGGCATGACTACCGGCCAATGGCTTGGATTTTGCTGATTAAGAAGCTGCAGATGCATGATTTGCGCTTTTTGATAATGTACCTTAAAACGAATGCCTAAAGGCTTCATCAGCTGATCCGCCCATGCGCCTGCGCACACCACGACTTTGTCGGATAGAAAGTATTGCCCCTCGACAACAGCTCCGGTGATGCGGCCCGATTGATATTGCAGCTGCGCATCGCCGTTTATCAAAACAGCGCCGTTTCGCTGTGCCGACCGGAGGAGCGCATCCCGGAGCGCGCGGCCATCTACCCGCGCGGCGCCGCTGATATGTACGGATGAATATCCTTCCGCGAGCAGAGGAAATGATTCAAGCGTTTTCCTTTCATCCAGGCGGGTGATTTCGCCAATCTCCGGTGCATCCGCTTTACGAAGCTGCGCGCGCTCCGCCATCGCGGTAATTTTCTCCTGGTTATGATGGATGCTAATGGCACCGACCTGGGCATAGCCCGTCTCGGTCTCCCCCTCCGCGGTAAGCTCTTCGATCAAGCAGGGATAGAAGCGCGCGCCGGCCTTAGCCAGACGGTACCAAGCCTGATTGCGTCTCTGCGACAGCCAGGGACAGATAATGCCCGCAGCTGCGTCGGTAGCTTGTCCTGCATCTTTGCGGTCTATGACAAGCACCTCTGCTCCTTGTTTGGCTAACGCGTAGGCTGTCGATGCCCCTAGGATTCCCGATCCAATGACGATGACTTTCTTCATGGTTACATCCTTTCAGAATCAGACTATTAAAAAGCCGCGAAATCGCGGCTTATCTTGGCATGTATACGATTATTCGCGGTAAAAGATCCTCTAACTTCAGGCTTCTTCACCCTCCGAGAAGATTTCCAGCAGCCCTGCTGGCAGCTGATATTTGTGGTTGTTGATCTGAATGCTCTTCAGCTCCTCCAGCAAGGAATCTTCATCATGCATATCCTTGATCGCTTGGACCTCGCGGTTCAGCCGCTCCATTTGGTGGTCGAGCGCATTAGCCGTATCCGCCGCGGCTTTCAGCTCCTCAAGCAGCCGCTGGGGAACCGATTTATTATATTTATAGAAGATTTTATGCTCCAGGCTTGCCCAGAAATCCATCGCGATGGTCCGGATTTGTACTTCTACGCATACCTTCTCCACCCGGTCGGAGAAAAACACCGGCACCTCTACGAGCAGATGCAAGCTTTGATAGCCGTTCGGCTTCGGATGCTTGATGTAATCCTTGACGTTCAGCACGGTCAGATCGCTTTGCTTCTGCAGCATCTCGCTGATTTTATAAATATCGGATATGAATGAGCAGGTTATCCGCAATCCTGCGATATCCTTGATGTTCTCCTCAATCGATGCCAGGGAGATCTCTCCTCCCTTGCGAAGCAGCTTCTTCATCATGCTCTCCGGGGACTTCAGGCGGGATTTCGTATGCTCGATCGGGCTATAGTCATGCAGAGCTTGAAACTCTTCCTTCAGGATCTCGATCTTGGTTTCGATTTCGTCCAGTGCGAATTTATATTTTAGCATAAACCTGGTGATTTCCGTACGGATCAGCTTCAATTGTTCCATTTGCATTACATTCATGAATAACTTCCTTTCGACCGAATGGACATAAACCTTAGGCGCTTACGTTTGCCGCCTCTTCCATTCTCGAGTGGTTAATATTTAGAAACAGGGATTCGTCCTCGCCCTCTATAAATTTTAGTTGATCTTCGGGTACCACTGCAACTTCATCACATTGACGTGAAAAAGAGCCGATCGCTTGACAGCCGGATTCTTGCATGCCCATATGCCCTCCGGCCGATATGTACTAGCAGTAAGTCGGAGCATCTGCCCCGGCAATAAAACGCTTAATCCTTAGCCAATTGAATGCCCGGGCTTCGCTGAGCCGCCCATTGCGGATAGGCGATGCCGAGCAGGATGAGAGATACGCCTATCCACTGAACGGCCGTGACCTGTTCATTCAACACCATCACCGATGCGATGACGGCCACCGGAAGCTCCCCTGCACCAAGAATCGTAGCCAGGCCCGTGCTGATCTTCGGCGCACCAAGCGCAAACAGAAGCACCGGAAGCACGACCCCGAACGTTCCCAGGATCAAGCCGTAGAACCATAAGCCGTTACCGCTAACCATTTGGACATTCCCCGTAAATACGTTCGGGGCAAACAGAACCGTCAGCAGGACAAGACCGCCGGTCGATGTATAAAAGCTGCGGGTGATCGCCGGCATGCCGGTCTCAACCCGCCCGCTGAAGAAGACGAACAATGCCATCATAACGGCAGCCGCGAGAGCAAGCAGCGTTCCTTTCAGGTTAAGCTGAAGCTCGCCTGTACCGAGGATGCCGCCGGCCATCAGCGTCCCGAGAAACAGAATGGCGATCGAAATGGCCGTCGCTTTGTCCGGGAGCCGGCGGTATACGATCGACTCGATGATCACCCCGATCCAGGTAAATTGAAACAGCAGCACAACGGCGATGGAGGCCGGAATGCTTTGCAGCGAAAGATAATATGTAACACCGGTCAGACAGGTGCACAAGCCGACGCCAGCAAGACGAACCGCCTGTTTCCAGGTCACTTTCCGTCTCGCGAACAGCAGCATGAGAATCAGCAAAATAAGCCACCCTGTTCCGAATTGGCTCAGCATCACTTGTTCAAACTTGAATCCGTCACGGTATGCCAGCTTCACAACCGTAGATAAAATCCCGAAGCAGCAAGCCCCTAAAAATACATACAACGAGTTCTTCAGCAATTGATACAACGTTTCGTTCCTCCTCCACACGTCAAAAAAACCCCATTTCTCATTGTTTTGGATCCAGAAAACAATAAAAAATGGGGTTCGTCTTATAAAATTCTATCTAATTATGCTTCCATTCTAAAATAGATTTCGCGGAATGTAAACAACCCGTTTTGTCCACTAGGACGCCATCGTTCTTAGTCTCCGATCAACGCGAGGATCTCCTTCATGCACTCCAGCGCTTTGGACTCCAGCGGCTTAATTCCTTCAACCAAGCCTCTTGCCTCTCTAGCGGTGAGAGGATCGTTCGGCTGGCCCCCTTGCGGAAACGGGAACATCCGGTGCAGTTCATCGAGCTTCTCATACATCCCTTCGTACAATGCCGACGCTTCATCGAAATGCCGGATCAGCTCCGCTGACTTCTCCTCAAGGTGCCAAGCCTGCTTGAGCTCTTTAAAGAACTCTGCCCCAAAATAGCGCCCGTCCCTCAGTACAGCAACATTATAGGCATGACCATTCGGCTCAATCACGCCGCCTTCCAACGCTTCCAGCCAAGTATCATAGGCCGCCAATCCCTTGACGCAATTAGCCGGAATCGCGCTCTCCCGGCCTTCATAATGCTCAATCGCCGATTCCAGCGCCAGCCGGAGCTGCTGTTTCAGGGTCAAATCCACTTTGCCGTCAACGGCAAGCACAAAAATCTCCTCAAGCACGCTGCGGCCCAGATGATCGAATTGCAGCGTCTCCACCTTGCCGCATTCCTCGGCATACAGCAGCCTCGTCTCATCATCATAGCCATATATGGTGCCGAATTCCGGGAAGAACAGATCCCATGCCAGTACCGGAATCCCCTGATCCAGCGAGCGGTGAATCAGATCCAGCGCTCGCGGAAGCTCACGGTGAATGCTGCGTTTGCCCATCGCATCCTTCCCCGTCAATGAAGGATCAAGGAGATTGCTGTTTTCGCCGATATTCGGGGACATCCCGTCGATTACTTTAGCGTGAAATCCGATATTGTGCAGCCCCCGGGGAAGCACTTCACTGAAGTTATAGCCGGTCGGTCCCGCAATATGGACGGTCTTCGGCACGATATTGATCCGGAAGGCATGACCGGTCAGTCCCATGACCATCGGCAGCGAGAGCTTGCGGTCCGTAAATTGCAGCATTTTGTAAATCACATCCGCCGCTGTCGTCCATGTGCCTGTGTCGTGAAAGGCCTTACCGTAGTCCAAAATCCGTTTGCTCATAATTCCCATATCCCTTCTTGTTTTCATATAGGAGTCAACGGTAACGCGGATTTTTTCCTGGATCACCTTTTTGCGGGATCTGGAAATAATCTGGTATACATTGGCTGAAGAGAGCTGAAACAGCTTGGCGATTTCCTGCGGCGACAGCTGGTCGAAGAAATGGGACTCGAAGATCATCCGCTCTCGCGGCTTCAGGCAATGAATGATGTCGGTTAACGTATGCAGCGTTTCCTTCTGAATCAGCTTCTCCTCAGGCGCATTGGCAGAAGCAGCCGCTTCGTTCGCGGTCCGGTTCAGCCTGAACAGAATGCGGTCCAGATCGTTCCATTCGCCATCCTCCTGGCCGTTCAAGCGACCTCCCCCTTCCAGCTCCGTGAACGTTTGCTCCTGAAGCGTGGGTCTCGCCTTGAGCCTGGTGTATGCCTGGTTCCTCACGATCCGCTGCATCCAGGGTAGGAACCGCCCAGCATCGACCAGCTTGCTGAGATGCAGGAAGGCGCGCATCAGCGCATCCTGAACGATGTCCTCTGCCAGATAGGACTCCTGGGTAATGGCTCTGGCATAGCCGTATACCTTTGCTCGGTGTCTGCGTACCAGCTCGCCGAAAGCCTCCCGTTCCCCTGCCTGTGCACGAATGACCAACTCGCTGTCTTCCATTTCATCCCAATCTGTCCGTTTGTCTGCTGTCACTTCCAATGTCTATACCCTCTTTCATTTCGTTGACTGCTTATATGACTCCGGGATCGGGTCATTTCTGACAATTTCGCAAAAAAACTTTTTGAAAGGATCCGAATCCACGTTATTTCTCTCATCTTATCATCGTTTTCTGCTTAGCGGAGGAAGGAACTTACGGTTCCCCCCATAACAAACATGCCTCCATTAGCGGAGTGCATGTTCCCTAAATGGAGGCGACATGTTTTGGTCATTCTACTCATTGCCATGGAAATGGACCGGATTAATTTCAAATCAAGCTTCGCTTACCAAGAACCTTCATTGTCACGCGAGGATGTCCCAAGGTCATGGACAACGCGGCGCTATAATGCGACAATAGACACTGCGCGTCATACTTTAGAAATGAACGACATCATGCGTGAAAGGAACGAAAGCATGGCTCAATTATTTTTCAAGTACGGATCAATGAACAGCGGCAAATCCATCGAGATTTTGAAGGTCGCCCATAATTACGAGGAGCAGAACAAGCCTGTCCTCCTCTTTACTTCAGCCATAGACGACCGGGACGCAATCGGATACGTATCGTCACGGATCGGCCTGCGCCGGGAAGCAATTCCTATTTTCGAGGACACCGATATATTCAGCATCGTGAAAAATCACGATCCCAAGCCTTATTGCGTTCTGGTGGATGAATGCCAGTTCCTGAGCAAGGGCAGCATTCTGCAGCTTGTCCAAATCGTGGATGAGCTGAATGTGCCGGTTATGGGCTTTGGGCTTAAGAACGATTTCCGGAACGAGCTGTTTGAAGGCAGCCGCTGGATGCTGATTTACGCGGATAAAATCGAGGAAATGAAGACGATCTGCTGGTTCTGCGAGCGCAAGGCAACCATGAATCTTAGAGTAATAGACGGTAAACCGGTCTATACCGGCGAACAGATTTTGATCGGAGGGAATGACACGTATTTTCCCGTCTGCCGGAAATGCCATGCGAATCCGCCTCTTCCGCAGCCTTGATGGAACAAATTCACGTACCAGCCGTTGCCAGTGATTTCTAACCGAAAGGAGTAGAATGGTTATGCCGATTGTCAGGCCGTTGTTGACCGACGCTGATTTCAAGGAAGTTTTGGAGAAGTCGATCCCCATCCGCATCTTCAAAGATAACCACCTTATCGAATCAGGCGGCATCGTGATCCGGTTCACCGAGGACACGATCATCACGCAGTCCGGTGTGAGCTCGCTCGGTTACCACGGGAGAGACAACTGCGAATTTTTCGAAGTGAAGGGTTAAGTGCGGCTTCCGCCAAAAACAGGGTGTTTCAAGGACCGATGGCTTGGGTCCGTGAAACACCCTGTTTTTTAGTGAATATTGCTCTTGGCCATGCTTCCGCCGAGCACGTCGGCCACATTCTGGATCGATATAAAAGCATTTTTGTCGATCTCCTGCACAACGGTCTTCAGCTTGGCGATTTCCAAACGGGTGATCACGCAATAAATCATCTGCGTATCCTCTTGGGAATATCCGCCCTTCGCATAAATCATCGTCGTGCTGCGGCCCAGCCGCTGCATGATGGCACTGGAGATTTCCTCATACTCGTTCGAAATAATGGTGACAGACTTGGATTCATCCAGTCCTTCTACGACGATATCCATTACCTTGGCAGCGATGTAATACGAGAAGATCGAGTACATGGCCGAGTCCGCTCCAAACACAAAGCCTGCCGTGATAAAGATGAACACATTAATGATCATGATGATCTGGCCGACCGGGACGCGAAGCTTCTTCGATAGAAGAATCGCCACGATTTCGGTTCCGTCCAGGGCTCCGCCGTAACGGATCACGAGCCCGACCCCTAAACCCAGAATCAAGCCGCCGAAGAGCACGGCCAAAATTTTCTCGTTGGTGAACGGTTCGAAATGATGGAGAAATGTCGTCGCTACCGACAGCATCACGATTCCGTACAAGGTGGAAAAAGCGAATGTCTTTCCGATCTGCTTATACCCGATAAACAGGAACGGCAGGTTAATGATAAAGAGATACAGACCTAGCTTAATTGGCGTAATCTCGGATAATACGATGGAAATACCCGTTATGCCTCCGTCGATGATTTCATTCGGCACCAGGAATATCTCAAGCGCCACCGCCATCAGGATAGCGCCGATCGTAATAAAGATGAACCTTTTGACAATCTCGCCCATCGTCAGCTTCTTATGATTTTTGACCATATCCAACTCCTTTTGTCTTTTTTTTCACACGTAAAAAGCCTGTCGAGATAACATTTTATTAAATATTTCAATATCATGTCAATGTTGATGCTGCTAGAATCCAAGCGGATCAAGCTTTTTTTCGAAGTTCAGGGAGCTGGAAATATTCGTGGTCAGCGATAATCCATCAAGACAAACGCTGCCTTTTTTATCCTGGCAATGATGCTCCCTCCCTTTGTTTAACGGCTTCCCGGCAGCGCCTCCGGAAAAATAGGTTCTCTTAAAAGGAACACATTACTAGAGTCATCACTATACATATAAAGATCGGTCTGGAATCTTTCAAACCGAGAGTTCATAGATGAAAGGAGAATCCGCCATGACATTAGCTGCGGACGACAACGATCAGCAAGTGGGCAATCCCCGGCTCTTGCGTCGCGATGACGGACGGCTCCATTTGTTCTGGCGCATCCTGTTGGGCTGGCTCGCGTTCGTGGCCGGACTAGGGCTGGCCGTCGTGGCGGCTACCGCGGGCGGCTCCTATGGCTTGTCGACGCTCGGACAGCAGATCCTGCTCGCCGTGGTTACGACATCCGTATCGGTACCGCTGACCTACTTGCTCAGGCGTTATGCCGATCGTCGGCCATGGCGCGGGATCGGGCTCTCTTCTCCGCCGTCCGGGCTCCCATATTTCTTACTGGGGATCGGCTTTATCGTGTTGATCATGGCCGTCTCCCTCCTGCTCGGCAGCGCGCTCGGATGGCTGCGGATCGTCGATGTGCATCTCCCTGTGCCTACACTCCTCGTAATTCTGATCAATTCGATGATCGCCTTTTTCTATGAAGCCTTCCCTGAGGAGATAACCTTCAGGGGATATCTGTACCGCAATCTGAACACCCGGTTTCCCCGCTGGCTTGCGCTGCTCCTCCAAATTGTATTGTTCGTTATGGCCCCGATTGCGATAACGGCTTGGATGGTTACGATCGGTATCGGCACCTGGGATCTCATCACCACAGAATATATCATCAGCTTGATTGTCTTCAGTGCGGCGCTTCAGCTGTCCCGCCTTGTGACAAACCATCTATGGATGAGCATCGGCTTTCATCTCGCTTGGCTGGAAATGGTCCGATATGTGATCGTCCCTTCCAGCTCCGCCATCGTGGAGGTAGAATACTTGTCTCCACTCGGCAGTTATCTCATATCCATCGGCTCGGTTATCATCGGGGTAATCTTCCTGCTGATCTGGTCGATTCGTAAAGACATCGATTGGAATGCCATAGTTCCGGATTCGGATCCGATCCCGGAACCTGATCAAACATCCGCTCTGCCTGTGGAAGCCTCGAACGGAGGCAATGAACAGACGAGCTGAACCTAAGGCAAAGCTCCCACCCGCAAGGCGGATGGGAGCTTCACGTTTTATTACCTAATAGATATCGGTTACGCACGAAAGATGAACATGTCAAATTTTAATATATCCGAACCAGTATGATATAATATGGAACAACCGCCAGTGCACACTGGTTACATAAGGAAACTGCCTTTATTACAATGCTGACAATTACATACTTCAGGGGTGCCGCATGGCCGGATGCTTCGTGACACATTGCCGTTTGTGCGCTTATCAACGTATATCCGTCAGCTCCCTACGAACCGTATGTTAGTTTGTCGTAGTTTGGATGCAGGGAGAGGATTGTACTCAACATGGATTGGCTTCAACACATATGGACCTATTTAAAAGATTTGGACATGGAGCAGGTGCAGCGTTGGCTCAAGGAATATTCCGAGCTGGGACCGCTCCCGGGGATCCTGCTGCCCTTCTTCGAGGCGTTCCTTCCGTTTCTTCCCTTGATCGTACTGGTTATGGGGAACGCAGCGGCGTATGGACTATGGTGGGGTTTCTTGTTATCGTGGATCGGGGTTTGCCTCGGATCCATCACGGTGTTCTGGATTGCACGCAAGCTTGGCGGTAAGCTGGGGCTGCTGATTCAGAAGCGGATGCCGGGAACACAGCGCTTCTTTCACTGGATTGAGGAAAGGGGCTTCACCCCGATCTTCATTCTATACTGTTTCCCGTTCACTCCGTCCTCGCTGATTAACATTGCTTCCGGAATCAGCACCGTATCGGCAAGCACCTTCACGATTGCCGTCATGGCCGGTAAGTCTGTAATGATCTTCATGGTCGCCTTTATCGGACACGATTGGCAGGGGTTCGTGCAGCAGCCTTGGCGGATTCTGGTCGCAGCCATTGTGCTGTGGCTGCTGTGGCTTGCAGGCAAGAAGATGGAGAACCGGTATCACCACTCGGACGAGCAGAATCAACCTGATCCCAAATCATAATCGGGAGATCTAATTCATAAGATCGATGCTCTCATGACGTAATCAAGGCAGAACCTCCCGCCAGGAATGGTTAAGAGCCCGCCATGCCCCTCGGGGAATGACGGGCTCTTAACCCTATTTTTAAACCCATATATAAGTACGCCCGGCGAGATGCGGATCACTTCCGGTTCTCACCACTCCTGCAGTGTGGCTGTCATCCACCCGCAATTCTTCCAGCTTAGCCCCATATTTCGTGCCACAGCCGCTCGGTCTCCGCAGCAGCTTCCCGAAGGATGCAATCTTTATGGTCCAACAGCATATGCAGCGCTTCCTGCACGAGCCCGCCCTCAAATTGATGCAGCGGTTCAGGCAGCTCGTCTTGATCCAAAATAAAATATTCCCCTTCAGGAAGCACCAGCACATCGATAATCAAATCCTCGAAGGATACCGCCTCCTCGGACACATGCGTATTTCTGACAATATTGAAATACGCACCCAGCTCCTGCCCGTTTGCATCCCTCCAATAATACAAGTTATAGGGCCGATCTATCCAATAGTAGGCAAAGGTTAGAACTCCCTTGGATATCGTAAGCTCCTTCGCACCGGCCTCCATCGAGAACGATTGTTCGTTTTGATGCATAAGGATGACCGTGCTGCCCTCCGCTTTCAGAAGCTTGCAGCGGTGATCAACCACGGTAGCATCATAGCGTATTTTCCGTTCAAGAATGCTCTTCCCTTTAGGCATAGACCATATCGGCAAGAAACCATCAGCTCCTCTCGGACGTCGCTGCAATCCGGTCCTGTTCCTGTGTCGGGGATATTCCTTCAACCTTAAGGACAAATGCCGCAAGCTGATGCTCCGTATCGAAGCCCATGCTTTCATATAACCGGATGGCGCCGATATTGTCCCGGCTCACGCAGAGCGAAATTTCCTCCGTGCCTACGTTCCCGAACAAATATCGGAGCGCTCTCGCCAGCAGCTTCTTCCCGTATCCTCTTCGCTGGAAATCACTCGAAACGGCGATGTACTCAATACTGCCTTCCCTAAACTCAGGTTCAGCTTCCACATAAACGTATCCTGCAAGCTCCCCGTGTTCCACCGCCGTGAACAGCCTTCGGTCCCCGTTCAGCCGGTTCAAAATCTCCTTCCCTCCATAGTAGGTACCGGGAAAGGACATCGCATGCAGCTTAAGGAATTCAGCCTCTAATTCCGGCGTAATATCCTCCACACCGGTTGAATCGACTAGGGGGGAATCCGAAGTCCAATTTACACCTGCTTTGCCTCTTGATTTCAGAATGGTATGAAGCCCTGAACGTTCAGCACCTATTTCAGCCATGAAGTTAGTACAGTTAACATTCTCCATATTATAAAAACCGTACAGAGTATCCACCACTGCATCCAGCCTGGACAATCCCTCTCTCCATAACCGATTCGCCAACGGAGCCCATTCGGCCTGCCCGGCATCGATGAAGGGTCCCCATACTTCTGCCGAACGGTCCTCTTCATCCACTTGGAAGCCGAGCGCTCCTATGATCCGGCCTTCACTCGCATAGACCGTGAATCTCTGTCCGCGGCCGCCCCCCTCAGCAAAGTCCTCCATCAATGCGCCGTAGATCTCCTCTTCCTGTTCCCCGCAATAGCCGACATGGTGCTGTTTGAGTCGATTCATCCGGGCCAGAAATTCTGATAACTGCTTCCAATCGGTCTTGTCCTGAATGGAATTCATCAAATCCTCCCCCTCCTTCGCGAGCGAATGAAACCATGCTCCCAATCGCTCCTGCAGGCTGCGTCCCAGTCCGCTTGAAACTCGTTGGATTATTCCGCACACCTCTGGTTTATTCTACCATATCACTAGGCTCCTATAGATAGTCAAACATGAATATATGGAACAAGCCGCCAACTTTGGCGGCTTGCATAACATGCCCGTTTATATCGTGATATCGTGCATAACATTCAGTTTTAGGCGTTCCGTCTCCCTGCGTCATGAAAAAGCTCACAGAGGTTACACATCCTTGACCCTCTCGCCGGATTCGGATTTTCCGGCTTGCAGCTGCTCCCGTTCACGCCGCAGCACGGGCTTCAAATCGTCATGGACGCTCCCTTCCCACAGGGACACGCCGGAACGATAAGCTGCCCGTCCGTTCAGATGGCCAGCCACCGGGCCGGTAATGAACACGAACACGATCCCCAGAAGAAGCTTAATGCTGATATGGTCCAGATAGAGAGCAAAATACAGAAAGGCGCCGGCCAAGATCATCAGAACGCCGAGCGTAGCGCTCTTCGTAGCGGCATGGGAACGCATATACACGTCCGGCAGCCGTACCAGGCCAAAGGCGCTTAAAGCGCCTAGCAGTGCACCGATAAGCACCATAATAGCAATCAGGAATTCACCGATCCTGCTCATCACTTCAGCGGTCAATGACATCACCCCTCTCAATGTATCTGGCCAGCGCGGTCGTTCCGATAAATGTTAATATCCCGATCAGCAGGATAATATCGACATATACCGAGGTCCTGAACAGCATACAGAGCACTGCGATGATCGAGAGCAGCAGAATGCCGATCGTGTCCAGCGACATGATCCGGTCGTTCATGGAAGGTCCCTTGATCAGCCGGTACAGACAGGCGAGAATCGCCAGCGACAAAATGATGAGCGAAGCAATCAGTATGCCGTTGATCATGTGCGGGTCACCTCCTTAATGGCTCGCTCGAATGTTCCCCGGATCTGTTCCGACAGCTCATCGGTATCCTCGATGTCCATCGCGTGTATAAATAAGGTCTGCCCATCCGGGGACACCTCCAGGGTAAGGGTTCCCGGCGTTAAGCATATGAGGCATGAGAGCAAGGTGATTTCCCAATCCGACTTCAGCTCGGTCGTATATGCAAAGATGCCGGGCCGTACATTCAACTTCGGCTGCAAAATCTGCCCGATCACGGTGATACTCGACTTGAACAGCTCTTTGAAGAACAAGAGCAGCAGCAGCAATATCGACCACAGCCTCCGCATATAAAAACCACTCGGCCAGAATCTCCGCAGCAAGAAGATCATCAGCATGCCTATAATATAGCCGACAATGAACTGCTGCGGGGTCGGCTCATCTTTCAAAAACATCCAAAGAACCGCAATGACGATATTCAAAAGGATTTGTTGTCCCATAACCACTACTCCTTTAATACGGCGTTAATGTACAGGGACGGATCCGTCAGCACCGCTCCTGCCTGGGAAGTATACGAATATACCCACTCGGAGCCGATACCCATCAGCATGACAATCAGCGTTAAGCCGATTGCCGCACCGTATGCCGTGCGAGGAATGTTGATCGTCTGCTGATCCCCGCGGGCCGTGGAATCGCCCCAGAACGCGCCCATGAACACCTTGATGAGCGAATACAGCACGAGCAGGCTGGACAGAAGCCCAATGCCGCTGAGCCAGTAGTGTCCTTCCTGCAAGCCGCCTTGGAGAATCAACACTTTCCCCAAAAATCCGCTGAGCGGCGGAATGCCAACGAGCGCAAGCAGGGCGATGAAGAACATCCAGCCGATCCAAGGATATCGCTTCATCAACCCGCCCATCTCGCCCAGCTTGGCCGTGCCGGCACTCGTAATGATCATGCCTCCAAGAATGAACAGCAGCGCCTTGGCTGCCATGTCATGCAGCAGGTAGAACACCGCGCCGTTCAGCGATGCCTCGCTGGCCGTGGCGATCCCAAATGCGATAAGACCGACGCTGATCACAATGTTATAGTTCAAGACGCGGCCGATGTCTTTGTACGCAACCGCCCCGAGTCCTCCCAGAATCATCGTCGCAGCCGCCATCCATCCGATGATCGCATGGATGCCGCCGGTTTCGTGGTAGAAGATCAGGGTGAAGGTCCGGATAATGGCGTATAGGCCGACCTTCGTCAGAAGAGCACCGAACAGCGCTGTCACTGCGGCCGGAGGGGCGTTATACGAGCCCGGCAGCCAGAAGAACAGGAACAATCCGGCCTTTAATGCGAACACGATCAGGAACAGGATGCCGATCACCGACAGAATGCCCTCCTGCTGCACCTCGGCTACGCGCAGGGAGAGATGGGCCATGTTCAACGTGCCGACCGTGCCGTACAAATACGCAACGGCAGCAACGAATAGCGTGGATGAGATAATGTTGATCAGCATGTATTTGAGCGTTTCCCGCAGCTGACGCTTGGTGCCCCCAAGAACGATCAGCGCGTAGGAGGAGATCAGCATCACCTCGAAGCAGACGAACAAGTTGAACAGATCCCCGGTCAGAAACGAACCGATGACACCGGCAAGCAAAAACTGAAAAAACGTATAAAAATAATGCTTTTCCCGCTCCTCCCCGATGCTGCGAAAGGCGTAGAACAGACAGGCAGCCGCTACAAGAAGCGTCATCAGCACCAGCAAAGCTGCAAGCATATCCGCCACAAACACGATGCCGTGCGGCGGAAGCCATCCGCCCATATGAAGCGTCTGGATGCCTTGAGTGTCCACCTGATATACGATGAACAGAGCAACAAGCACATTCATTGCAATGCTGATTGCACTCATCCAGCGCTGAAGGCGAATGTTCTTCGCACAGAAGATAAGAAGAACGGCGGTGACCAGCGGGATCAGCAGCGGAAGGACAATTATATTATTCATCGTCCTTCCCCCTTAGCTCTTCCATATTGTCCGTGCCCAGGCGCTGATATGCCTTGTAGGCTAAAACGAAGAAGAAGGAAGTGACCCCGAAGCTGATCACGATGGATGTCAGAATGAGCGCCTGCGGCACGGGATCCACATAGGAGGAAGCCTCTTCGCCCAGCAAGGGAGCTGCGCCGGTCTTCAAACGCGACATCGTCAGCAGAAGCAGGTGGACTCCATGGGTCAGCAGGTTCGTTCCTAATATGATGCGCAGGAGGCTTTTGGACAAGATCTGGTACACACCGACCGCAAAAAGAATGCCAATGGCCAGCGACATGTATAATTCCACGGTTATTGATCCCTCCCGATCGAATTGATGATGGTCATGGTGACGCCTACAACAGCCAGATAAACCCCGAGATCAAACAGAACAGCCGTCGCAAGCTCGGTATCTCCTAGCAGTGGCAGTTCACGGTGCCCAAACGTATGGCTAAGGAACGGCACGCCAATCACCAGCGAACCGATGCCTGTCAGTAGTGCGATGAGAAGTCCCACAGCCGTTACCTTCCGGAATTGAACCGGGATGACATTCCGCGTCACGTCCATGCCGAATGCCATGGACAGCAGGACAAGCGCCGCCGCCGTCATTAATCCGCCGATAAATCCGCCGCCCGGCTCGTTGTGCCCGGCACTGAACAGATACCAGGAGAAGGCGACTACGATGAAAATAACGACCTTCGACACCGTGCGCAGGATGACGTCGTTTCTGCTAGGCAGGTAAACCTCCTGGTAGGGATCACGCTGTCCAAGCAATTGCTCACCCATATCTACCCGGATCAACGCATAGATGCCTAACGAAGCGATGCCAAGCACCATGATTTCAAGCAGCGTATCGAATCCGCGGAAATCCACGAGTATGACGTTAACGATGTTCTTGCCGCCCGCGGATGGATAGCTCTCCTTAATGAAGAAATCGGCGATGGAATCGAATGAGCGGCCGCTGCTCGCAGCCAGCGCAATCAGTGTGACGACGATCCCGACGCCGGCCGAGATCAATAGATTCCTCCATTTCAATCCCATCGGGACCTTCTCCCGCTTCAGCTTCGGCAAATGATAGAAACAGAGCAAGAACAGCATGACCGATACCGTCTCGACAATCATCTGCGTAAGCGCCAGGTCCGGTGCCCGAAACAGCACGAAGAACAACGTGACCATATAACCTGCCGCCCCGGTCAGGATGATGGCCATCAGACGCGTGCGAACGAAAGGCAGCACCAGCACAGGAATAACCAGCGCGATGATGGCCACGGCTTCATAGAAAGAGATCGGAGCGTACGAGCCGCTGCCGCCGTAATGGATATCTCCGATCAGCAGCAATCCTCCGCCCAGAACGAGGATGAAGAAAGCGAAAATATAGATAACATAATGACGAACCGATCCGGTCATATACGTGGACGTTATCGATTTTCCGCCCCCCTCCAGCGCACGAAGCCCCCGGTCGTACAGACGGTTCAAGGTAAATTTCTTGGTCAAGGCTTGGTTCAGTACCCCGACGGAACCATGCAGCTTATAGAGCACGACACCGATGACGATGATCGCGATGGTCATAAAAATTTCCGCCGTCCAGCCATGCCACATTTCGATCTTAACGTGGAAGGTGTCCCCGGGCTCCAGCAGTGCGGGATGGATCGCCGTCATTGCAGGCTCGATCAACGAGTAGGACAGCAGATTCGGGAACAGGCCGAAGATTATCGCCAGCGAAGCCAGCACAACCGGCGGAATCAGCATGCCGATCGGGGCCTCGTGCGGCTTTTTCTCAAGCTTCTCAGGCTGGTACCTCCCGGTGAAGGTTTTGAACACCAGGATCATGCTGTACAGGAATGTGAACACGCTTGCTGTCCAAGCGACCACCGGAATTAGAATTCCCCAGGTTTCGGCCGCCCAGAAGCTCATCTGCGACGCCTGAAGGACGGCGGTAAAGAACATCTCCTTACTGAGAAAACCGTTAAACGGCGGCAATCCCGCCATGGAAAAAGCCCCGATTAATGCCACAGTGAACGTGATCGGCATCAGATTCAGCAAACCGCCCAGCTTGCGCAGGTCTCGCGTTCCCGTCTCATGGTCGACGATGCCGACCACCATGAACAGCGCGCCTTTAAATATGGCATGGTTCATCAAGTGAAAGATCGCGGCCGTCGTCGCTTTGGCATAGATGACGGAATCCGGACCTGCGCCGAAGTAGGCGGCGGCCGAGCCCAGTCCGAGCAAGCTCATGATCAGACCCAGCTGGCTGACGGTCGAGAAGGCAAGCAGCGCCTTCAGATCCGTCTGCTTGATCGCTCTCAGCGACGCATACATCAAGGTGGTCAAGCCGGTGATCGTGATGATCCAGAACCACCATGAATGGCCGGCGAACACCGGGCTGAAGCGGGCTACCAAATAGATGCCCGCCTTAACCATCGTTGCCGAATGAAGATAGGCGCTGACCGGAGTCGGCGCCTCCATCGCATCCGGAAGCCAGATATGGAACGGGAACTGGGCCGATTTCGTGAATGCCCCCAGCAAAATCAGAAGCATGGCCGGAAGGAACAGCGGTTCTCCCGTTATGGTTCCAATGGAAGCGACGATCTCCCGAATGCTGAAAGTTCCGGTCATCACGTAGAGCACGATGAAGCCTGCCAGCATGGCCAGCCCGCCGAACACCGTGATGAGCATGGATTTCAGCGCTCCGTATCTTGAACGGTCCCGATGATGCCAGAAGGCGATCAGAAGAAACGACGAGATGCTCGTCAATTCCCAGAACCCGTACAAAACAAGGAGATTGTCAGACAATACGACGCCGAGCATAGCCCCCATGAACAGGAGCAGATAAACATAGAAGCGCTGGACGGCCTCTTTGGTTCGATCCATATAAAAGATAGAATACAAGACCACAAGGGAACCGATCCCCGATATTAAAAGTGCAAATATCAAGCTGAGACCATCCAGGTACAACGTAATGTCGATGCCGAGCGATGGGATCCACGCTGCCCGTACATGCTGCGGTTCACCTCCCTGAATGGTCGGTATTCGTCCCAGAAAATACGTAAATAAAATGATTGGTACCGGCAAAACAGCCCAGCCGGCATGGATTCGACTCAAGGGCTTACGCAGCAGCATAATCCCAAGGGCGACGATAAAAGGTGCCAGAACGGCGATGTGCAGCAATGACAAAATCTACTCCTCCTATAGTCTGATTTTTTCCTGCATTTAGTATTTCCCCAAATATCCGGATCAAAGTCCGGAAAAACACAAAAAGAGCCCGCTGTTGGCAGGCTCCTCCGGGAAAATCATATCGTATTGTCTCGCGTCACACTGATGAAAAGTATATATGCAGTTCGCTATTTTGTCAAAGATTTCTTCGGGAATGAAAAACATGGAATGGGGACAACACTGTAGTGAAAGGAGTGAATGTCACATGGCAAAAAAAGCTGCTCTATGCGCCCTGATCTTTATCGTCCTGCTAACCGCCGCATACTTAGCGGATTCCGCCTCGCGCAACCGCTACCGGCCGGGAAGCTCCCAAATGATGCAAAAGCCGGGCGAATCCTTGGAAATCTATCATTCCAACGAGATCCGAAATACATCATCCGGCTTCTCGCCGCGTGAATATATTAAAATCCTCCGCGGCTTGCCCGAACCCCCTTCCGACGACACGCCATGATGGGCGATTCGAACCAACGTATCGGCATGGTCTAACCGTGGATCTGAACCTCTTTGTCGACCTTTAAGCGTTTGTTTCTTCGTCTTGACAAGATCAGGATGAGAACCACAGCGAGCACAGCTACCACCCCGGCCAGGTAATATCCGTAACGGTTAATGAGTGCACCGATGTGATCAACCACTTGATCGCCGACGTACATGCCCAAGGAGAAATAGCCGACGGTCCACAGCAATGATGCCGAATAGGAAAAAAGCGCAAATTTCCGGTAAGGCATCCCTTTCATGCCAACCGCATAGGGAGTCACGTTACGGAGAATCGGCAGAAACGCGCTGATGCAGATCGCATAATTGCCGTACTGGCGGGTCAGCCGTTCGGAGACGTCCAGGAACTGCCGGATGCTCTTCCTGTCCCCAAACCGCTCCAGCAGCCGGCTAGCCGTAAAGCGGCTGAGCATAAAGCCTACGGTAGCCCCGGAGCATACCCCCAGATAAATCATCACGAATGAAGGGAATGGCGCTAGTATTTCGGATGCGGCCAGCGCACCGCCCGTCATCGCAACGACCTCGTTCGGCACAGGCAGACCGATAACTCCAAGGCATAAGACGAGAAATAATGCGTAATGCCCGATTTGTTCGATAAAATTAAGCAGCGTGTCCACGCGCCGGCCCCCTAATCCGTCCAAAAGTATATAACCAGCTTACTGAATGCTCGGCATTCGGAAAACGTGCTCAAGACGAGGTTCCTAACTAGACCTGAGACTAGGAATCTTTGGGAATTTCTGCGCTTAAAGCTGTTTGAAGGCCTCGATGAAGGTCCGGGGATCTTCCTTCACCGTATAGGAATATACGCCCTGCCGGGTATGCAGATATAAGAAGCCTCCCTCTCCTCCCATCGTGCGATACGAGAGGTCAAACACTTGATTCAGCGGAAAAACCCGGTACTTGGTTACGATTCTGTCTTCGTACAGGTACATCTTCCGCCACTGTTCTTCGGTTCTTTGTTCGATGCCGTCCACGACGCGATGGATTTTGTAGTAAGGCTGTACCGCGATCCAATTCATGCTCTCCCTCCTTTAGGAGTTGGCTTCTCTCACTTGGAAGAAGGTTTTCGGTTGGTTTTGCCCCTCCCCCGTCTTTTGATCCATTCCATAAGCTCAAGACACCCGATAAATAACACAAATACTGCAAATAACGCGCCCGCCCGCATGGGCTCAATGAGTCCCGCTGAAGAAGCGGCAATCCCGGCGATCCCTACGATAACGATCCCGAGCACGGATAACTTCCATCCTGTCAACATATGTATGCTCCTAAAAATTCCGTAATTAGTGCTTCTTACGAATCTCAATGATGCCCTCCATCGTCCGGGCCAGATTCCATGCACTTTAAAATTGTTTTCCATTTCAGTTATAGGGCCTGTAGGCATCCGTGTCAAATCCGCGCGGGAACCAGCATGGATCCGGGGGAATGAATAGCAATCGAGAAGAAATGCGATGCAGTCAAGTATGATAGATTAACATTGACTGATACGATATCAAGTTGAAAGGATTGAGGAGAACCCATGGGTACGCTGAAGCCATATCTCATTTCCACTAATGCCAGGGAACAGGCGGATTTCTATTTGAACTCGCTTGGCGGAAAGATCGTGTCCCTTACAACGCATGAAGAGGCAATGGGCACGCAGTCCGAACTGAAAGACAAGGTAATGCATATGTGTCTGAATCTTGCCGGCGATAATTACATTTTCATGGCGGATGCCATCGAGCCGTCCTCCCCCGGTACCGACATCTATTTGTCCATAGATTACAATAATATAGCCGAAGCCAGTGAGGCCTTCCGGAAGCTTGCTGAGGGAGGAAAAGTGAATTATCCGTTCGAGCTGCAGCCGTTCGGCATCTATTTGGGCGAGGTACGGGACAAGTATGGCGTGCAATGGATGATTACCTCAGAGACCAAGACGGATGCGACATAGACTCTCGTATAAAGCGTAAGGCAGGTTTTATCTTACTGCTTTGACGGAACGTTTTTGAGGAGCGTTAAGCCGTATTTCCATCCGAAAGGGGGCGCTGGTATGGGAGATAGTCGTTGTTTCCTGAGAGAGCGCCTCTTTTTTACGCTGTTGTATCACGTCGGCTCTTTCGCTTTAGCAGCCCTGCCGGCAAACTTTGAATTGCCAATGTCGTGCTTCATTTGCCATAATTAAGGAAGGAGAGAACCTTTCTGCCTCCAAACCAACATACATAAACAGGAGGAATATGCGATGAATACGACAGGCTGGATCATTCTCATTTTGTTTATCATTGCGGATATTTTCATCATTTCTTACTTTGTGAAACGATCGTCGCGCAAAGAGCGGGCAATGAGCCCAACACGCCGGAGAAACCCTTTCCGAAATGCACCCGAACCGCCTCTGGTGGCCGAGCCCGGGAGTCCCGCTTACGGACTTGCCAAGCGTCTGGAAGCTTCCCTCCCCTCCGCCTTGCCGGATGCCGTCAGGCAGCGGGTGATGACCGAATACCCCGAAATATCGGAGCGGGAGTATGAATGGCGGTGGGTCGAGCTTAAGCGATTCTTTATCCTGTGTGCCGTCATGGACCGCGTACCGATGTTCAGCAAAGCGGTCGACGAAGTGTGGCATGAGATGCTGATGTATACATACGAGTATCAACAATTTTCGGACCGCTTCCTCGGACGGATGCTGCATCATGCGCCCAATACCGGCAGCGAGCAGGTATCCATGAAGAACGAGCGGGCATGGTTCGATGTTATATACGTGCAATTATTCGGGTGGAACGAGTACAGCGCCGCCTTGTGGGGACCGTTCTTCCGTGTTCCTCTGCCGCGCGAAGAGCTGGAGGAGTTCCGTCACGCCCATTCTTTCATCGAAAATGAGCGTTTCAATTCGTGGACATATGAGCGACTGCCCGAAGCAGCCGAGGCCATCGACCAGGTCATCGGCGGACTCAAGGAGAGGCTGTTGGAAGCCGAGAACGGCTCCCCGCCGGCAAGTCGTAAGGTGGATTACGGAAACAATGAGGTGCTCCTTGCCTCGGCAGTCTTCTTTGCCTGGCATTATTCCGACGATTTCATGCATCGGATGGAACCTGAAGTGAAGTACACGGAGAAGACCGCCGGAGCAACCGGGAGCAGCTGCACCTACGCCTCCGCCTGCGGCTCCGGAGGACGGGATGACCCAGGTGACGGAGGCGGCAGCGGCAGCGATGCATCCTGCAGCAGCGGATCTTCCTGCAGCAGCGGCTCCTCTTGCAGCAGCTGCGGTGGAGGCGGCTGCAGCAGCTAAGGCAGCCTTCGTAAATATGTACCAAAGCGGTCAACGCATTTGAATCGGCAAACCGTGTTTTTCACTCAACAGGTTAAAAAGCTATACGGGGATGGAGACAGATTCAATCTTTTAAAAGCCGGATTTTCCTACTTCCAAGGAATCCGGCTTTTGTTTATTTCTGATCGTAGTGGTGATGAATGTTTTATTGATCTGTATAAAGGACCGAACCTTTTTTTCCAAGCGAGACAATATAGGGTGTAAGCCGCTTACCCAGGAGGGCCCACTGAATGCAAAGTGATATTATGTACCAGTTACTCACAAAAATGAAAGATGGTGATCAACAGGCATTTCATTCGATCTATGATGCCACCTATCAGGACGTTTACCGCACAGTCTCGTTTCTGGTCGATCATCCGCAGGACCGGGAAGATGTCATGAACGAAATCTACATGCAAATGTGGAAGTCCCTTGCGAATTACGATACGAATCGGCCATTCCGCTTCTGGCTGCACGGCTTGGTCATCCGTCAGGTGCAGAGATTCCGGGTTAAACGCTGGCGGAGATTCCGGATTTTTGAACGCATTCGTGCCTTCTCGCGGGAAGAGTCTCATTGGGATCAGCCTGCCGTGTTGATGGATGGGACGAACCAGATGATATCGCAAGCCATTCAAAAGCTGACCGACAAACAGCGAACCGTGATCATCCTCCGCTTTTTTCACGACTATACGCTTGAGGAAATCGCGACATTGCTCGATATTCCGCTCGGTACCGTCAAGTCCAGATATCATGCCGGCCTTCAGGCGCTTCGAAAACACATAGGGAATCTCCCCCCAGAGAGGATGGAAAAGATCTATGACTATTGAACACAAAATCCGTGAACATCTGCATCATGAAGCAGAAAAAATGGATTGCCCTCCGGCAATCTCCCGACGAATCGAACAATCTTATTCAAAATATGTGGTAAGAAAAAGGAGCGAGAAACCTATGAAAAAACGCATGATTGCCGGCATCGTTGCCACTGCGATTTTGATTCCCACCGCAGCGTTTGCTGCCCCTACCCTGATTGACATGCTGACGAGAACACCGATGACTGCGGAACAAATCAAGACAGATAAGGTTGGCAAAGCTACGCTCGAGAAGCTGTATCGCGCATTTCCCGAAACGAAATCGTTTGAGATCATCGAGGCAAGCACCGTTCAAGGTGTCCAAACCAGCATAATCCTCCAGGAAAAAGGTGGGGGCAGCAAGAAAATTACCCTTCATACAAACAGTGCTACCGGTGAGATTGAACACTTAATTCAAGAGAATTGGGAGCCTAAGGAAAAGCCCCTCGTTGCTTTAACCGATCAGGAAATCAAATCGAAGGTTGATTATCTCATTAATAACATCTATGGCAGCACTAAAGAGTACGAATTTGCTATGGAGCAAATGGAGAACCCGGATCAAAAAACGCTGCTGTTGAATTATTCCGAAAAGGGGTCAAAAACACCGTTCTATCAGGTTTTGGTTCAGGATAATACAATCAGCGTTTCTGTCATTGGCGGTGAGACCGCATCTTCAAATATTACAGTAGAAGGTTTCTTCTCTACAGATGGTAAGCCTGATTACTTTGCCGATGCCTATTTGAATGATCAAAACCTGTTTTCTTTACTTAACATGAGTGCAACCGAATTAAAGCAAGAATTAGCAAAAGGTAAATCTGTAGTGGAAATTGCGGCATCTAAAAATGTCTCCAAGCAGCAAGTGGTCGATGTTATTGCGAAAACTCAGGTTGATTTACAAATTGAAGCTGAACGTAATGGCGAAATTCCTAATAACAATCTTTCATATGAACAACTGGTAAAAGCGATAGAGCCCAAAGTGCTGCAAATTATCGAACACAAATCGGATAGGCCAGCGAACAAATCATAATCAGTTCAGCCTTCCCTGTTGACCTAGCCATCTGCATACCAAGAGCGCAATCTCCTACGGGGAGATGCGCTCTTGGTGTTCTATCGTCTTTACTGCCCCGCAATTACGCCCCTGGATACACGAACATGATGGATCCACTGAGCCTTGCATCTTGAATAATACACTGCTCAACAAATCGAAAAAGCACCTGCCCATCAATGATGGTTCAGGTGCTTTCTTCCCAGCTGCCGAAGCGAGTTACGCGTTCGAAGAAGTCAGGACCATATCGGTCCGGGTCTGCGGGCCGATCTTGCGGACCGCAATACCGTTGTGCTCCGCCCATCTTGTCAACTGGCGGATTCCTTCGCAGTTCTTATCTTCGAACTTAAAGCTCCAAAACAGCGGCGTTGCATTCTTGTCTTTCAGGCTGAGACGGAACGTTGCTTTGTGACAGCCGGAAACCTTGATCTCGCGGATCTGGTCAGCCTTCACTGAAGCACCGTTAATGGTGATCGTATCGGAATTTTCTTGAATCCGGATTTCCCGTTTGATCAATCGTGCATACCCCTCAATCGCGAGGGCTGCCAGCATAACCGCATTCACTGCCATCTGCATATAGAATAAAACCGGATAGGAGTACTCCGTCAGGGTTGCGACTTGAAACATAATAATGCTGATGACCAGCGAAAAAATTAAAATGTCCTTCATTCTTGTAGAGTAATGGATGGCGAACTTCATCATGATCAGCTCCGTTCCTTCTGTAAGGGTTTACATGCTCTTCTTCTCTTATTATAACACCATTGTACATAATTTTGACACATTTAATTCATATTTTCGTCAAAAATATGCTGTGCACCATGCTCCATTCTATGCTTATCCCCATTCAATTGAGCGGAGAGGCTCGGCAGTCCCGACAAAAAAAAGGAGATACCGGCCTTCTCCTTAGGCTGATATCTCCTCATGATTCTCTTGTATTCGAGTGTTCTGTTTACTTGCTCAATACTTTTGGCCCGTCTTTGTGACGGAACCATTTCATCCCAACGGATACGGTATCAATTAAGTTGATGATTACAATGATGTAGATGAGCCCTTCCCTGGACTGATTCCAAATCCGGTTTACCGTATTATACGATGCTTCGCCCGTAGTCAGCAGGTTGGCATCCACGAGCTGATTCATAAACATAGGGTTCATGATGGCCGGATCGGAAAGTATGACGATCGCAGCGATCGTAAATACGACATTAAAAATGAGGTGTACAGCCACCAGCTGGGAAGTCCATGTTCGCAAGATGAGTTTCATTGCGTCCTTCAAAATACCGATCGCCGTCACGGCCCAGATGAAAGGCAAGTAGATCGCGAACGCTTCTTTATCAAACACCGGTATGTTAAAGGATTGCTCGCCCGAAATCCGGATCACCCCGAGCCAATCGATTGAGAACGTGAACACGACAAAGAACAGGATCGATGCCAAAAAACCGATTATTGGCTCAATGGGCTTAATCCGCGTAGCAGTATCGGGGACGGGGTCCAACTGCGACGGGTCCCAATCCTTCGCCTTGTCGGTTCGTGCTCCCAGGTATTCAATAAAGGCAAAAATCCCTGTTACCCATGCGAACCCTTGAATGCTTACACTCAATATCGTCACAAAATATTCAAGCAGCGACTTCCCCGAGCTGTCTGTGCTCGAAAAATATTCAATGATATACGAAATGCTGAGGAAGATCACCAAAGAATAAATCACAATCTTCAGCACTGACCAATATCCTTCGATCAATCCCGGACCGATCAAATACCTTTCCTTCACCCTATACCGGGCAGCCATTTCATTTGGCGGGCCGAGCTCCAGCAGTACCTGCTCTACAACCTCACGGCTGGCTGTATCTCCTGGAGCCCCCCGATCCTCCAACATGTCCTCTATAAGTCCCCGCAATTCCAATTCAATATCGGCTCTTTGCGACACGGGCAGCTTCTGGGTTACGGCATACACATACCTGTTTATCAGATCCATCATAGGTCTTTCTTCTCCTCCTTGGCGTCGACGAGTCCTTCAAGGCTCGTCATCATATCCTTCCACTCCCTGTACAACTTGCTGTATATCTCTTTGCCCGTCTGACTTATGATGTAGTATTTCCTTGGTCTTGCCTCGTTCGTATCCCACTGGCTTTCAAGCAGGCCTTGCTTTTCCAACCTCCTCAGCAACGGGTATAGCGTCCCCGCCTCGACGCCAATCCCCTTCTCCTGCAATAGGGCGACGAGGGAGTAACCATACTGCGGCTCGGATAATTGACTGAGCACACCAATAATAATGGTGCCTCTCCGAAGCTCCTGTACCAATCCATTCAATATCTCTTGTTCTTCAGACATGTCATCAACTCCTGGAAATAATTATACTGTACGTCACACACTATTGTAAAGGGAACAATAATGGAATCAGGAAATATTTTTTTAAAACAATCACTATTCGACCCAGACGACAAACAAAAAAAGGTTATCGAAGGGTCGGCGTGACCGTATCGATAACCTTTTTATATCCAATAAACGATTGAAATCGGAAATAGACGTTGAACCGTTTGATGATACTCAGCAGTTCTTCTTGTTACTTACTGCAAGTTAAAGAAGGTGAATCTTTGCATTCTACGGGCTTATCGGGCCTGCTTAGGAAATCCGTTGAGATACTGTCTTGGAATGGACGTATCCTTCTGAAGAACAGCTGCCGCTTCCAACGCCCAGTATGGATTGCGCAGCATCCCCCTGCCCACGGCAACGAGATCCGCTTCTTCATTCCCGATGACGGCGTTCGCCAGAGTCGGCTCATCCAGCCGGCCGACGGCAATCACCGGTACATCCAGCGCTTCTTTGATTTGTCGAGCCAGCGGAACCTGGTAAGCCGCATGGGTACCTGGTCTTCCCTCCGCTGCGATCGGACCTTCGCCGCCGGCGCTGATATGGAACATATCTACCCCCGCTGCTTTATACGCCTTGGAGAATGCAATGCTCTCCTCGATGCCGTAGCCGCCTTCCACATACTCTCTCGCGGAGATACGCATGATCAGCGGCATATCGTCAGGCATTTCGCTCTTGGCCGCTTGAATCACCTCGACGCCGAATTTCGTTAAATCTTGCCCATAGGCATCGGTTCTTGTGTTCGTTAATGGCGAATGGAACTGGTGAATTAAGTATCCATGAGCGCCATGCAGCTCGATTGCATCAAAGCCGGCTTGCACAGCTCGGCGAACGGCCAACCGAAACTTCTCCACCATCTCTTGCACTTCTTCGGTCGTTAGGGCTCTCGGCGTCTTGGAATTATGGTCAAAAGGAATGGCCGACGGCGCGACAGGTATTTCCGCGTCCTCCGCCTTCCGGCCGGCATGGGCAATCTGAATCGCAGCCTTCGCGCCATGCTGGTGTATTCCATCGACGATGCGCGCAAGCGGCGCGATATGTTCATCGGACCATAAACCAAGGTCGTAGTCCGAAATCCGTCCGTCAGGCTCCACATCCGTCATCTCAACGATGACAAGCCCGGTTCCGCCGACCGCGCGGCTGACATAATGCAGGTAATGCCAATCCGTTGCGATACCGTCTTTGTTCGTAACGGAATATTGACACATCGGAGGCATCACGATGCGGTTTTTCAGTTCCAAAGCTTTCAATGTAAATGGGCTGAATAAATGTTCCATAGGGCTTCACTCACTCTCCTGTTGTCCTCGAAATTAAATGCATGCGCATGCATTTAAAATAACAGACGAAGGAGCATTCGTCAACAAGGCCTTACAATCAGGGCTTGAGAATCTCCATAATATCCTGGACGCCTTGGCGGAACCTCGGAGAAGAGAACTGCTGCTCCAGCACTTTCAGCACGGTGCTTCTGGCCCGCTGAAGCTTGTCTTCGCCAATGGACGTCAGCGACGTATATATCCCCCTGCGGTCATTCTCGCAGATCGCCCGCTGCATCGCACCGCAGCCTTTGGCTTCAAAGCGGCTGACCAGCCTGGAAATTGCGCTTTGGCTGAGGCCCACCATCGCCTGCAATTGCTGCAGCCTCAGTTTTTTCTCGGGAGCCTCAAACAAAAATAACAGCACGTAAAACTCGTTCAGCGACAAGTCGTGCTGCTGCTGAAGCGTCTGTTCCAGTTCATTCGTTATCATCGCCTGGGTTTGCGTTAGGGACAGCCAGCTGGTTATGAGATCATGCTTTGGATTGGTTGACATTGTTCCCACCTATTCTAGGTTAATGGCCCGTCAGATGGCAGGTCTTCCCCACCCGAAAGGCAGCTGTTGTTTACTAATCATATCAAGGTCTCATTTCAGCCGTCAAACGGCTTTTTCCGATGCCGTGCATCATCGACTGCAAAAAAGCCCGTTCTTTATCATCAAGAACGGGCTTTACATTGTGTATCATGTGTATGCTCGAAATCGCAAACAAGTTGCTACAAGGGAGCCGCGCAGGTGAGCATCGTGCAAGCGCAGGCATCATTTGGGAATCTGCTTTGAACAGAGTCGTATCGTCCGGCTTGGACGATGAACTGTTGACTTTGCTCAGCCGTAGGCTCCTGGAACATTTCCTTTAAATAAAGGAGACGCTTTTTGCGGTACTACCTACTGCTATTGACTCTTGTTATTCAATGCCGGATTCTTTCGCTTTGGCATTAACCTCTTCTATCATCTGATCGAGTCCTTTGGATTTGTAGTTATTCACAATACCACTCCAAACCTGCTCTACCGGCTCTTTGCTCAGCATGACCTTCAGCAGATCATCATGATCCAGCACGCTGAATTTATCCTTGGTCGGAGTAGACAGATAGGTCAGGCGGATATCATAATCCGGTACTTTGGAGTTCTGAATACTCCAGTCAATAAAGTCAACCGCTTCCTGTCTGATCTTTTTGTTAGCAATCGTTGGGTTATCCATTGCATAAGTATCCGAAGTGTTATAAGTAACCAGGTTCAACAGGGTGTTAATTGCTGGATACTTCAACATCAGGCTCTCTTCGTGTAAAGGAACCTTCTTGTCCCCTTCCAGCTTGTAATCCTCGCCCTCGATCCCGTAAGTCAGCAATGTGCTACCTTCCTCGGAAAGAATATAATCGTACAGTCTCAGAATACGGTCCAGCTTCTTATCATCCATCTTGGCGTTAAAGTAGCTTTCGGACCAATAGGTTTTAAATACAGGATGATACCGTTCGCCGTCCGGGCCTTTTAACGGCTTCAATACTTTGACGGCTTCCGTGAATTCTACATCGGGGTAAGCTGTTTTCCAGCGCTTCTCATAAACGTTCTGATCAATGCCTTTAAATCCTCCACCCATAAGCAGTGCTGCTGATTTACCGGAAACAAATTTATCATACGCGGAATCCGGTTTAGTCAACGCGATATCCGGGTCTACCAATTGATTGTCATACATCTCTCTCATGTTTTGCAGGGCAGGAAGTGCGTTTTTGCTGAATACAGCCGGTATGAACTTCCCGTCTTCCTTGATCCATTTGAAATCGCTTCCGCTGCCGTCGCTTGTTGCCGCAGCATTACCGTACAACCAGAAGAATCCGCCTAGCATTTTAACCGTAGAGGATGTAAGACCTGTAACCCCTTTGCCTTCCGGATCTTGGTCTACAATCGCTTGCAGCATGGCTTTGAATTCATCCCAGGTTTCAGGCTCCTTGGTGATACCTGCTTGCTGGGCAAGGTCCCATCTGTACAACACAGGGCGATCAAGTACGCTCCACTGAACCGTAGGGAACATACGTCTCGGAACGTTATAGAATTTCCCGTCCTCACTCAATCCTTTAATATCTGGTGTTTCGAAATACTCTTTCAAGTTCGGGTAAGCGGACAGGTCCTCAGGAAGCGCTTTAACGATCCCCTGATTGACCCAGTTTCTGTAGTATTGGGTTCCGATGGCATCGGTTGCGAAAATATCCGGAAGCTGGCCGGAAGCGGCCCACATCTGATATTTTTGTACATAGTCATCCCATGTCACGTTTACAGGCTTGATGGTGATATTGAATTTCTTCATAACATCCTGAAAAATTTGATCCTCTTGAAACTTGGGAGCAATCGTGTCGATATCCCAAAAACCAACCGAAATTTCGAGATGTTCCTTGAACGGATCATCACTGGCCGCTGTGCCCGAGCTGGTCCCCCCATTGCTGTCGGGTTCCTGATTTGAAGCTTCCTTTGTACCGCATCCAGCAAACAATCCTGCCATCAGCACCAGGATGATGGTCAGCGTGCTGAATTTACGCAGCTTTTGCATTGTAAAACCTCCCTTTTTATGTGTACAAGCAGATGTCTGTATATGAAAGTGTTATTCTTTCATGGATCCGACAAGGACGCCCTTGGCGAAGTGTTTCTGCAGGAACGGGTATACCAGCATGATCGGCAAACAGGAAATCACGATGCTGGCCATCTGGAGACTCGGGGTGTATACCTTCGTCAAATTTTTCTGCTCGGCCATGGTCATAGCAATGCTATTTAATGAAGAGCTGGCCGTAATCAAGATATTTCGAAGGTAAATCTGCAGCGGGGCCTTGTCTGCATCACTGATAAAGATGAGGGCATGCCACCACTCGTTCCACCTTTCCACCGCATAGAACAAACCGAAGGTTGCCATAAACGGCATGGAAATCGGGATGATAATTTTGAGCAAAATATACATATCATTCGCGCCGTCCAGCTTGGCTGATTCTTCGAGGCCATCTGGAATCGTGCTGAAATAATTCTTCATAATAATGAGGTACATCGTATTAATCCCCGCTGGAATAATCATGACGAGGATGTTATTGATCAGGCCTACTTCCTTTACCACCAGGTAAAAGGGAATGAGTCCCCCGTTAAAAAACATCGTGAACAAGATGAGCGTGAGAACCGCGTTTCTTCCCGGCATTCCTTTTTTGGAGAGAGCATAAGCACCCGCGACCGAGATGACCATACTGAAGATCACCCCGCCGATGGTCACCAAGATCGTCACCAGGAACGAGCTCCAGAATTTCGTATCCGACAATACAACCTTATAGGCCGAGAAGTCAAAGGATTGCGGCAGCCAGTATAAATCACTTTTGCTGATGACATCAAACTTAGCAAATGAAATGATGATCACGTTATAGAAAGGATAAAAAGTAATTAGTGCAAGAAAGCCCAGAATAATATACGTTACGATATCGAAGGTACTCATTTTCTTTTTAGCTCGCGTTGGTTCCATCCTCTTTAGCAGCTCCTTTCAGCTAGTACAATCCTTGTTCTCCCATTCTTTTCACAGCCATGTTCGCCAGCACTAAAAGCACCAGGTTGATCACCGACTTCAGCAATCCGACCGCTGTCATATAACCAAAATCAGCGCCGACTGTAAAAGTGGTCCGGTAAATATAGGTATCGATTGTATCCGCTACGGAATATACCGGTGAACTGTACAGGTTGAAAATTTGATCAAAGCTGCCTCCCAGACTCATAAGGCCGCCAATCGTAAGTACAAACAGGATGGCTACTGTGCTCTTAATACCCGGCCAAGCGATATACCGTAGACGCTGGAAGCGGCTGGCTCCATCGATTTCGGCAGCTTCGTACAGATCCGGATTGATGCCTGCGAGCGCTGCCATATAAATGATGGAATCCCATCCAATCTCTTTCCACACATGGGTAATGTAAAGCATAGGCCGGAACTCATTTTCATTGACCAACGGCGACGAAGCTTCAATTCCTAGCAGTGACAAGAACTGGGTATATACCCCGTCATTACTTAGAATATTGGTAAGGATCCCCGCCAGGACAACCCATGAGATAAAGTGCGGAAACGTAAAGAGCGTCTGGAAGAACTTCCTTGCTCGATTGCGCGAAAACTCGTTCATGACGATAGCTAAAATGATCGGAAGCGGAAAATGGATGACCAATTTCGCCAAGCTGATGATGACGGTATTTTCGAAGGCATTCCAGAATTCCTGGTCCTGCAAGAGAGTCTTGAAATGATCCAACCCAATCCAAGGACTTCCTAGTATTCCCTTGCTGAAATCAAACGTTTTTAAAGCTAGTGTGACCCCGTACATCGGCAAATAGCTAAATACAAGGTACCAGATCACGACGGGAAGAAGCATTAAATAATGATACTTATATTGACGAATGGTGCTCCACAAAGCATTTTTAGAGGGGTGCGCCTCCAATCTTTTCTCTGATTTCATTCTTTCTCGCCGCCTTATTCCGTATTTTCATGATCGTGTGCCGTCTCTATGTATACGTTTTCAAGTTTCGAATAGAGGCTGCAGCCATATCGACTTGATGTGATTTATTATATTAATCCTCCTTTTCGGCGCATATAGACATAATTCGGGTTCTGTTTGGACTTAATTATGATCTGATCCGCATCTCCCAATTCTAAGTTTTGTACATAGGAATCCGTAATAATGTCTATATCGCAAGGCCCGCTTCCCCGTTTACCCGAAACGAAAAGTAGTGTATTCTTTCTACAAGAAATGAGTGCGCTTTCAGCGGCATCCATGCTTGCATATCGTTCTACATAGGAGGTCATATGTACAAAGCTATTATTGTAGATGACGAAAAATGGATCGTGGAAGGCATTAAAGCAGGAGTGGATTGGGGAGCATACGGGTTCGAGGTCGTCGGCAGTGCCGAAAACGGCCTGGATGCACTTACAATGATCGATCAGCTTCGTCCGGATGTCGTATTTACGGATATCAAGATGCCGCTGATGAACGGTCTTGAGCTCATCAAAACCGGCAGAGAACGGCTTCCGAATACATTATTTGTCGTGCTCAGCGCCCATGCTGAATTTGCGTACGCCCAGAAAGCCTTAAATTACGGGACGTTCGGCTACTGTCTTAAACCGTTCGAGGTTGAGGAAATTCACAATATGTTAAAGCGGCTGTCGGATGTACTATCGACGCGTCCGCAAGAATCAGTCCTGCCTCCTTCACCTGAACTCTACGAGGCGATCTGCGCCAATGAGACGGACCTGGTTAAGAAGATAATCACACGAAGCGAGATGAACTTACATGATAAACATAAAATCCAGCCTTTGGTTATCGTTGTTCATGGCAATAAGTCTCCCGTTATTTCGGGGACAATCAAGCATCTCCGCTTTCAAATGAGCCCCCGCCGGTTAGGCTGTCTCGTCTATGAGAATGAGACGGAAGTTTTGATTCGAAGCCTACTCTCTAACAGCAAAGAATCATGGTGCAGCATCGGAATCGGGTATGCCCTCTCCGACTTGTCCGAGCTCAGTTCTTCCTTAGAAGCGGCTTCTCTTGCATCGTACGGGATGTTTACAACCGGAAAACCCGGTGTATTCCATGCTCCTCCCCATACCAATCCCCTGATTGAAGAAGTACTTAGGAATTTATCGCAAGCAATGGAACAAAAGGATAGAATCCAATTCAGCGCTGCCATGAACCACGCCAGGCTCCAATTTCGCAGCGGAGCTTTCAGCATAAAGGATGCCTATCTCATCTTCACTGCTTTAATGACTTTGTTCTACAGGGAAGGCGTATCGGGCTCAGCCCGGGTGTATGAAGGATATGAACAGCTTTCATATCATTACGGGGATGCGGATGCCATGATTGACTACTTGATGGAGCACACGCTGGGCTACCTTTCGGAAGAACAGCCCGGACTCAAAACCGAGGTTTCCCATAAAACGATCCGAAAAATGTTGGAGTTTATCCATGACAACTTTACAACCGAAATCTCTATTCAGAGTCTTTCCGAGCGATTTTATCTGAGCCCCAATTATTTATGCCACTTATTCAAAAAAGAAGTCGGTGAAAACTTTATTGAGTATATCTCCCGTCTTCGGATCCAGTATGCCTGCAAGCTTCTTGCCGAAACGGATCTTGCGATCAAGCATATCGGAGAAAAATGCGGTTTTAACGATTATTTTTATTTCACCAGAATATTTAAACGGATCGTAAGCCAGACGCCCACCCAGTACAGGGAGAGCATATCCGGATGAAGTTCTTCAAGAAGCTCTCTATCCGAATTCAGGTGATGATGATTGGATTGATCATCGTTGCGATGGTTCCCTTTATTGTCTTGAATGCGTACAAGCAATCAAGTGAATTAATTATCGATCAGAACACTCAGTATAACAAAGAGCTTATCGCGATCATGAAGCAGCGGATCTCCTCCAACTACTCGGAGATTTCGGAGCTCATGGTCAATCTGGGGTATGATGCCACGGTTCAGAATTTCCTGGCGGAACGCGATGATTTAAAAATTTACGAGCTTGCCAAGAAGGTTGAAAGCGTCATGGGCGTCATCAAAAATACCAATCCCGATATATTGGACATCTCCGTCGTCAGCAACACCGGCAAAGTCGTCTCGTTAAAGGGAACGATTACCGATGTTTACGATACGGAAAACATACCGGAGCAAGACGGTGCCGTCCACTATGCCGGGTTCCGAAAGGGCAGTCCCACGCTTGACCGGGACAAGTTCCTGTTCAGCATGAATATATTCTCGCTAGGCAATAGAATCCCGTACGGGGACAACGCCGGCTTTATGATGATCGGCCTTGATGTGCGTTCCATAAATAAGGAGATCGAAAAATACCCCCGCTTGGCCGGTACCAATTTTTATCTGTTTGACAACCGCGATCTGGTGTATTCCAACAGCAGCCAGGATGAGCATCTAATCCAGCTGATCAACGGCCCTTTGTTTAACAAGGATCAGGATCATATGGTTCTGGAAACGAATGCCGGCGCCCGTTATATCGTGCAATCCCATGTGCTGCCCGAAATTGGAGGCAAAATTGTGACGGCTACGCCAATCAGCCTGCTGACTAAGGGGCTTCAGCCTTTGAAAACGAAGAGCTACATTCTGGTTGTGTTCATGCTGCTGATTATATCCATTCCATACAGTATTCTAATGATGAACTTATTAAAGCCGCTGTCCAAGCTCATGACCTTCATGAAACAATTAAAGACCGGAAACTTGAATGTGCTGCATTCAAAGGTCCGACTGGAAGGCTATGCGGAAATCGAAATGATCTCGAACGAATTCAATACGATGCTCCAGCGGATCAATGGTTTAACGAATCAGCTGGTTCAATCCGATACCCAACTGTATCAATCCGAGCTGGAGAAACAGCGGTTGCAGTACGCCTTTCTTCAGAGCCAGATCAATCCGCATTTTCTAAGCAATACGCTGGATACGATGAAAGGGATCGCCATTTCGCAGGGCAGCAGAGAAACGTATGAGATGGCGGGTGCCTTAAGCCGGATGCTCCGGTACAGCATCAAGGGAGGGGATGAGGTCAGTCTCGGGGAAGAGCTTCAAATCGTAAACGCGTATATCACCATCTATCAGATAAGGTTCTCCGGCCGCTTTACGTATGGACTGGTCTGCCCAGAGGAGTTTTTGCCCCTCCTCATACCCAAGATGATCATCCAGCCGATCGTGGAAAATGCGCTCACGCACGGTCTTGAAACCTTGGGTGAAGGCGGGGCAGTACATATCCATGTGCACACCAACGATAATGGGGATCTTGTTGTCATGGTAAAAGATAATGGGATTGGAATGTCATCTGAGCGGCTGGAGCAGCTTAACCATCTTCTCCATACTGAGGGCAAGGACTCGATATTGAACGGACATATCGGGGTGGCTAACGTTCATCACCGCATCCAATTCAAATACGGCAGCGCTTATGGATTAAGACTTAAGAGTGAAACGGGAAAAGGAACCGAGGTAACCCTCATCTTTCCTTGCATTCTTCCCAATGGTACGTCCGCAAATAAATAGGAGCCATGTACATGGCCCCTTCACAATCGGCATGCCTTTAATGCTCAGGCAGCCAAAGCGCATCTTGTCAACCGAAATGCTTACGCCATCACCTGCGGCTTTGGATCCAGCAGGCCCAGCATCTGAAGCCCGTGCCGGATGCCGTCCTCGCTTACGTCCTTGGTAACATGCCGGGCCGCGCGCTTGACGATGTCAGGCGCGTTCCCCATGGCTACGCCATGGCCGACATACGACAGCATCTCCAGATCATTCAAATAATCGCCAAAGGCGATGGTATCGGCAATCTCCATGCCCAGCGCCTGGATAAACTGCCGGATGCCTTCGGCTTTGGAGCCGCCGGCCGGAAGCACATCCGTGCCGTACGGACCCCAGCGGACTAGATCGAGTCTTCCTTCAAATCCGGACCGATAGGCCCCCTCTTCCTCCTCGGTACAAAACACAATAGCCTGGTAAATATCCCGCCCGAGATAATATTCGGGATCGTATTCCGGAATGGTCAGCTTCAGCTCGCCCCAGCTGGAATCGATGAACTTGTGGTGAGTCACGTTCATTTTCATCGCATCGCTTCCCGCATAAATGATCGGATGATCCAGCTGCACCGCCAGCTCGGTGAGCTGCTGCAACTGCTCCGGAGGCAGCGGGTTCCCGTATATCGGCTTGCCCTCGTGAACGACGTATTGCCCGTTCAGGGACACATAGGAATCAATGCCGAGCAGCTCGCGGATGTCCTGGAAATGATAGGGAGCGCGACCAGTCGCGATCGCGACTTCATGCCCGTTGTCTTTTAATTGCTGAATGGATTCCAGTGTCGACTCCGGGACTCGCTTGTCATGATCGAGCAGCGTTCCGTCGATGTCAAAGAAGATCAATTTTTTATTCATTAGCCCTCGCTCCTCTTTTCATTAGCTGATGGGTGTATTGTAAATGATGAAAAGCATTTCAGAGCAAGCAACAATTTATATCCTGTGATTGTCCAACCGTGCGAATCCTTTGGTTTTTAACCGTATCTTGGTGACCCAAACCTCGTGAAAGACAGTCCGTACAAGGGCTTACAAGCCCATAGCCGGAAAGGGAAGTCTTCCTCTCTGCCTCCAATTCTATTATAAAAACCGAGCCTTCAAAAGGACCCGGTTCATTTGCATTGCATTATCCATGTTTAGGACTTCAGTGTTCTTTCGGCCGCCTCAACCGTATGCTTCAGCAGCGTGGCAATTGTTACCGGCCCGACGCCTGCCGGAACCGGCGTGATCGCGGACGCGCGCTCCGCACAAGCCTCATAATCGACATCTCCGATATTGCCTTCGTTATAGCCGGCGTCAAGCACCACAGCGCCCGGCTTGATCCACTCGCCTTGAATGAACTTGGGCTTGCCGACCGCAGCAACGACAATATCACCTTGCGCGACGATGTCGCCTAGATGGTTCGTTTTGGAGTGGCAGATCGTCACTGTAGCGTTGCGGTTTAGCAGCATCATCGAGACCGGCTTGCCGAGGATCGGGCTCCGGCCGATAACCACGGCATGCTTGCCTTCGATTGGAAGCTTGTAATAATCCATAATCGCGATAATCGCTGCCGGGGTGCAGGACGGATAGTCCGCGAACCCGAACGCATTTTGCGAAAAGCCGAGCGTGGTCACGCCGTCCACATCCTTTTCGATCGCGATCGCATCGAATGCCGCTCTTTCATCAATATGATGCGGAACCGGATGCTGGAGCAGAATGCCGTGCACCGCGGAATCCTCATTCAGCTCGCGAATGGCCGCAATGAGCTCCTCGGTCGTCGTCGACGCCTTCAGCTCGATTTTCCGGGATTCGATTCCCAGTCGCCGGCACGCATTGCCCTTCATTCGCACATAGGTTGCCGAGGCCGGATCATCCCCGACGAGGATCGTCGCCAAGCAAGGAGTAACTCCCTTGGCTTTGAGCTGCTCGACCTTAACGGCCAGCTTGGCCTTAAGATCATCCGATACCGCTTTTCCATCCAAAATCAACGTTTCTGTACTCATGTTCAACCCGCTCCTTCGCCATTGTTAGTCAATAAAACATAAAGAGGCAAGGCGACATGATCGTCTCCTTACCTCTTGCCCAGGCGTACGGCATATGAAACTATGCGCTCCCTCTTGGTACCCCAAGCTACGCCAGTAACGCACAGTCAACGTACTACTACTATACCATGAGCGAGCGGGAGTACGCCATAGCTTCGAATGGAAAGAGTTATTCGTAATTCTTTTGATTAAAATGGAAAGTTGTCTATCGTCCAAGCATAGAATGTCCTCGTAGATGATTTTTTTTCGTCAGGAGGCCCGCATGAAAATTCCGGCTTTATTCAAATGGCTGCCGTTCTTTCTTCCGCTGCTCTTTCTGTTCCCGGCTCTCATGACGATGCCTAGGAGCGGGCTCGCCCTGCTGGGCAGTACCGAAGTGCAGCAGCTCAAAACCGTATTCATCGGCATTTTCCTTGAGGCCCTGCCGTTCGTGCTGCTCGGGGTGTTGATTTCTTCGCTGCTGCAAATCTTTGTCAAGGAAGAATGGGTTCGCCGACTAATGCCGAAGCATCCGGTGCCCGGCGTCTTGTTCGCCTCCCTGCTCGGGATGATCCTTCCGGTCTGCGAATGCGGCATGATTCCTGTCGTGCGCCGGCTCATGTTAAAAGGCATGCCGGCTTATGTCGGGATCACCTTTCTTCTTAGCGGCCCGATCCTGAATCCGGTGGTGCTTGCCGCGACGATGATGGCATTCCGTTCGCATCCCGAGATCACGATCGGACGAATGGGACTGGCCTTCATGATTGCCGTCACGATTGGGTTGCTCGTATTTGCTTTCGTGAAGAATAACCCGCTTAAGCGCTCCTTCCAAGATTTCACGGCCGGGTCCGAAGCCGCCGGAAGCCGGCCATCCCACGCACACAGCAAAACTTGGCGTAGCCTTTTTGTTCATGCCGGCGACGAAATGGTGGATATGGGCAAATATTTGGTGCTCGGAGCCTTCGTTACGGCCTGCATTCAAGCGTTTATTCCGCGGGAGGAGCTGCTTTCGCTTGCGAACGGTCCGCTGTCCTCCTATCTGTTCATGATGGGACTGGCATTTGTCCTCTCGCTCTGCTCAACGTCGGATGCATTCGTCGCGTCGGCTTTTACGCATACCTTTACCGTGGGCCCTCTCGTGTCCTTTCTCGTGCTTGGCCCGATGCTCGATTTCAAAACGCTGCTCATGCTATCCGCCGCATTTAAGACGAAATTCGTCATCGGACTAAGCATTGTCATCGTCATGCTCGTATTTGTCGGTTCCCTGATCGTGAATATTTTCCTTGGCGGATAATCCTTGAACAAAAAGGAGGCGAGCCCTTGCCATGAACCGTTCATCGGCGGTCACGCGGGTCCATTATGCCATGCGTGCGCTGCTATTGGCTGCTCTTGCTATTTATATCATGCACTTGAATGAATCGAATCTGCTTGAATACTACCTGGCTCCGCAGATGCAGAAACTTCTGCTGCTCTGTCCGGTTCCGCTTCTGTTCATCGCCTTCGGCATGGTATACCATGCCGTCATGGGCGACGCCGGCGACGTATGCGATTGCGAGCACCCTCATCCCCGGGGCGTGGTCCGAAATATGACGGTATATGGTTTGTTCGCCCTGCCTTTGTTCTTCGGTCTGCTGGTGCCCGATCAGCCTCTCGCGAGCAGCATGGCTGCCAAGAAGGGCATGGTGTACACCTATCCGAATCCGGATGTCCGGACCGGCTCCGGTTCGGAAGACGTACCCGAAGATACCGGTACCGCTGATGGCGTCGGCAAACCCAACCCCGCCGGTAATGAAAATGCTCCTGTCGATCTCTTCGCACCCAAGGATAAGTATAGCGTCGAATTTGCGGAGCTGGCCAAGCGGCTGTACGCCTTGCCCTCCGTCACGGTAAGGCCCGAAATATTTTCCGAAACGGTCGGCGCGATCGAGATGTATAAGCCTGTCTTTGCCGGCAAGCCTATCTCGGTCCAAGGCTTTGTCTTCAGGGATGACAGCATGGATAAGAACATGTTTGCCGTCAGCCGGTTCTTGCTGATGTGCTGCACGGCCGATGCCGTTCCGTTCGGCATTCTCGTGAGCGGAGAGCAGGCATCCCGTTTCGAGAATGATGCCTGGGTATCGATTGAAGGCACGGTCCAAACCGTGAAGATCGGAGGCGAGGAGCGCCTGCTGATTCAAGCCGAATCGATCGAGACGATTGAAGAGCCGGCTTCGCCGTACATTTTTACCAATCCGGACTCTGTAGCAGCGTTTGATGAGCTGTATCCGGCAGCCCAACCCTAATCGGAGGTGAGGAAGATGAACAAAACACCTGTCATTATTATCAGCGGCTTTCTAGGCAGCGGCAAAACAACCCTGCTCCTCAGACTGCTCGCTTACGCAAAGGCTCAGCGGTGGAGCACGGCCGTTATCATGAATGAGATGGGCGAAATGGACGTAGACGGAGCGGTCATTTCCGGCGATATGCCCGACGTACCGGTGGAGAAGCTGCTCGATGGCTGCATTTGCTGCACGAAGCGCGGAGAGCTCGAGCTGGCGATGGATAACCAGCTCAAGCGTAGCCCCGACCTCATTCTGATCGAAACAACCGGCGTTGCGAACCCGCAGCTAATTCTTGAAGATTTGGCTAAACCGGCGCTGGCCGAACGCATATCCATAGCGCGCAAGGTGGCCGTCGTCGACGCCGGCAAAATGCTCGAATACAACAGCTTCTTCGCTTCGGACCGCACTTTGGTGCGTACGCTCCGGGGGCAGATCGCTTTCGCCGATACCATTCTGCTGAACAAAGCCGGCGATTGCGATGCCAAGATGCTGAGAAAAGTGACGGCGGCGGTTCAGAACATGAACGGCACCGCCAAGCTTCGGCTGACAGACTATGCCCATATTAACGAAGCCGAAGTTTTCGGAGCCGTTCCGCTTCCCCCTCGAAACCAGGGCGGGATGGCGTCCGGCAGCGCCGCCGGAACCAGCTTCTCCCTTGGCCATATGGAAACCGCTGAGCCTGGAGCTACTGCGGCTCAAACCAACTCGCATGCAGCTTCGCCCGCGTTGGCGGAGAAAACGGCTGGCTTAGCGCCGGATCCATCGGTTGCACAAGATCGGCTTCAGGAAAGACATGCGCATCATCATGATGACGGCAGCAGCCGATCTCCTCTCCATACCCATCGGGATCCCAATGAGCCGACCTCCTACGCCGGCCTGGATTCGTTAACCTTGTCCTTGCCGGACTTGTTTTTGCCGCCGGGCTCGTTTTCGGCCGGGATGCAGGAGCTCGAGGCCTTCTTCCAGGGCGTAACCGGCCTCCTTCGAGCCAAAGGCTATATCCGCCTGGATTCAGGTTCAGTGCTGGTGCAGTGGGCAGGGGGCAAGCTGGAGCATAAGACCAGCTCCCTGCCGTTGCAGCGGGGGTATCTTACGCTAATCGGAAGCGGGCTCGACAAGCCCCGAATCACCGAGGAATGGGATCGAAGGATGCGGAGCATCACCCGGTAAAGCAAGGTTTAGATCCTACCGTCCATCATTTGAACAGGATACAGGCACTGGGGAGCCTCCAGTGCCTGTATTTACTCTGTTGTTTCACAGGAACATGAGCGCCCTGCTTCACAAACTCGAACCATACTCCTTAAGTTAATGTTAATTGTATTAATTATCATCTCAAGCAGGGAACGATTCACTTCACTCCATACCATTCGATTCATTGGTAAAAAATATATTGAACAATCCTTTCCCCTCCTCCGATGCGGGTTCTATGCTATCGTTGAAGTCAAGAGGAATACACCAACACGGAACGCATAGGGCACAAACAACCCGATCTTTAGACGGACACCATTTGGAATTGGTTGGTTTATTGTATGCGTATCAACTGCACCTATAAGGAGGTTTTACGAATGACTCATGTACAAAATCCTGGCGTCATCATTGTGACAGGGGCCATGGCATCCGGCAAATCCACGATCGCCGAGCGGCTGGCGGAGAAATTCGAACGTGCCGTACACTTACGGGGAGATACCTTTCGAAGAATGATTGTCAGAGGAAGAGAAGAACTTCTGCCTGACGCCTCAGAGAAAGCGTTAGCTCAGCTTGAGCTGCGGTATCGCCTCTCTGCTTCCGCCGCGGCCGCCTATGCCGCTGCCGGGTTCCAGGTCGTGCTCCAGGACATCATCATTGGACCCCATCTGCAGAATATGGGCAACTTTTTGAAAGGTGTCCCGGTATATATCGTCGTATTGACGCCTAACCCGGAAGCCCTCCATCAGAGGGAAGCGCTGAGGAATAAGAAAGGGTACGGCATTTGGAGCCCCGAAGAGCTGGACCGGAGGCTCCGGGAGGAAACGCCAAGAATCGGGTTATGGCTCGATACGTCGGATTTGACCATTGAACAGACGGTGGATGTCATCTGGGAGCGGATATGGAGCGAGGGAAAAATTGAAGGGGAATAAGGGTTGGCACGCATCCCCTTTCATTCCCTTGGCAGCTCTTCGACCTCAACATCCCCTTTTTGCGATCTCACGATATACAGCTTATCAAACCCTTCAGTATACGAAGGCGTTTGCAGTTTCTTTAATGTACTTTTGATTCCTGCTTCTGCATTTCTCTCTTTACCAGATCTCTTGCTATTCCGCTCACAGGATCGCTCATAATCCGGCTCAAATTACTTGTATCCCTACGAAGATAACGCATTCCATCGATGAATCATCCTTTGATCAATAACGTATTGGGTAATGCACGCTCGATTTCAGGCCTAGCATCGGGGAAAAAAATCAAGAGACTCACTTTACTTTTATTTCCTACCAAACGCTATCCATTTATGATACTTTAGTCATGGATCATACTAACTATGCGCTTGGAGGCCGTATGAAAAAACTACTGAAAACAAAAGTGCTTATCATTTTTCTGGTTACATCATTCTTTTCCATATTCTTATTACCTGAATCAAACGCATCGTCAAATGTTGTACCTAGGAATGCCTACTTGTCAGGAGAGAAGTCCGTTTTTTTAGACGGTGACGTTCTTGTAACACGTGAAAAAGCCTATTCCATCGAAAAAATCAATAATCCGGGTACATATGTCCCTGTGAAATTATTATCTAAACTAAAGAACGTATCCATCGATTACTCCAAACCCATCACCGTAAAATCAAATAAGGGAACATACAAAATTAATGAGAGTAATTCCGTTTTACTAGACGGGACCACCTACATAAAATTAGAATATTTCTATAAAATATCTGGACTGTCCGGCACTGATGATTACAAATCCAATACTATTTTTTTGTGGAGCAGCAAGGAAGGTAAAGCAAAATCGGAAAAATTAATATCCCAGCTCAAAAGGGTATCCGATGATAATCTTAGAACGTATATGGGCAAAAAGGTATACATCTATGATGGAGAAAAAATTGGGCGAGTCATTGAGATCGCAGTAATAAGCAATCAAACAACGAGTGTTAAAATATTGCTGAATGATGGATCCGTCGTTGAAGAGTTTGTAATTGGTTCTACTCCCGATACATTCTGCACTTATTTTTTTTATGAAAGCATAAACAGCTTTTATGCCGGTAAGCATTACTGGGCAAATAAAAACCAATTACCTTCATCCAACCCCCTTTTAAATATTGAAAAGATCTACTTTAAATCGGTGAAATTGAAGGGAAGTAATCTCTTTGTAACTGCAAAAAGATCAAACGGCGCAAACGTTACGTTTAAACTTCCTTTTTATGGGGACCCTGGCACAGTCATAAAGCAAGGCTTTTACACCGTTAATCCCAAGAGCGTCTTCCCTAAGTGGAGCTCCGCTACCTGGAATCGGATCGTTCAGCAAAGGATAGCTATTGGCATGAATCAGGATCAGGTGTTGCTATCCTGGGGTGCTCCCGATGATTATAGTTCGTACACGGGCAGCTATATAACAATGGATCAATGGATTTATGGCGACACTTACTTGCACTTCTATAATGGTATACTTGAATCCTGGTCGGATTATTAAACTCCATCTCTAGGGCAGTCATAGACTGCCCTCAGATTGTCGAGAAACCCTGTACTTTTTTTAAAGTGCAGGGTTTCTCGATTTCAAGTGGTCACTTCAAATGTGAAAATGGGGAGATTACCCCCGTTTTTCCAGGCGATCCAGGTGGATCGCCATCTTCTTCATGTTCTGTACAGCTGCTGTCATCAGGGCCTGTTCCCTGACGTTTTGCAGCCCGCGCAAACGGCAATAGCGATACCCATGGAGCTCTTTGGCATCCGCGAAGCTTCGCTCAATCGTTTCTTTTCGTTTTCGGTAGAGATATTTCCCGGATCGACTCAACCGGTTGCCTCGCACCCACTCTTTGCTGTCCTCCCAGACATGACGAGTTACCACCTTTCGGTGGTTGCGAGACCGCGTGCATTCATTTAATAACGGGCAGTTCTTGCAGTGCTGTGGATCCGAAGCGTACTGTCGGTATCCCTCACGGTTGGTCGTCTTGTACGGTAATTCGTGCTTTGCAGGTTTGCAGGGCAAACATAAAGATTGCGCTCCGCATCATACGTGAACTTCCATTTAGGGAATAAACCCTGGGTCGGGTGAAATCTTCGGTGAGCAATAACGGCAAAAATGTTTCGGCTTTGCAGATGGGTGAAGTCAAGTACCCGGAGTCCAGAGCAACGGCTTCGACTTTAAAACCAAATCGTTCTTGTTGACGATCCAAACGGGACAAATACGGTACAGAATCATGGACATTTCCGGCGGTGACATGGACATCCGTAATCATATTATATTTCAGGTCCACGGTACGGTGGTCTAAATAGGAATCCTTCCGGTTTCCCATCACGAATCATATAACCGCTGTCGGGATCTGTCGTGCTCACTTTAAACTTCCTTTTCCTCGATCACGTCCTCTCTTGGCTTTAGCGCTTTTTTCCATGTGAATTCCGGTCAGCCTCTACAGCCGCATTAAGTTCACTCACATAATCACGAGTGTTTTGCAAAACCTGTTCCTTTGTGTATTTATGCTTGTTCGCATTCGCTTTGACGTGAGTTGAGTCGGTAACTAAGACACGTCCGCCCACCATACGGTGCTGGATAGCTTGAAGCACAATCTCATCGAAGATCTCCTGAAAAATCTCGGTGTCTTTAAAGCGCGTGCGACGATTCCAGCTAATCGTAGAGTGGTCCGGCACTTTGTCGGTTAAACCTAACCCCAAAAACCAGCGGTAAGCAAGGTTGGTTTGAATTTCACGTTCGAGTTGGCGTTCGGAACGGATGCCATAAAAATAACCGAGGAAAATCATTTTAAATAACACGACAGGGTCGATAGCAGGCCGCCCATTATCCGCACAGTAAAGCGGACGAACCTTTTCGTCGATGAAAGAGAAATCGATATACTTGTCCACTTTACGGAGCAGATGATCTTGAGGAACCAATTCTTCAATCGAAACAAATTCGTAAGTCTGCTGTTTTTCTCGATTCGAACGCAACATATGTAACACCCTTCCGAACGGTTTATTTACTATTATTATACAACATTAACGCGGTGTCGTGTTGAATTAAATTCACAAGAAAATAGCTGTCGAGACTTTCTCGACAGCCTGAGGGCAGCCATAGACTGCCCTTTTTTTCTTCGATTTTTTCAAAAAAACTTCTGATGTTCAGGCTGGCCCTATGGAACAAATCAGGAAAGGGCCGTCCAATTCTAGCTCGCTGGTAAAAAACAATTAAGCCTGTTTATTCTCTACACTCTACGGCAGGGCTATGGTTTAATATAATTGTCCGGCCGGACGGAATTCACCGGAAAGGAGGCTGAACGAATTGATTCAGAATACGGAGGTGGCATTCGCATAAAGCGGATGCTGCACGAACAAGGGGAGCCCTAGGGCTCCCCTTTTGTATAACGAATGCCTATTCGTAAATAACCGCCTTAATCTCCTCGCTGTCGATGTTGTTCTTGTCGTACCAGTAGAAGCCCGTGTCAATCTGCGGCTCCAGCTTCTCGCCTTTGATGGCGGCCACGGCGGCTTTCACCGTTTCATAGCCGATGCCTACCGGATTTTGCGTAATCGCTCCCGCCATCGTACCATTCTTGATCGCATCGATCTGGGCTTTGCCCGAATCGAAGCCGATCACGACAATCCGGCCTTCCTTCTTCATTTCGGTGACGGCGTTAATGACGCCGACGGCCGAGCCTTCATTCGCACCGAATATGCCTTTCAGATCGGGATGCGCCTGCATCATCGCCTTGGCCAGGTCCGTCGATTTCAGATGGTCCCCGCCGCCGTACTGAATATCGACGATCTGGATATTCGGGTACTTCTCCTCAATCTGCTTCTTGAAGCCGTCGCGACGGCTGACGCCAGTCACACTCGTCTGGTCATGAACAACCATGGCGATTTTACCTTCGCCCCCGATCAGCTCCGCCATCTTGTCGGCGGCCAGTGCCGAAGCTGCCATGTTATCGGTCGACGCCGTCGTCACCGGAATATCGCTTTCCACCCCGGAGTCAAATGCGATGACCGGAATGTTGTTCTCCTGGGCTTTCTTCAGCAGCGGAATCGAAGCCTGGCTGTCCAGCGCGGCGAAACCGATCGCGCTTGGTTTTTTGTCCAGTGCAGCCTGCATCATCTCAATCTGCTTATCCACTTGGGATTCCGTCTCCGGCCCTTCGAATGTAATGCGCACGCCAAGCTCTTGACCGGCTTGTTCAGCCCCTGACTTTACGGCTTGCCAGAACTGGTGCTGGAACCCTTTGGAAATGATTGGAATGTAGATTTCTCCTTCTGCGGCTGAACCTCCGCTGGCGGAGCCCCCTTCGCTTGAATTGTCACCTCCGGATGCTCCATTGCCTGCATTGCCACAGGCTGACAGCAGACTCGCTGCGAGCATGAGCACGAGCGCAAATACCGATAGCTTTTTTCCCATCTTCAATCTCCCCTTGTTCTTTGAATAGAAGCCCATCTATAAAACTTCCTGAAGGAAGGATTACAATTGCTGTGGGTTGCCTCGTCGATGATAGCGAAATCTCACCGCGCAATTCCCTGCCGAACGAAGCTCTCCCTGCGATTCCCTACGCTTCCCCTCGATTACCTATGCCTTCCTTCTGCGCAGCATATCCGCGTACACAGCCAATATAATGACGAATCCGACAACGACCGTCTGCCACTCCTGCGGTACGGACAAGATGCGCAGTCCGTTCGTCAGCACGCTCATGATCAGGGCGCCGATAACCGTCCCCATGATCGTGCCCTTTCCGCCGCTGAGCGAGGTGCCTCCTAGAACGACGGCTGCGATCGCCTCCAGCTCATATCCGGCGCCAAGGGCCGGGTTGGCCGAATTCAGCCGGGAAGCCATCATGACGCCGGCAAGCCCAGTGAACGCCCCTGTCAGGGTGTATATGACAATTTTCCAGTAACCGACGTTGACCCCGGATAACCGCGTTGCTTCTTCATTGCTGCCAAGCGCGACATTGTAACGGCCGATGATCGTCTTTGACAATATCAAGAAGCCGAGAATCGCGGCGATGAAGAATATAAGCACCGCATTCGGAATATCGAAGCCCGGAATCAGCGAGCCCAGCACGCTCCCCTGGGAAATGTTCGCAAAGCTTTCCGCTTCGGTAAAATAAATCGGCTTCGCACCCGAGATGATGAGTGCCAGCCCTTTCGCGATCATCATCATGGCCAAGGTGGCGATGAACGGCGGTATCTTCATCTCGGCCACCGCCGTTCCCGACAGCAGCCCGCACAACGCGCCTGTCAGGATGCCGCCGAGAATGCCGATCGGGACGGGCAGCCCCCAGAACGTGATGAATACGCCCGACATGACCGCACTTAAGGTCATGACCGTCCCGACGGACAGATCGATGCCACCCGTTATGATCTCGAAGGTCGAGCCAAGCGCCAATACGCCGATGACTGCCGTGGACAACAGGATGCCGATCAGGTTGGAGAATTGAAAAAAGTTGCCTGAGGAAAGCGAAAAAGTGACGAGAAGCACCACCAAGCTTGCGAGGGCGAGCACCTGCTGCAGTGCGCCTGATTTCAGCTGTAGATTCATGGATTGTATCTTTCCTTTCGTTTGGTTAGATTCCGTAAACCGCTCACATCGCCGCCGTTGCCAATTGCATGATGTTCTCCTGCGTTGCCTCTTCATGCCCCAGCTCGCCGGTAATTCTGCCTTCGCACATGACGAGGATCCGGTGGCTCATCCGAAGAATCTCCGGCAGCTCCGACGAGATCATGATGATCGATTTGCCTTGAGCAGCCAGCTCGTTCAGCAGTTTGTAAATCTCGCTCTTCGCGCCTACGTCAATGCCGCGCGTCGGCTCGTCGAAGATGAGAATATCGCAGTCACGGGTCAGCCATTTTCCGATGACGACCTTCTGCTGGTTCCCGCCGGAGAGGAACTTGACTTCCTGGTCAACATGCGGCGTTTTCACCTTTAGCCGATCGACGATACGCTCTGCTTCTAGCCGGATTCGTCCCGTATCCATCCATCCCGCCGGCTTCAGAAAGCGGCGGTAGGAGGCAATAGCCACATTGCTCTTCACGTCCAGGTCGACGATGCAGCCGAAGCGCTTCCGGTCCTCGGATAAATAACCGATGCCGTGGCGTACCGCATCATGCGGACCCTTCATGCGCACGGTCCTTCCGTGTATGCGAATCTCTCCCGCATCCGGCCGGTCCGCCCCGAAGATTACCCGCGCCAATTCCGTTCGTCCAGCGCCGACCAGCCCGGCGACGCCCAGAATCTCCCCTTTTTTCAAGGTGAAGCTGACATCGTTCAAGACTCTTCCACGGCTTAACCCCCGAACCTCAAGTACGGTCTCCCGATCGCGGAAGACGCCCTCGGGCTTGGACGTATCGTAAATCTGGCGCCCGACCATCATGGAGATGATGTCCTGCGTGGAGACTTCCGCGGTCGCCACGGTGGCGATGTATTGGCCGTCGCGCATCACGGTAATGCGATCCGTAATCCGCTTGATTTCATCCATCCGGTGCGAAATGTAAACGATTCCAACTCCTTCGGCGCGAAGCTGCCGGATGATGCGGAACAAATCCTCGATTTCCGCCTCGCTCAATGCCGCCGTCGGCTCATCCATCACCAGCACATCGGCGTTGTAGGAAAGCGCCTTTGCGATTTCCACCATCTGCTGCCTCGCTACCGTTAAATCCGCCACCAACGCGGAAGGATCCATGGCGAGTCCCATGCGCTGAAACAGCGCCTCTACCTGGCGGTTGAGGGCCTTCTCGTCGAGGAAGAGGCCGAGCCCCCGCCGCGGTTCCCGTCCGATATAAATATTCTGAGCCACGGTCAGATCGGGCGCGAGGTTCAATTCCTGGTGGATCATGCTGATCCCCGCATCCTGAGCCGCTTTCGGGTCATTGATTTCGATGGTCCTGCCTTTGTACGCGATGCTCCCCTCATCCTTCTGGTATACGCCCGTCAAAATTTTCATCATGGTGGATTTGCCGGCCCCGTTCTCTCCCATTAACGCATGAACCTCGCCTTTCCTCAGCTCGAAGCGGCATCCGTTCAGCGCCAATACACCAGGAAATTGCTTGGTGATTCCTTCCATATGCACTAGTATTTCGCTCACAGTCATTCACCTCTCTAGCAGTGGAGCCTCTTTTTACGAACATTCTACCTGGGTGGTACGGCCGCCGGAATGGAATATTCTCTTGCCGATGTTGAAAAATCTATGATTTTTCTCTCATCGAATAAATCACTTGATAAAAGGAAGAAGCTACTCCTCCACAAAGGGAAAGAGCAGCTTCTGATTTTCTTCGGTATACATATTGCTTTTGTGAATGACGACCGAGTCGGTATACACCTTGTCGGGAACCTTATCGCCTTCCAGTACGGAAAGGGCGGTTTTCACACCCAAATAGCCGATGTTAAACGGCTTTTGCACGATAATTGATTGAATGACGCCCTCCTCCAGCAGCTTGACCTCCTTGATCGAGCTGTCGAAACCAACCAGCTTGACTTGTCCCGTAAGGCCAAGCTCGCGGATCGCCCTTCCTGCGCCGACGGTAGACGGCTCGTTCAAGCCGACGATCCCATCCAGGTCCGGCCGCTCCTTCAGCAGCCTCATCGTGATCTCGTATGCGCGCTCCTCCATGCCTTCGCTGAAATAGGTGCCGACAATCTCGGTCCCGGCCCTTCCATTAAGGATGCTGCGAACGCCCTGCTCCCTCTCAATTTGGGTCGACGCGCCTTGCACATAGCTTACGATCGCCACTTGAGCCTTCGGTGGAAGCAGAGCTGCAAGCTCTTTGCCGGCTTTCTGCCCGGCATCGAAATTATCGGTGGCAATCAAGGCTTTTGCATAGTTCCCCTGTACAGCCGAATCGATCATGATCAAGGGAATCCCCGCCCGGTGAATTTTCTGAGCAACCGGAACAAGGCGATGATAGTCGCTTGCGGCCATGACAATAGCGTCCGGCTTATCCGGAATCGCCGCCTCGATCAGCTCGATCTGCCGGTCGACGTCGACCTCCTTCGGCGGACCAATGACGGATACTTCTGCATTAAATTCCCGCGAAGCCGTATGAACGCCGTCAATCAAGACGCGCCAAAACTCGATTTCATCCAGCGCTTTAACGGCGACGACTATTTTAGGGGGTTCCTGACGCCCCCCGCCGATCAGCTGATGCACGGCGACTCCGAAGACCACGGCCGCGACGGCTGCCAGCAGAACATATCGCATGCGTATCGGTGATCTCACGACGGAATCTCCTCCCTTCCTGCAAGCTCCTCGGCTCGGAGAGCCGGAATGGTAACGGTAACGGTCGTTCCTGCACCAGGTTCGCTTTCATAGGACAGGCCGTAATCGGGTCCAAAATACAACTGGATCCGCTGATGCACATTAGCGATGCCTACGCTCGTTTTGGATCGCCCTTTCCCCGGAGCGGTCAACAGCTTGGAAAGCTTGTCCGAATCCATCCCGATCCCGTCATCCGCCACCCGCAGCATAATGCGATCCCCTTTCAGCTCGCCGCTGATGGCGATGCTGCCGGGCCCCTGCTTATTCTTGATGCCATGGTAAATCGCGTTCTCCACAAGGGGCTGGAGGAGCACCTTTAGCGTCACGTACGGGTACAGGCTCGGATCGACGTCCAGCGTGAACCGGATTTTATCCTGATACCGCATCTGCTGGATGCTTAAATAACTCGTAATATGCTCGATCTCCGTAGCGATCGGGATCATCTCCCTGCCCTTGCTCAGCGATGCCCGGAACAGTCTGGCGAGTGCCGACGTCATTAGAATCACCTCGTCATGCTTTTTGCTCTCCGCCATCCAGATGATGGAATCCAGCGTGTTATACAGAAAATGCGGGTTGATCTGGGCTTGCAGCGCATTCAGCTCGCTTTTTCGTTTGACCTCCTGCTCGACGACAATCTGGTTCATGAGCTCCTTGACCTTGAGCACCATGACATTGAAGCTGCGGGCCAAGCTGGAGATTTCCTTGGAATGTCCGACCGGAACACGGATATCGAAGTTCCCCTTCTCAACCTCGGCCATCGTTTCCTGCAGTCGTTTGATCGGTCGCGTCAAGTTACGGGAAAGAAGGAACGATAACAGCACTCCGACGCCAAGGCAGAGCATCCCCGCAATGGCAAAGGAGCGCTGCATCTGCCTTTTGTTGTCAACAAGCTCATTCTCGTAGAACACGCCGACGATTTTCCACCCGAAATCCGTGTCTTTAATGCTGTAAATCCGGCTGCCACCGTCTTCGTTCACTACAAATCCGCCTTGGGTATCCTGCAGCACTTGCTCCAGCTGTTCGGTCTTCAAATTGCTGTAGAGCAGCTGCTGCTGCGGATGATAGACGATACGGCCTTCCTTGTCGATCACGAATACGTACCCCCGGTTACCAAGGTCCAGCTTGCTGAGCATGTCGTTGATGACTTTGAAATTCAGGTCGATCAACAGAACGCCGATCCCCTTGTCCGGATCCGCTCCGCTCAGCTCTCGGCTAAGCGAGACGACCCATCGATACTCGTCCTTAACGACAGGCTGCACATGCGAAGAGGAGATGACCGCCTGGCCTTTATGCGCCTGCGCCTGCAGGTACCAATCCTGGTCCTGCGGCAGGATATTCGGATTCAGCTCCGCATCCATTCGATCCGAAATGAAGGTGCCGTTGTATCCGAAGATGTGAATGGAGGCGATATCCTTACGGGAGACGAGGATAGCGTGGAAATAGTCGGAGATCTTCCTCTTCAGCTTGGCCAGCTCTTCCGGCTCGAGCTCGCCGCCCGCAACGAGATATTCACGTACATTCGGATTGTTCATGGCCGCCAAAGACATGTCCTTCATGCCGGTGATATAGGTCTCAATATTCGCGTTCACTTGATTAATCAGCTCGGAGGTGTAATTTTCCGCGGTCTCCCGGACTGCCGATTCCGACAAGGGATAGGAGATAAATATCAGCAGCAGCGCCGTGAACAGCACGAGCATGACGAAAGAGCCGGCGATGCGGGACTGAATGCTTTTGATCCGGGCGGCCGGTCTCATCGACGCTCTCCTCCAGCCGTAATCCGGTTTCGATATTCCGTCGGCGTATCGCCTGTATGCTTCTTGAACAGGACGCTGAAATACTGCGGATCCTGGTACCCCGTACTTGCTGCAATCTCATACGTTTTCATTCCCGAATGCTTGAGCAGCTCCTTCGCCTTCTCCATCCGGATATCGGTCACGTATTCCACGAAGGTCCTGCCGGTATGCGCCTTAAAGAGCGCGCTGAAATAGCTGGTACTCATGAAAATCCGGCTGCTCACCGTCTTTACGGACAGATCCGGATTGCTGTAGTGGGAATGTATGTAGTCCACCGCCTCCATCATTTGACTGCGGGTAAGATCCTTACGGGTCTGCGCCACGCCGCGAAGCGCCTCCCCGCACACGCCTTTGAGCCACACCTCGATCTGCTCCAGCGATCGGAAGGAATACAGGTCGGACAGCAGTCTTTTCTCCATCCCGAACAGATCATGATCGTTGCTGCCGATCTCCATCAAGGTCTGCAGTACGGCGAGCATGACGCGCAAAATCCGTACATGGCATAATTCAATCGGCATTGAAGCGCTTCCAATTTCCCGGATCAGCCGATGGCTGCATTCGTCGACCTCGGAAGCGGTCCCCGCACGGATTGCCGACACAAGCGCCGCTTCGGCTTCGAATCCGTCTTGCAGAGGCTTCCCCCCGCGCAGCTCCAGATCCGTAATGTTCACGACCTGATTGGGCCCCATCAGCAGCCGGTACTCCAGGGCGGCCTCGGAAGCTCGGCAGGAATGCCGGATCTCGGCGACATCACTGCATACGGTCCCGATGCCGACCGTTACCGTGAACTTCATATATTCCTTCACCGAATCGCGAATGTCCTCGGCCAGCCTATATGCCCGTGCATGCAGCTCTTCCGCATTGGGTCCTGACAGCATCGCCATCACCTTATGTTCCTTGAAACGAAAAATCGCGGATTGCTGTGCGCCCCCTGCGATCTCCTGCACGATGTTGTAAAGTGCGAAAGCATACAGCTCCACATCGGCCGTCTCCGCGTGCAGCGACAGCTCGTCCATTTCGGCTGCCATGGCGATATATAACGGCCCGTTTAGCGGAATATTGAAGTACGCCAGCTTGGCCGCGATCTCCGATCTTCGCATCGGCGATGAGGCCAGGCGTTCCAGAAACCGTTCCGAGAGCAGCGCCATGCTGTTCTTCAGCTCCTGCTTCATCCTTAAAAGATGCTCGTTCCGGCCGCTCTCCTCGTCCAGCTCCAGTTTGATTTTGTCCAAGAGCTCGCGCAGCTCGGCAGATGTAATCGGTTTCAAAATAAAGTCGGTCACCTGCAGCTTCACCGCCTGCTGGGCATAATCGAAATCATCAAAGCCGGTCAAAATAATAATCCGCGTCTTCGGATATCTCTCCACGATTTGACGCGACAGCTCCAGTCCGTCCATGTACGGCATGCAGATGTCCGTCAGCACCACGTCCGGCCGTTCCCGGGCCATCAGCTCCAGCGCCTCGCGTCCGTTCTCGCAGGCTCCGATGCACTCATACCCATGTTCGGCCCATTGAATCCGGTCCCGTATGCCTTCCCGTACGATCGGTTCATCATCCACGATCAGGATTTTGTACACGCAGCATCTCCCCCATCCGAAGCAATTCGTATTTTTGTTGATTTTGTCGCGTTATGAGGTGAATATACAGGAAAAGCCCTTCGGCAGGCAACTGCCAAAGGGCTCCATGTCATATTATCTACTTGCGGGTTTGCATCCATGTCATGAAATTGTTGACCACGAGATCGATGAAACCGATCGTCGGTTCATGAATCAGCTTGCCGGATTCATCCATCTTCTCATGGACGGCCCCGATATATACCTCATTGTTCGGCAGCAGAGGAGATGTGATGCCCACGGAAAAGAGAATATCCCGCAAGTGCTCTTGTGCGCGGACCGTTCCCAGCTGCCCCATCGATGCGCCCATGATCCATGACGGCTTTCCGTTCATGACCTTATCGACGCGCGATAACCAATCCAGCGCGTTCTTGAGCACGCCCGGTATGGAATAATTATACTCCGGCGTGATCCATAATACCGCGTCCGCGGCGGCAATCTTCCCTTTAAACTCCTTGACGGCCGCAGGAGGATCCAGCTCAATGTCTTCATCGTAAAACGGAAGAGGGCGAATATCCGCAATTTCAAACGTGATCTGATCCGCATACCGCATTTTCAAATATTCCGCCAGCTTCCTATTGTACGACTCTTTTCTAATGCTTCCTACAACGACTGCAACTTTCATGATACCCTCCAGTTCCGTGCTTTATTAGCACATAAATGCTCATTTGATCGATACCCTACTTGAGATGATTACCATATCTTACAATGTTTAAAATAACTTTTATCCTACTTCATTAACGACAGCAGCTTACACACACCGCGCTCCATTTCGGCTCTTCTCTCTTGCGGCACATATTGGAGCAGGGACAATGCAGCATAAGGCACTTTGATGGCATGCGGATCTTCATATTGTCTGTTCCAATAGCGTGCTTCCGTAATCGAGGCATCTTCGGCGATGTTTACTCCCTGGTTCGATAGCGCCTCAGGCCTTAGGCGGTTGAGCTTCATTTGCAGCCGATGATTGCCTTGCCCGAGCTTGGCCAGCTCGGCGTATCCAAGCCGTTCCAGTTCAATCAGCGCGTGGGCATGGGTAATCCCATGCTCCAGTTCACCGGCAAAAAAGTAAAACTTGCCTTCAACATGTTGATCCGGCAGGACGAGTTCCAGCTCGGAAAGGGCACGCACTGCCAGATCCGATGCATCCCGGTAAGGCGGGACTTCAAGAAGCGAATTTTCCGATCGATCCAGCTGCGTATAATCATTGATTCCGTAATAGCGCGCAAGTTTATGTTCTCCGGCTGCATCCTGCATCAGCTTAAGTACCCCCCGCACGATGGAGGGAGTCAGTAAATCCGGACGGTCCCGCAGCGCCTTGAGCGCCAGTACGCCCAGCGTTACCCCATGTCCGGAGGTGCTCAGATTTGTCAGGTTAGGCAGCAGGCCTTCGATCAGTCGATCCATCAGCTCTGGCTGGGCAGGTTCGAGAGGATAAGGTTCAAACCAATCTTCATGGCGACTGCGCAAGTGACGGCAATTGGCGGCCAGACCCTGCAATACCTCCAGCGGAAGGTCGTGCTCTTTTTGCATATAATAAGCTGCCAAATAAGCTCCGCCGACATGCCCTTCAAACCAACCGACCTCGCCACCCCGGCTCAAAGCAGTCAGACCTTCCTCCAGATATTCGTCGCCAATGACGGAATTCACCTCCTCCCCCACGGCGGCATGCGGCAAATTCAGCCTGACCGCAATATCATCGGGGAAGCTAGTGACCTTCAACCGGATGCTGTACCCGTACATTCTGAAAAGGAGGCCCTCCTCGGTATCCGATATAATCAGCCGGCGATCCAGGGATGACCGAACCCGGTCCAGAAAGCTTTCGTCTGTCACGCCATATGTTATTTCCAGTGAAGGCGCCAGCGCATACATCGCGATCGGGATCCATTTGCGCATCGTCGATACCACAACGGCATGGGCCGTGCCGCCGATTACGAAAGCAAATTGATCCGACTCCTTGGCAAGCGTTAATCCGAGCGTCTGTTTCATCCATAGCCTTGCGGCTATTGGATCTTCCACAGGCAGCCCGACCTCCCGCAAATACAGGAAACCGTAGGTGCCATTTGGAGCGAGCACACCTTCCTTGACATACGGATGGGCAATAAACTCGAGCAAATTCCCGTCTCCATCCCTGAAGTACACGTTCGCGCCGGAATCGATATATTCAACAATTTTTCCGTCCGGCCATTTTAATAAGGGCACCTGCTCGCCAAGCTTCTGAACAATGAGTTCAAATTGGGAAAAAGCCACTTCAAACGCGATGTGGACAGGGGTTACCGGTTCACTCGCTTCCTCAAAGGTCAGCGTGACATCAGGTGTTGGCTGAAATTCGATCTCGTTCTCTTCTTCCCTTGCGACAGGGAAATGAAGCAGATCGTGGTAGAATTGCTTCACCCCCTGGAGCGAAACCGTCTTTAGTTTCAAACCGGCGAAATGGGTAATCATACGGATTCGACCTCCTCTTTATTGCTGATCTTCTTCACCAGCTCCATAAAGATAGAGAGGGCTTCCTTCGCTCGATAATCCAGGACAATCGTCCCTTCCGCTGACTCCGATTCATAAAGGTCGCGCTGAGAGCCCCCAATGGAAATCCACTCCGGACTGTTGATTCCGTGCAAATTGCGCACCGTAGCCTGCATCTGCTGCAACGAGCTCACACCGACCGCGCCGCCCGCCGAGCTCACGGATAGAACCGGCTTACCCGAGAAATGCATTTGCCCCAAATGGTCCAAAGCGTTTTTCAGAACCCCGCTCATCCCACCGTGGTACTCCGGTGTAGTCAAAATAATGCCGTCGGCCTCCATGACTAGACGCTGCAGCTCGCGCACGCCCTCATGACGGTTGAATATCTCGTCTGGGGAATAGAAGGGAAGCGGAGTTTCATACAAGTTAAACAGCTCCGTTTCCACAGACCCCCGATTCATTTGTGCTTGAAGGGCTTTCGCCAAAATGGTGCTCGTTGCTTCCTTGCGGTTGCTGCCCGCGATGATCACGATCTTCATTTGTACTGCCTCCCCTGCTCGTATTTGAATGGTTGTTATCTACATTGTAGAGGAGGCAAGCGATCGAAATCGTCAGCATATGGAGTGATTTTGCAAGCAAAAGCTCTCATGCCTTCGGCTGAGAGCTTCTCAAACTTTAGTCTTAGAAATGTTGGCGTTAATCAGCCCCAATTCATTCCCAGCACCTTATACAATTCCATGCTTTAGCGCATAAATGGCTGCCTGCGTCCGGTCGGCAACCCCCAGCTTATCGAGCAGATGGCTGACATGGGTTTTGACCGTTTTCTCCGTGATGTGAAGGGCTTCGCTGATTTCCCTATTGTTCATGCCCGATGCGATCAGCTGCAGGACCTCTTGCTCGCGGCGGGTAAGCTTATCCAGCTCCTGGGCAGCCATTCCCGAATGACCGGGCCCGCTCGCTTCCTCAACTCCCGCAGGTGAGGTCACATGCGTCATTAGCAGACCGGCCGCATCCGGATGCAGCTCGACCTGCCCCTGGAACACGCGTCTGATCGCCGCTACCAGCTCCTCCGGCTCAATATCCTTCAGGAGATAGCCGCGGGCACCCGCCCGAATGGCGGGCAGCACGTGGTCATAATCGACAAACGAGGTCAGCACGATGACTTTGATGTCCGGCCTTTCTTTTTTTAGCCGGGCTGTCGTGTCGATGCCATTGAGAACAGGCATATTCAAATCCATTAACACGATATCGGGATTTACATGCTTGGCCGTTTCCAGCGTCTCCTCTCCGTTCGCTGCTTCGCCCACCATTTCGATATCCGGCTGGGTTGCCAGAAAAACCTGAAGCCCCCGTCGAACCATGGCATGATCATCAGCGATCAATAATCGGATCATTCGTTGCCCCCCTCATTCTTCCCTGTTAAATTCCCCACCAAGGGCAGCTGTACCTCAATGATGGTTCCCTCTCTGTATGTACTGTATAGACGGAATTGTCCTCCGAGCGATTCGGCCCGCTCCCGCATGCTGGACAGCCCAATGGAATGTCTCGTCAGCTCGTTCAATCGCTGCCTGGTAATCCCCCGCCCCCGGTCCTCAATCCGAAGCTCAACCTCATGATTCTGAAGGGATAAAGCTATCGTTACTTCCTTCGTATCCGCATGCTTGCTTACATTGTTCAGCGCCTCTTGGCCGATTCTCCACAAGGCTTCTTCCACGGTACGCGGAAGCTCCTGTATCCCGCTGATATGTGAATGAACATGCAGCTTCAATCGTTCCCCGTATTGTTTAAGGCCTGTCATAAGCCCTTCCTCGAGTCCGGGCGGACGAAGCTGCATAATCAGCTCCCGCATTTCCTTCAGGGCGCTTTGCGACAACGACTGGATATCATGGATCGTGTCCTGCAGCAAACTGTTCGGTCCCTTCGGCTCCCCGGCAAGCATACCGCTTACTCCCTTGGACATCATGACCAGGGAGAAGAGGGTCTGACTTACGGAATCGTGCAGGTCCCGGGCCAGACGATTTCGCTCATCCATCCTTGCGAGCTCCCGTCTGTTCTCTTCCAGACGAAAACGCTGAAGGGTTATGCCGATATGCTCAGCCAGAGCCTCAATCACCCCGAGGTCCGCCCGATATGAATCACGGTACGGGTTATACGCGACCAGAAGCAGTCCATTTGCGGAATCCCCTGCAACCGCTATCGGGACGGCAACCGCTCGGGTTACGGATGGGATCCAGCCCTCTTCAGCCAAGTGATCCGCAAGCCGCTGCGCGTCTTCGGCACTTAACGGATCCGTCGCGCCTGCTTCCTTCCGGAAAAGGGCCCGTGCGGTCTCGGCAATCGGAAATTGGGCATGGGGCAGCGTGGTTTGCCCTCCGCTGTATAGAGCCCTGAGCGTCACTTCGTTGCCGGCGGGCTCCAGCAATGCGGCCGCAGGCCAATCAAAATAACGGCCGATCAAGCTCATGACCTGTTTCGTTAATTCGGCCCGATCCACCGCCTGGGAAGCATAAGACCCGAGTGCGCCGCTATATTCTCCGAGGCGGGCGAATAATTCCGCCCGACGCTGCTCGGCCGCGTATAGTCGCATGCGCTCCATAGCGCTGCCGATTTGGTAAGCTACAGACTCTAAGAGCGCCAGCTCCTCTTTGGCAAAATGCAGCTTCCCGGGTGCTGCCACGTTCAGCACGCCGAACCTTCGATTACCGGATCGCAAAGGAACGGTTGCATGGTGGGTAATGCCTTCCGTTTCGCCCCACTGGTACCGTACGGCGTTATCCAGCCGTTTGCAATTCAAAATGTTTACGGCATTTTTCAATCGGCCGTCATCATAACGCTCCAGGCACCAGCAGCTGCCGCATCGCATAGGTTCGTTGTTCTCCCGGCGGAGGGCAGGCGGCAAATTCCGGCCTGCAACGAATTCATGCGTTCCCGGCTCCTCCACCAGGAACAGCCAACCGGTCGTAAGTCCCGTCAGCTCCAGCAGCTTCCCAATCACCACGTCCAGCATAGGGATTAGCGCATTCGATTCGTTCAACGTTTCGGCAATGGTCTTCAGCGTGATTAATTCCTGAACATGCGGCGTATCGTGAGTGGACATACGCGAAAACTCCTTTTGTTTTTTGCATTCTGAAGTAACTATATTATATAATCCTGTCACGTACCACCTGTTACCTTCCTAAGCGGCTACCTCATCCAATACTGAACGTTCGCGTCATGAATGTTGGTAAAAAACAATTATTATTGTTTTATCTATTGCAAATTTCCACCAATCTATGGTTTATTATAGAGGTCGGGCCGACGAAATGAGCGGAAAGGAGGCTGAAGCGCAATGATTCAGATCCACGAGGTGGTATTCGCGTAAAGCGAATATCCGTTCCCATGGGAGCCCCCGGGGCTCCCTATATCTGTTTTCCAAATCGTAAATCACAACAAATTATAAATTCGAAAGGAGGAGGGCAAGCATGATCAATGCAATTGTTTTGACACTCAGCGATAGCTTGAACATTCATACAGAAAGAGGAGGGCATCGATGGGCCATTACAAGAACGGTAGAGAAGTGCTTCCCCCCGAGCTGCTGCAGCAAATTCAACAGTATATAGACGGAGAACTTCTCTACATACCGAAACAAAGCGAGCAAAGAGCCGGCTGGGGTGAATTAAGCGGTTCCCGAGAACGCATCGAACGTCGCAATAAGGAAATGTACCGGGCCTACTGTAAGGGTCGGACGATTGAGGAATTAGAACGGACCTACTTCCTGTCAGGGGAAAGCGTCCGCAAAATCATCAGTAAACTTACCCGCGTTGGGACTGGAACCTAAATCCATGAGACTTCCAAACAGCTCACGCGGATTACGATAGGACTGTTTCCCCGAGGGAGCAGTCCCTTTCAATTTACATAGCTATGATCGGCAATGGCCAAGGGCGAGAGGGTGCCAAAGACAGCTAAATCTGGCCTGCACACCGTTTCCCAAGTGCTGTTGGCTCCTATTCGCCTGGTCGATCGGATCAACATCGTTGCATTTCAATAATCGAAAAACAATCAGCCCTTTCGATTCCCGCAAGGAAGTCGGAAGGGCTGTGTTGATTTGGGTGAGCAGTCTGCGATCGGCTTCGTTCTGCAGGCTTAACGCCTTATCGCGTGCAGATGCATTCAGAAGTAAGGAGGCCACGGCCAGCATCGCGACAACGAGCATAAAACGTAACAAGATCCGCTGCAAATATTTGCGAGAGCGAAGCGTCTGCAGCTTTTATCGAGCAGATGGATGCTAGCTCAGCCCGCTACGATTGGACCGGGAAGAATTCCAGCAGCCGGAGGATCCCGTCGCTCTCCCTTGCCACGGCTTCCGCATATATAGCAAGCCGATTCTCCGCTCCCTCGGCAAACCAGCTTCCCGGAAGCAAAAACGATGTCTGGTCCCCGCCGGAAAATACGGGCCGTGCCGTGGAATCCGGCGTCCACAGCCGTCCTGCCACCCGGCCGTTAAAGAACACCGTCAGCTTGAGGTTTTTTCCGTCTACACGCACACGCCATCCGCGGCCATGATTGGAATCCGGCACCACTGCATGCAGCCATGACGTCCCGCCGGACCGCAAAGGATACGGGAGCAGGATGGCGGAAGCTTCCTTCATGGAGGCCATTGCATGCTGCCAGAAAGCTTGCTCTTCCCCCCCTGTCAACGTCCACTCCTCCGCGCGGGTTCCTTCATACAGCAGAACCTCGCCTGCTGAGGAAGCATATTGGCGATTCACTTCGCAGGCGATGGTGAGCGATCGTTCTCCGGTATCCAGCCGGAGGAAGGGATTGCGTGGATTGATCACGCCGTGCTCGCGCCCATTGATATATACCTTGACCGTGCACTGGAGATCGCGGAAATGCAGAATGGCCGCATCGGCATCCTCGGATATTCCAATCGTTTTGCGGTACCAGCCTCGTGCATGAACCGAGGTATCCATCCATGCGCCCCAGCCGATGACCGTCCACGAAGCATCGCTGGTCCCTTCTGCAAACGCCCGATCTCCCTTCTCCGCTTCTGACAATAGAGCATCCACACTTGCCGCCTTGAACCTCCAGTTGTCGGTGAGCCTGCGAATTCGGCGGACACCCGTCACTCCCTTGATCCCTTTCGTGCTTTGAAGTCGGATGGAAGGCAGGCGGTTGTCGTCGAAATTGGTATGCCCCCAAATTTCCGCGCGAACAGTCAGCGCGAGCGGATCCTGACCGGTCCAGTTTCCCGGCAAATAGCACATGCCGCCCGCCGGCACATGTGTTCCTTCATAACGGCCGTTTACATAAACCGACACAATGTCGCTCGCTTCCTCCAGCATCAAACCGCAGTACCCGTCTTCCGTCGGAGCCGCCAACACCGCTTCATACCAGCCAAATCCCCTGTAGATCCCGTAATACTCCAGATGGTTTGGCGCTCTTCCGAGAACGGTACTCTGATCGAACAAAGGGGAGTCGGACGGCAGCTCCAAGGCATTCCAAGCGATGTCGACGGGAGCTGCGGCAGGCTGCGGCCAAACGATCCTATCCTCCAGCAGCAGCCGGCCTTGCCCGATTCCGGTGAGTCGAAGCGCTTCATCCCTTGTACACACCGCTACGTATAAACGACGGCCATCCTCATAAGTCAGGCAAGCAATGCGGCTGCCGTCCTGATGCATGAATCGCAAGCGGCAGCCGTCGTTCATCATGTCGACTTCAGCGCCATTGCTAGTGACCTCCGCTTTCGACCCTCGCTCAAACCGGAAACAAACTTCCGTGTGATGATCGCTTTGAAAGATCATATATCGTTCCGATGTCGTTTGGTCCAAGGTCACCCATACCAGCTCGGCATTGGCATATTCGAGCACGCCGCTGTATCCCCATGTCTCCATTGGAACGCCCAGCGGGAAGAACGGGCATTCGCGGGCACCGATCCGAAACGGCAAAGTGCGCCGAAGGGAACCGGTGTCGAAGGATACTGTTGCCTCCGCTTCCTCACCAGTCAAGTTGGCCATAGCAAATACGATGCCGCCTTGGGGAAAACGAATAACGTGCGGCCCGGCAAGTACGCCGGGTTGAATCCCGGAGGTGCGTATCTCTTGCGCAGTTGCTTCATCCGGTGTTCCTGACGCCAATCCGGTGCCGTAGGTCGATATGAGGCGTCCCAGCATCCGCCCTTCATGGATTTCGGGCCGAAGATGCCCCTCGGGGGATATCATGCCGCCGAAATCATAATCCGTGGTCAGCATCGCCAGCGGATCGCCCCAGTTATTGGCCGCATTGGTGAAACCAAAGTCGGTGCCCGATACCTGCAGATACGGTCCCAACAGCTTCGCGCCGCTAACGAGCAGGCGGCGGAGCAAGTAATGGGATCGATTCGTTTCGGTCACGAGCAGCGGAAACCCCAACTTGTTGAGCCGCTGCTGATACGCCCTCACCTTCTCCTCAAAATCCGGCTGCACATCGTCCGGATAAAAATTACAGGTCGGAAAGATGCCTTCCGCATCGCCGGAGGCGCGAAAAAGATCGCCCTGACCGGCGCAGGCGATCAGCGGCACGCCGATGCCTTCGGCCCGTGCCAGATCCCGCAATGCCGACATATACCCTTTCGGATCTTCGCAAGCATAGAAATCCAGCTCGTTATCCAGTTGTACGCAGATCACCGTTCCCTCCCGGCCATACTCATACCGCCTTAGGATGGGCATGATCCGGCCGTACCATTTCGCCGTTTCGGCCAAGAACTGCGGGTCGTTGTCGCGCAGCTTCATCCCGCTTCGCGTGAGCAGGTAGGCGGGCAATGCTCCTCCGTCCCATTCCGAGCAGATGTACGGACCCGGCCGGGCGATTACGTACAGCCCTTCTTCCGCTGCCATTCGCAGGAAAGCCCCGGCATCCTTATCCTCTTCAAACTCCCATTGACCCGGCTTAGGCTCGTGAAAATTCCAGGGGAAATACACATCGATCGCATGGTAGCCCGCATCTCTTACCTTCCTCATCCGATCGCGCCATTCCGCCCGCGGCAGCCGGAAATAAAACAAGGATGCGCTTAGGAGGACAACCGCTTGGCCGTCAATATAGACTCCCTCTTTGCTTAATTCAATCCGTGGTATCGTCTCCGTGTGTTTCATAATGCCCTCCATTTCTGCATGAAGCCTTTGCGGCATCTTCGGTACCCGCCATTGCCTGATCCGAGTTGCCGTATAGGGCTGTTAATCCTCGTTGATATTCTTCGTTCTTGGTTCTTCGTTCTTCGTTCTTCGTTCTTTGGTCTTCGATCTTGGTTCTTCGTTCTTGGTTCTTCGTTCTTGGTTCTTCGTTCTTGGTTCTTCGTTCTACGTTTCACATCAACACACCGTTCTCACCCCTTAAGCGCTCCGCCGATCTTAATGCCGCTCATGAAATATTTCTGGCCGAAGGCGAAGAGCAGAAGGCTCGGAAGCAGCGTAACCAGCGACGCGGCAAACATCAGCCCGTAATCGGTCAGCCCCTGCCGGCCTGCATTCAGATTGTAAATGCCCATCTGAAGCGTATATTTCTCCGGGGTGCTCAAGTAAATCAAAGGCCCCATAAAATCGTTCCAGTTGCTGTTGATCGTCCAAATGCCGATGGTGACGAGAATCGGCAGGCACATCGGCATAATGATCCGGACCAGGATTCCGAAGGAATTCGCGCCGTCGATCTTCGCCGACTCATCCAGCTCTTTCGGGATGGTCAGCATGAATTGGCGCAGCAGAAAGATGTTAATCGCCGCCGCAAAATAGTTCGGAACGATGAGCGGCAGGTATGTGTCGATCCAGCTGAGCTCTTTGTAGATCAAATATTGCGGTATCATCGTCACCTGGCCAGGGATCATCATCGTCGACAGGACGAGGATGAACAGCGGGCCGTTCAGCCGGTGCCGGAATCGGGCGAAACCGTAAGCCACCAGCACGGAGGATGCCAATTGACCGATCAAGGCAAATGCTACGATAATCAGCGTATTTTTGACGTAAATCCAGAACGGGAACACGCTGAACAGCCGTACATAAGTATCCCATTGAAAATCCGAAGGGATCCAGCGAATCGGAACCGTGAATATTTCCCCGGGAGGCTTCAGCGAACCTGAGATGGTCCATATCAAAGGCAGCAGGAATAAGACCGCGCCCATCGTGAGGACCGCATATCGCAGCACCAGCCGTATGTTCCGCATCAGCCTCGTGCTCTGCCGGCGGACCGGAGTCCCCTTTTCCGTTGCGACCGCGTTATTTCGACTCATAATAGACCCACCTTCTAGAGAAATACAGGTTCACCAAGGTGACGAGCATAATCATGATAAAAATGACCCAGGCGATCGCCGAAGCGTACCCCATCTTATAGAACCGGAATGCATTGTCGAACAGAACGACCATCAGACTGTCGGTCCACGTCTTGGAAGATCCCGGCATGATGACGGGCTCCATGAAAATTTGGAATGAACCGATAATGCCCATGGTAAGCTGGAAAAAGATCGCCGGCGTGATCAGCGGAACCGTAATGCGCCAAAACCGCTGGAACCGGTTGGCTCCGTCGATTTCGCCCGCCTCGAGCAAATCTTTCGGAACCGAAGCAAGCGCCGGCAGCCAGATCATCATGCTGCCCCCGACGCCCCATAAACCGACCAGCAATACAGCCGGCTTGGCCCAGTGCGGATCCTGGGACCAGCCGGGCCCCTGTATGCCGAACCAGCCGAGCATCGCATTGATCAGCCCGGGATTCATGCCGTCGCCCGTTCCCGGCGAGAGCAGGTAAGTCCAGAGCTTCAGAACCGCGACTCCGCCGAATACGGCAGGCAAATAAAAGACGATGCGGTAGAAGTTAATGCCGCGGATCGGCTTGGACAGCAGCACGGATACCGCTAGTCCGAGAATGATCGTCAGCGGAACACCGATCAACGCATAATACAGCGTATTATTGAGGTCTTTCCAGAAGTATGTTTTGTCTTGCGAGAGCTGCACATAGTTATCGATCCCGACGAACTTCGGCGGCGAGAGGACGTCCCATTGCATGAAGCTGAGGATGAACGAGGAAAGGAACGGAAACGCCGTAAACGCCACAAACCCGATGATCCAGGGAGATGTATACAACCAGAAATTTCTCGATTCCCGTTTAGTTAGCGAGCGCGCCCGCCGCGTCTTGACCATGATGCTTCCCCTCCAAATCATTGGTTTTTATGAAGGAAGCGGGGCATCCCCCGCCCCCCTTCGGCACGTTCGCTACTGTTCAAGCTGCTTGGCTTCTTCAAGCAAACGGTCAACTTCGATTTTCATCTCGGCCAAGGCATCGTCCACGCTTCGTTGTTCATTAAAGATCTGTCCAAGGTACGTATCGGCGGCCCGGTTGATCTCATCCCATTTGACGGTTGCCTGTGGAGCGAAGGCCCGCTGGGCGGAGGTCAGCTGGGATTTGAAGTTTGCCGGCGGGTTGTCGCCGATATTCAGGTAAGCATCGGATTCCGCCACCGATTTCAGCGGCGGTATTTCGCCGTGCTCCGCAGCCAGGATCTTCTGTCCGGTCTCGCCGGTCCAGAATTTAACGACTTCCCATGCCGCCTCCTTGTTCTTGGACAGCTTAGGAATAGCGAATGCGTTGGAGAACAGTGGGGATGCTTCCTTTGCTCCCTTCGGTACAGGTGCGATATCCCATTCGAAGTCTTTGATGTTCGCCTGGCTGCTGAGAATATGCCACGGTCCGTCGATGATCATGCCGACCTTTCCGCTGGTCCACATATCAACGCCCTGCAGCAGCTGACTCGCCTGGGGTGCTATGTTGTCCTTCCATATCATGTCTTGAATCGTTTGGATCGCTTTCTTCGCTTCCGGTGAATCGAGCGTTAATTGCGTGCGGTCTTCGCTGAGCAGACTGCCTCCGTAAGAATAAACCCAGGTTTGGTAGCTTGCCCACCACGATCCGACGCCCCCGAGGCCGAAGATGCTGTTTTTAGGATCGGTGATCGTTTTCGCAGCGGCATAAAAATCGTCCCAAGTCCACTCGTCCGACGGGTATTCCAATCCATGCTGGTCGAACAGGTTTTTGTTGTAAAGCAGTATCATGGTTCCCATCCGCATCGGCATTGCCATTACTTTGTCTTGGTAGCTGTACGCACGGATGGCGGCATCGTAATAATCGGAGGTATCGATGCCGTCCCGTTCAAGATACGGGGTAAGATCTTCCAAAGTCCCCTTGGATGCATAGCTGTAGAAGGATTCGGCAAGCTGAACGACATCATAGGGATTGCCCGCAGCCATCGTTGCCAGCTGCTTCTGTTCATATCCGTCGCTCGGAATTTGGATCAGGTTCACCTTGATTTCGGGATGCACCTTCTTGAATTCTTCGTAGATCTTCTCCATTCGCGCTTTATCGAAGTCCCCTCCCCAATAGGAGAAGCTGACTTCCGCGGTTTTGCCCGGCTCCCCGCCGGAATCCGCCCCTCCCCCGGTGTCTGCGCTTCCTCCGCAGCCTGCTGTCATCATCATTGCGGTCACCAACAACATTGCCAACAACATACGCCAAGACTTCTTCATCACCCAATAACCCCTCCGATCACAATTTAGCTTTCACCAGAGTAATGTAACCCATTTCATGAAACGGGTTTCATTACAATCCAAAAAAGAAAGCGGTCAGCATCCGCCGTGTCCTCACTTGTTTGTAAGGGCTTTCTTTTTCCACATTTTATTCGATGCCTTATCGGGTGTCAACTCATTTTTGCGAGCACGAGGACGGATTCGGTTAACGCAAGTTCCGGGTGCTGTTCCGTACGACCAGCTCAGGCTCGATGACCGTAAGCATCTTAACTTTTTCCTTGAGAATCATCTTGTGCAGCACTTGCACACCGGTTCCGCCAAGCAGATCCATTCGCTGGGAAACGGTAGTCAATTCGGGATAGATTGCCGACGCAAGCGGAATGTCGTCGAATCCGATGACCGATACCTCATCCGGAACGGATACGCCTGCCTTCATGGCTGCCTTCAATGCTCCGACGGCCGTGAGATCGTTCACGCAGAATACGGCTGTCGGCCGTTCCCGCCGCGCAAGAATTTTCTCCATCGAGCTCTCTCCCGACGCCATTGAATAATCCCCGTAAAGAACGCTGTCCTTGGCGGCCTCCAAGCCGTTCTTCTTCATCACGCGCCTAAAGGCCCTTACCTTCTGGGCCGTTGTGGTCATTTCTTCGTTCCCGGCAATGAATGCTATGCTTCGATGACCGGCATCAATAAGAAATTGGGTCGCCATCTCCGCGCCCTTGGCTTCATTCAGAATGACTCGATGAAGCGAGGTGCCCGGCAGATTGCCGTTAATGAGCACGGTCGGAATCCGTGATGCCGTCTCAACGACCTCTTCGGCCAGCTCCGGATCGCACTTGGACAAATTAATGCGTCCACCCAGAAATAGAATTCCGTCTACCTGTTTCTCCCGCAGCATATGCAAATACTGCGACTCTTTCCGAGTGTCGCCCAGCGTATCGCACAGAAAAAACGTGTAGCCCATCTCACTGGCCGCCCGATCGATGCCGCTGAATACTTCCGGAAAGAATGGGTTCGTGATATCGGGCATGATCACGCCGATCGTCCCTGTTTCTTTTTTCAGTAAGCTTCGGGCCAGGGCGTTCGGCTGGAACTGATATTTATGGATGATCTGCATGATCTTGGAACGCGTGCTTTCTTTGACAGGCGCCGTGTTGTTCAGCACTCTCGAGACCGTGGCGGCAGAGACCTTGGCCTCCTTGGCTATATCGTAGATCGTCACTTGCTTCATCCACACGCACCCTACCTTTACGTTTTCGTTTCATTTAAATGTATCAAATAAAGCACGAAATGGAAATGCTTTTACGCTAACGCGTGCTTTGCCATTGACCTGCATTGCCGATTCAGGAGGGGATTTCCCGTTTTTTTGAGGCCACTTAAGCAAACGTCTGCAGGCTAGAGGGCATATTTTTAAAGACATGAAGATGCTCTTTGGCTCTTGGATATCGCGTCCTTCCGATTTGTCGACGATTTTGACACTATTTCCGAAAAAAGAATCCGGATCACCGAACAAGCCCTTTCCATAGCGGAAAAGGCTTGTTCTAAGCGTATACCTTTTGTTCCTAACCCGATTCTTCCGGGATTAAGACTCGCTGTCCGTCTCCAGGACCTCCCACCGGTGGCGGAACTTGTCCAGCCTCGGATGCGGATGCTTCGGTTCAGACACAAGTATCAGTCTCAGCCGGACGATCCATTCCTCAAACGAGGAATAGGATGCGAACGCATTGGCGATCTCGGGGGTCATCAGTACGAAATGAGGACTGCCGTACTTCTCGACCAGATGCCGAAGAGCCGTATCGATCGGCGTATATTTTTTTCGTTTCGCTTCGAAAGACTCTACGACGACGAAGGAAGCGCCGCGCTCATCCAGCCATTCCCGCAGCTCCTGTTCCCTCTTGTAAAATGGGCTGACCTGGACTTTGAACATCCGCTTCATCGTCTCCTCATGCAGCGGATACAGAACCAGCTTCGAAAATGCTCTTTTCTGTTTCGTCTGAACCGCCCGCTCCACAAGCTCCTGCACCTGCTCGAAGGGATCATAGAAGATCAACGTTCCCTTTGTCGCCGGAGTTGGCGGTTCATAACCAAATGGGACATATTCCGTTTTTCGCGGCATTGCATTGCACCTCTCTTCCACCTTGTATGACGGATTCCTAAAGCACGGGAGGCACCCTGTGGCGTGTGGCCTGCTCAAAGGCATAGGCAAGCTTGATTAATTGGGGCTCGCTAAATGCCGTGCCAACGAACGTGATGCCCTGCGGCCCTTTTGTAATGTATCCTCCCGGAGCAATGATGCCTCGCTGCGCATAACCGCCGGGAACGGTTATCGATGGATAGCTTGCCCGGGCAGCCAGATCCGCCCCGTATTCATTACCCAGAAACAACAAGGCATCCAGCTTGTGCTCCTTCAAGGCATGGTCAATCCCATTGGTCCCGGCCATTTCCTTGTTCTTCCTTAGGCTCTTCAGGTAGACCGTTTCCGTCAGCGTACCGCTTGTTTCATTTGCCCAGATCAGCGTATCCTGTCCATACTTCAGTGCTGTTTCGGCATGCGTTTCATTAAATGCGATCACATCTGCAAGTGAATGCACCGGCTGCTCTGGGCCCAGTGTGGCCAAATAATCATTCACATATTTCTTGAACTCGTATCGCAGCACATTCGCATCCCAGTGCGTCCCCTGGCAGGGAAGATGCACGGGATCGACGATTTCCGCTCCCAGTTCGCGCAGCACCCGGATCGCCGACTCGACTATATCTATTCTGTCCGAATCGAGATGCTTGTAGTAGTATCTTGGTATACCGATCCTCGCATGTCTCGCTCCGTCAATGACAAGCGCATCCGTATAATCCGGTCGGTGCTGCCGCGGATCGATCTTCGTGGCGTCGTCCCGCTCATCCCTTCCGACAATGGCGCCAAGGAGGATGGCCGCATCCGCGACGGTTCTAGCCATAGGTCCGGCTGTATCTTGGGTGTTGGTTATCGGGATGATGCCGCTCCGGCTCACAAGTCCAATCGTCGGCTTGATCCCCACGAGGCTGTTCTGGCTGGACGGGCTGATAATCGAACCTGATGTTTCCGTTCCGATCGCTGCAGCAGCTAAATTGGCTGCCACGGCAGCAGCGGAACCCGAGCTCGATCCGCCAACAAACAGCTCGCCGGGACCGTATGGATTTAGCGTCAGCCCGTTCCTTGCGCTATACCCCGCCCACATCGTCGGCGACATAAAATTTGCCCATTCGGTCATATTCGCTTTCCCCAACAGAACGGCGCCGGCCTCCCGCAGCCTTGCCGTAATAAAGGCATCGCCTTTCGCAAAAGATTCCGCCAGTGCGAGCGAACCGGCACTTGTGTGCATCCGGTCTCCTGTATCGATATTGTCCTTCAGAATAATCGGAATCCCGTGAAGAGGCCCTCTAGCCCCTTTCTCTCGCCGCTCTTGGTCCAGCTTCCGTCCAATCGCCAGCGCATCGGGATTCACCTCGATTATGGAGCGGAGTCTACCGTCATGCCGGCCGATCCGGACCAAATACAGTTGAACGAGCTCGAATGAAGTGATCAAGCCTTCATCCATCGCCCGCTGCATATCGGATATGGTTGCTTCCACAACCCATTTTTCTTTGTCCAAAGACATCCAAAGTCCCCCTCGTTCTGTGTATTCCAATTACCGCAGCCGGGGATTAACGCTTCATGTTGTGGCCTCCAATCGGTTCATATCCATAGTGATTTCGCTGTATTTGGTGAAATACCTTTTTATTTCTTGCGCAGCCAGTGCTCGATAACCTTCTGGATGGAGGCAACCCGTACCGTTATTCGGAATATCAGGATGTCAATCGTGGTAATTGTATATCGGGATAGCTGGCTGTTAAAAAGCACTTGAGCGCGCGGGCGAGGTGCATTGCTCCCTGGCGTTATTCCCCTCTGTGGTTCTGCTCACATACATTAGGTGATATGTATCTGAATCCACAAACAACGGGGGAGCTCCCGAACGATCCGCTAGGAGCTCCCCACCCGCTGTTTTCGTTACATAATGATCGTTATCGTTGGCGCCGAAATCGTTGGCTGCGTTGTGATTGCAGATGCCGTGTTGGTAAAGCTTGCGATCTCGAGCAGCACCGGAATCCCTTCAGGGACATCCGTGGCATCAAGCACCAAATCCGCGGTCGACAACGTAAAGAGAGCGCTTTGCTGCAGCATGCCGTTGATATACACATTGACATATTCCGTTCCCGTCAGAGCGGGAAATGCCGTGATCGCAGCGCCCGCATCATCAAGAAAGCTCGTCGCCGGCATCGTGGTCGCAGTGGCTCCAATCATGGCTGCCGTTACCACTGCGAAATAGCGTGAGACAACGGGAGTGACCGTCGTCGTTACGACTCCTCCCGTCGCCACCGGCGCCGTGGCGATCGCCGTAATGACCGGTTTAATAACTGGCATAGCCTCTTCCTCCTCTCGATCCATGAATTTCATAGACTCGCAGCACATGCTGCTATCTTATTAAATGCTATTTTCATAGATTTTGATTCCGGCATCGCACCATTTTCCGTTGAGGCGGGCTCAACGCTTATCCGGGGATTTGCAGGCATCCACCAATATTACTAGACCAACGTCCACTCCTGAAATGACAATCACACATATACTGTATCAATGCAATGGCGGAGGTGATATTCTGAAAAGTTCCCTTCAAATGCATAAAAAACGCAGCAGGGATAAAGGTCAACCTGCCCGGCACAGGAATCGCGGCCGCCGAAGAACAGGCGTCCGGAAATGCCGAAGGAAGAACTCTCCTGCGGGGAGGGGATGGTCTCGGAGTATCGTTATCCCTCCTGTACGGCAAAGATTTCGGGGGCCTCAAAGCGTCCAAGGCGTCCACAACGGGCACGGGATAGCAGGAGCTGATGCACCGGGAGGACCGCCTGGAGTACAGGGACCCGGGAGCCCTGCCGGAATACCGGGTCCAGCCGGACCTCCTGGCGAACAAGGGCATGCGGGCAATCCGGGACTTTTAGGTCCACCGGGGCCGCCTGGACCACCAGGCCCCGCCGGTTTTCCTGGTCCGCCAGGCATTCAAGGTCCTCCGGGGCCGCAAGGCCTGCAGGGAATTCCCGGACCTCGGGGCCCGCGAGGCGAACCGGGTGAGGTCAGGCTCCCGGGAGTTGTGGTCACGCCTAATGTCATGCGCTATTTTTATACAACCGATACCTTGGTCGCACTCGATCCTCCGCTGGTCATCCCGGCGAACCAGTTTACGGATGATAACGGTAATGCCGTTACCGAATTGATGGAGATCACGTCAAGCGGTTATTCCAACCTTTACATTAATGGCATGATGCAAGAGGGCCGCATATTTAGCGTCACCCCCGATAGGCTGACACTTTTCTCCCCTGGCGATGTTCTCCTCGCGGGAACACCGGTGATCCTGCAGGTCTTTCAATTTAGCGCCCAAGTGGTCGTATAATGCTTAATTGATGGTTCGGAGACCGCTGTTTATAAAAAGTCCGCCCAAACGGACCTTGGGCGGACTTAACCTTGCATTGTGTCACCAAGGGTTTACTCCCCGATGACGCCTTTTTTTAGAATAATATTGGCGTACAGCGCCTTCTCTCCTGTCGAGACGATGGCGTACGCTTGCTTCGCCCGCTCGTAGAAAGCCGAGCGCTCCATTTCTTCAACTTCTACCTTAGCGTGATGAAACTTGGAGATGATGCTCCGGTATTCATCCCAAATCGGGGTCTGCACGGGATCGCCGGGCATGACGGCCATGAGTGCAGCCGGGGACGCTACATACGTATCCAGCGGGAACAGCGGCAGGATCGCCTGCAGCAGCTCCGGAATTCCGTGACCGTCCTCCCGGACCAATCGCCGGGCATGGCTGGCTGCTGGGAAATTGCCATCACCGAATACGATTTCATCGCCATGGCCCATCTCCATCAAGATTTTCAACAGCTCGGGTGATATCAGATTGGATATTCCTTTTAACATAGACAACCCCCTGATCTATTCGGCATTTCCCTAGATTCGGTACAGCACGGCTGTTTGCGGCTCGATCGCGCGAATTAACCGCTGACCTGGCGTTCCCGGGTAGCCGCTTGGTATTTGGAAAACATCGCATTCCATTCGGAATCCGCTTCCGGATCGTACACCGCAAGCGGGAACGAACGTTTGACGAGCTCGATTCCTTCATCCCGGCTTGCCAAGGCTCCGTTCGCGATGAATTGCACGAGCATATTGCCGATCGCGCTAGCTTCGACCGGACCGGCCCATACGGTTCTTCCCAGCGCATTGGCCGTGAACCGGCAGAGCAGCTCGTTCTGAATCCCACCGCCGACCATATGCAAGCCTTCATATCGGATCCCGGTCAAACGCTCCATGCTCTCCAGCACCTCGCGGTACCGGAAGGCAAGGCTTTCAAGAATGCAGCGAACCATCGCTCCCGTACTCTCCGGCACAGGCTGCCCCGTTTCCCTGCAATACGTCTGGATTTCCGAAATCATATCCGCCGGATTCATAAAGCGGAGATCGTCCGGCTGGATAAAGCTGCGAAACGCCTCCGCCTCCTCGGCCAACCGGACCAAATCGCCGTACCCATAGCCCAGGCCTTGCTGATCCCACTGCCGCTTGCATTCCTGTAGGATCCACAATCCCATAATGTTCTTCAGCAGCTGAAAGGTATCGAAGGCTCCGCCTTCATTCGAGAAGTCCTCCTTCAATACGGCCGGGTGAAGCAGCGGTTCCCTCATCTCGGTTCCCAGAAGCGACCATGTGCCGCATACGAGATAGGCAAAAGACGATGAGCTTGCCGGAACGGCTACGACGGCGGATTCCGTATCATGCGATGCCACCGCGATCGCCCGGATCGGCGGAACGCCGAGCTCCTTCGCGGTTGAACCGGACAGATTGCCGATCCACGTGCCCGGCTCCACCGGTTCGATGAACATGGAAGGATTGAGCCCGAGCTCTTCAATGAGCGGTTCGTTCCACTTCCGCTGCCGTACATGATACAGCTGCGTTGTAGTGGCCATCGTAAATTCACATGCCTTCACGCCTGTCAAAAAATAATTGATCAGATCCGGCGTCAGCAGCAGGGCATCCGCGATATCCAGCATCGGAGAGCTTGCCTTCCGCATGGCGTTCAATTGGAAGATCGTGTTAAACGGCATAAACTGAAGACCGCTCTCCTGAAACAACCGCTCCCGGCCGACTTGGCTGCAGGTTTCCTCCACCATGCCTTCCGTCCTCGGATCCCGGTAATGATAGGGAATCCCGATTAGCTCCCCGTTACGGTCAATCAGCCCGTAATCGACGCCCCACGAATCAATCCCGTAGCTGACCGGGGCATAGCCGGCTTGAAAGGCTTTGCGAATGCCGTTCTTTACCTCCTGCAGCAGCATGGGGGTGTTCCAGTGCATATGCTCTCCGAACTGCACGGGGACATTGGCGAAGCGGTGGATCTCCGTAATTTTTAGAATCCCCTGCGAGCCGCCGTCCGGGGAGGCGACGATCTCCCCAAGCAGCGCCCGACCGCTGCTAGCCCCCATATCGAACGCCAGCACGGCAGATGAATGGCTCATATGATTCACCTCTTCCCACAAAAATGCTCACAAGCACGAAACAGGCTGCCATGAATGTTTAGATTATTTCATTTTCTGAAGCAGCTGAATCCGGTAGTCCTCGCTCTCCAGCGCCGCGATGTCATCGACCTCCTGGTCCGTCAGCGGCACCGGTTGACCGGCAGCCTTGGCGCTCAAGTAAATTTTGGCGCTTTCCTCGACCACCTGTGTCCGGTAGTAAGCCTCGCGTAAATTTCTCCCTGTAGTTACAAGGCCATGGTTGCCGAGCAGGATCGAGCTCGCCTCCGTCACCTTGGCCGCAACCGCTTCGGCGAGTAAATCCGTTGTCGGAATAATATAGGGCACATAAGCGGTCCGCCCCACAAGAGCGGCCTGATCCGGAAACATGACCGGCAGCTCCTTTTCGATTAACGTAAAGGCGATGCAGTGGGACGGATGGGTATGCACCATCGCTCCGATATCCGGGTTGCTGCGGTAGCCATACAAGTGCATCAGCACCTCAGAGGACGGTCTTAACCCGATATCCGTAATCTCGCCTGTCGGTATATGAACCTCGATCCATTGCTCCGGCTCGATTTCCTCCAATGCGAAGCCGCTCGGGGACAGGTACATCATCTCCCCCGACTTAGCGCTGATATTCCCGCCGGGTCCGACGACTAGGCCGTTGTCCACGATTTTTTTCGCATATTTACACAGCTCCTGCCGTGTCTCCATATTTTGCATGGTCTCGTCTCCTCTCCCAGGAATGCTTTTTACTTATACAGCGGACCGAAGTTCTGACAAGCGCGGAAGTCGGCGCTTTCCGGATCGGCGGTGCCGAATAAGCCCCAAGCACGCGGGCGGAATACCTGCTCAGCCGGTACATTATGCATGTTGACCGGAATGCGGAGCACCGATGCCAGCGTAATCAGGTCGGCTCCGATATGGCCGTAGCTGATGACCCCGTGATTGGCTCCCCACTGATTCATGACTTCGTATACGCTTGTGAACGCGCCTTCGCCCGTAATATTTGGAACGAACCAGGTGGTCGGCCATGTCGGATCCGTACGCTTATCGAGCGTATCATGAACCTCGGCCGGCAAGTCCACCGAATATCCCTCCGCGATCTGCAGCACCGGCCCTATGCCCTTGACCAAATTCAGGCGGAACATCGTCATCGGCATTCCACCGCGTGTCAGGTAGTCCGTGGAGAAGCCGCCGCCGCGGAAATACTCAAGGGAAGCCGGTCTGAACTGCGTTGCCTTCAGGGTCCGTTCCACTTCTTCGTCGGTAATCTCCCAGAACGGCTTCATGACCGGCTTTCCGTCCCGCTGCTGTTCACCGGTGCCGTCAAGCGCCGCGGAGCCGGAGTTGATTAAATGCAGAATGCCGCCCGCTGCTTTCCCTTCAAGCTTGTAGCCGGTCACCCGTTCAACCGAAGCCGGGCTCCAGTATGTCCGTACGTCCGCGAATATCTGAGCCGTATTGGTAAGCAGATAACCGAACAGCATGCCGACCCCGTTCAAGCTGTCATTTTCCGTCGCCACAATATACGGCGAACGCTTGCCGTTCCAGTCGAAGGAGGAGTTCAGAATGGTTTCAAGGAAGTCCCCGTTCGGGAAGTGATCGGTCCATTGACGCTGCCCCTGGAAGCCTGATGCGATCGCATGATGTCCTTGTGCTTCCTCCTCGAAGCCCAGCTCCGCAAGGCGTGGATTACCGATCATCAGATCGCGCGTAATCAGCGTCATTTTTACGACCGTTTCCCACTCGTAGTCCTTGCGTTCACGGGACGTCTGAAGCTTCTGCGGGTTGTTGTCCGGTCCTTCGACGCAGTTCTCCTTCACCCACGCCAGCGCCAGCTTGTACTCCTCAGGGTCGTAGATTTCCTCTTCCAACCGGCGGGTAAATTCACTCATATCGACATATTCATTCCGCATGCCGAGGTATTCCTGGAAGAAGCTGTCGTCCACAATCGAGCCGGCGATCCCCATCGACACCGAGCCCATGGACAGATACGCTTGGCCGCGCATGATGGCAGCAGCCAGACCGCTCCGTGCAAAACGCAGCAGCTTCTCCTGCACGTCATCCGGAATCCGGGTATCTCCTTCATCCTGCACATCCTCGCCGTAAATACCGAATGCAGGCAATCCTTTTTGCGCATGAGCGGACAGCACCGCAGCCAGATAGACCGCACCTGGACGGCCCGTGCCGTTAAAGCCCCAGACCGCCTTCGGTCTGGAAGGATCCGCATCCATCGTTTCCGTTCCATAGCACCAGCAAGGCGTCACCGTGATCGTAAGACCGACATCGGCATGCTTGAATTTTTTCTCAGCCGCCGCCGCCTCGGCCACTCCGCCGATACAGGTATCGGCAATGACGCATTCCACCGGCTCGCCGTTCGGATAATGGAGCTGCTCCGACAGCAGCGCCGCAACCGCCTTGGCCAGGTTCATCGTTTGTTCCTCGAGGGATTCCCGCACGCCTCTTCGCCGCCCGTCGATCGTCGGCCGGATTCCGATCTTCGGAAATCCGTCTCTCCATCTGTAATCGTTTTCAATCGTCATAATGCCACGCCTCCCAAATCATTGATTATATCCACATTGTAAATAGATTCGATATGCGGGATAACCCACTATATTGCTTTGTTGCCCTGGATATTCAGCAAAACAGTGAACCGCCGGCCTTGAACTGAAAACGATTTCGAGATAACGCAATTATGCAGTATAATAATGACAGGAAGTTTCGCTTTGGGGAGGGACAACGACGTGCCGAAGATTGAAATACCACACAGCAGAAGCGATCAATTCCGATTCAAGAAAAATCCACAGCTGCTCTTTGCCGGACAGGTCGTGGATGAAGACTTCTTCTACGGACCGCCGCAAATCCATGATTTTTGCGAAATTTTGTATGTCGTGGAAGGCCGCGGCGAATTCAGGATCGCGGGCAAGGTGTACGAACTCCGAAAAGGAGATGTGGCCATCTACAATCCGGGTGTGCCGCATGAGGAGAAGTCGGCAGGAAGCAGTCCCTTTAAAGTCATCTATTGCGGAGTCGATTCCCTGCATATCGAGGGCGTTCCTCAGGGAATGCTGCTGCCTCCGTACGTGGAGCCGGTTATTTCATGCGAGAAATACGCATATAAGGTAGAGAGCTATCTATCGGACATCATTCGAGAATGCGATTCTCAAATTCTTGGCTATGAAACGCTGAGCACGAATCTGCTTATGTCGCTGATTACGGTCATTTACCGGATTATCGACGTGAAGCACCAATTCCAGGCGTTGAAAGGAAAACATGAAATTGCGCTGAGAACCAAGCAATTCATTGATGCCAACTACACCCAGAGCATCAGCCTGAAGGACATCGCCGACACGCTGTATGTCAGTCAGCACTATTTATCCCATCTATTCAAAAAAGAGCTCGGCGATTCGCCCTTCAACTACTTAATCTCCAAGCGGATTGAAGAAGCGAAACGTCTGCTGTCGGATTCCGACGCCCCCGTGCACGAGGTTGCGTCGCAGGTCGGATATGGGAATGATAAGTATTTCTCCATGCTGTTCAAAAAAATAACCGGGCAGACGCCATCCTCCTATCGGGAAAGTCAGCGGCGGCAAGCCCAGTTGACGGAATAACGCAAGCAGGCAGCGGCTATGATGCGGCTGCCTGCTTGACGTTTATGCGGCGAATGCGCCGCCAATCGCAATCCCGTGACGAGGATTGCCGGCTTCCTCGCGCCGACAACGCACTCGTGCCGAGGCACGAATGGTCCGTGTAAGCGAGCTTCGAGCAATCATCAAGATTTTATTAGACGAGGGACGGTCACTTGTTAACCCAAAAAGGTACAAATATTCTACTAAAAATAAGGGGCATGCTTAATCTTGATCGGGCCGACCGATTCGATCCGGCTTTGGCAGCCGAGCCGGTACCCTTCCTCGAGCTCTTCGGGGTCCAGCCTCTGTTCCTCCGCCTGATTCGGTGACGACAAATGCTGGACACCAACGCTTACATGGCATCGGCAGCGTGCGCATGTGCCCCTTTTGCAAAAAGAGTTCCAATCCACATCGTTCCGCTCGGCCAGATCCAGCACCGTCATCCCAAGCACGGGAGCAACGCTCTTGTGAACCTCCCGACCGGAAAGCTCGATGAGCTTGTCGGGAACAGCCTCCGCCAGCTCCTGTCCACCGGATGCAGACGGATGACCGGCCGAATGGCTGTTCTTTCTACTCCTCCAGAATTTAAACACGATATATCCTCCTAAAATGCCTGGAACTATTCACTCCTACGTACGCTTACCATTATACTCGAAAGCCGGGCTATTCTCACGCCTTCTATACGCAGACATTCAATGGAAAACCGCTCTATTTATTTATTTTGTATTCTACCAATATTTTGCTATACTATCATTGCTGTAAACCGTTTCATAGATTCATTTATCTTTCATAGAATGTGGGGGAGATTATTATCGGATACTCAAATCGATTGGGAAAGCTGGCCGCCGCCTCCCTGCTCTCTTTGTCGCTGCTCGGAACCGGGGCTGATCATCATCCAGCCCATGCGGCACCATCCATTTACGTTCTGTTGGATGATGTTCCGCTTGCGTTCGATGCGGCTCCGCGAATTGAGAAAGGCGTAACGTACGTACCTTTCCGGGCCGTGGGCGAGGCACTGGGCATCGATATCAAATGGAACAGCAAGACTCAAACCGTGCAGGCGGTAAAGAACGGCACCGATAACACAACCGAGGTTCAGCTCAGAGTCGGCAGCACCACCGCCGTGGTGAATAAGAAGAACGTCAAGCTGCCTGCAGCGCCCATCATGCGCGAGGGACGCGTGCTGATTCCGCTCAGCTCGTTCAGCAGCCAATTCGGGGCTTCCGTAAAGTGGAATCAGGCAACGCGCACCGTATCGCTCAAATCACCGAAAAGCAAAATGCATCTGCGGGCCTTCTATGCCATTGAATCCTTCAAAGAGCGGGATATTATTCAATGGATGAATTCCGTCGCCTTTGGCTGGAGCCGAATTGACCGTAACGGCGAATTCACCCTTCAAGGGGTTGAATACCGCATGCCGGAAGCCGCCGGAGACATCACGCCCCAGTCACTTGTAGCCGATGCGGAAGAACAGGGCATTAAGCCCTATCTGATGGTATATGCACTGGACGGTAACGGCGAGCTGACAAAAATGATGAGCGACGCCTTGCTGCGGATGAAATCGATCGACGGGATTACCGCCGCCGTTGCGGACAATGGGTTCGGCGGAGTCGTGCTTGATTTCGAAGGATTGGGCTTCAAGCTGGATGCCGCCTCCCAGCAGAAGCTGCTGAACCAATACGTGAAGGACCTTAGAGCTGCCTTGCCGAAAGGGGCTGCCCTGTCCTTGGCCGTACCTCCGTTAAACAGCGCCTATAAAGGGTATGATTACAAAACGCTTGCATCGATTGCCGACGATCTGATTATCATGGCATACCAGTATCACCCGGTTGGCAACAAAGACCGAAAGCCGGAACCGAACACGCAAGTGCAGCAGGCCATTCAGCTTGCTTTGGATGCCGGGGCACCCAAGGACAAGCTGCTGCTTGGTATCAGCCTGGGCAGCGAAACGGAGAACTCCATCGACGACAAGCTTGGTCTGGCCAAGCGCTATCAGCTGAAAGGTGCGGCATTGTGGCGGCTCGGTATATTCAGAGTCTACGGTGATGATATCGAAGGCGCCATGAACAAAGCGGTGATCAAAGAGTGATCCGTAATAAAGGTTGAAGCGTGGATGAGTCCATCCTTCCTCTCTTCACCATACAGGCTGCCGGTCGCTATGGACCTGCAGCCTGTTCAGCTTGTTCAATGCTTCCGTGATAACCGAGCATCTCTGACAGCCAATGAAACGACACAGGCTATGAATTAGCCGATGCCACTCTTCCGCATGACCGGCACAAAAAAAATGACCTCCGTTGTAAACAGAGGTCATCATCAAGACTTATGTATGTATTCGGTGCAATCAATAAAAATCGACCATAGGATTCCTTTACTAGGACTTTCAAGACTTGCATCGTGCAGAGAGTCGGATCATGATCAAGGATTAGCTGGTCTAGCTAACGCTTCCTACCAGCTTCGCATATTCCTCTTGGCCTAGCACCCGACGTGCGGTAACATAACGAGGCTTATAGTAAGAATCGCTAAGCTTGCTGATTCGAACACCCTTGCTGCTTGAAGCATGTGCGAACTGCCCGTCTCCAATATAAACGCCAGCATGTGAAATTCCCTTGCCGTTCGTGTTGAAGAATACCAGATCACCGACACGCAGCTCTTCCTGGTCTACATGCACGCCTACTTGGGCTTGTCCTTGGGAAGTGCGCGGAAGGTCAAGATCAAAATTACGGAACATATACAGAATAAATCCGGAGCAATCAAATCCGCTTGTGGTTGTTCCGCCCCACTTGTACGGTGTTCCTACTAACTGCTTCACTTGCTGCTGAAAGTTAGGCTGCTGATCGGCAAACGCTGTCACGGCACCGGAAGAAAAAATGATTGCGGATCCTAGCAAAGAAATGACCAATTTCTTCAAAATATATTCTCTCCTTCGATGCCTACGGAGTTAGCTAAGGGTTCGGCTGAAGGTCACCTATATTCCCTCTACTACAAGAATAATTCACCCAGGACGGTTCCCCCGTTTTCTTTAGCGAAATTCGGCAAAATTCATTAACATTTTGTAACCCTTTCTTAATATAGTATACAAGCTAGCAAACTGTCAATAATATCCGATAAATCTATCGTTTTTTAGATATCGCCGTCGAATCGAAAGAGTTTCAACAGTGTTTTTACTATATGAAAGGTCACATAGTCATGACATTTATGTTAAAATTGTTTCCGTTTTCTCGTGCGGCGAAATTCTTCATATAAGAAGCCGGCAGCTAAGGCGCCGGCTTCTGTACTAGCAAATGCAAGCTGTATGAAATCACATGTGGTTTATCGACTCGGCATGCCGCAGCAGGACGTCTGCCGCCATTTCTGACAGATGCTTGCCTCGCTGCGCCCCGACTTCATTCTCAAAGCTGCCCAGATTCCCCTTCTCCAGCTTCTTCGTCAAACTGTTCGCGATCCCTGCGTTCCGGATATCCCCGCTGCTCAGGAACCGCTCGATCAGGGCGATCATATCGCCGGGGCTCGTCACCGTCTGAAATTCAATCTCGGCTGCTGCCGTATTGCCCGCTAGATCTGCTCCTTCCACGGTCAAGACATGATCACCGAGCGGAAGCTGATACAGCGGGATAGCTTCACCGGGTGGGACGGGTTGGCCGTCCAGCTTAATGACCGTCCGGCTTCCATCAATGCCGGAAACGGAGTCGGTCATATGGATGACCGGCGTCCAATCGCTGGAGACATTCCATCCTCCCTCTTTTGCCGGTGGCTCTACCCGAATGTCCGGCGGGGACAGATCAATGGCCAATGGAACGGATTGGATGCTTTCTTCAAGACCTGCAGCGTTGACAGAGCGGTAATATAGCGCAGCCGATGCCGCTTCCTGGTCCAGAACGATCGGCCCCGAGTAGTGAGTCCAGGTAACGCCGTCAAAGCTGTAGACGGTTTCGGTAACGGTCGAACCGTCGTCTTGCACGCTCAATTCAACGGTAACTGGCACCGTGTACCAGCCGTTCAGGCCGTTAGGTTGTTCCGGCGTTAATTTGGAAGCCGTGTGCGGCGGCGTATCGTCATCTTCCCCGTAAGGCTCGGGAAGAACCGGCATCATGGTCGGATCCCAGCCATCCGATCCTTTCATCATCATGGGAACCGTGTACAGATTGGCTTCGTCCGGCGTGAGCTGCTTCGACCAATTCGCGCGGGCCTCGGCTGCCGCGCCAGGTCCGGTATTGTTATATTCGTAGTATTTGGCGGTTTTCTCGTTATCCGGCCTTCCCCAGTTATGCCAGCCTTTATCGTGCACGATTCCTTCCATTTCCGAGTTCATGAACAGCACATGGGCAAACGGTCGCCATGGACGCCCAAGATAAACATCGAAGATTCCGCCCGCTCCCGTAATTTTGCTGTTGATGAACAAATATCCGTAAGATTGATTTTCCGGGGTGCTGGCGGCTGTAATATATCCCCCTGAACGGACATTGTGAATGACGCTCTGGTCAAACACGCCGATTCCTGGTCCGTAAATAAAATCAACCGCTCCTTCAATATAGCTGTTCTTCACGTACACCCGTTTCCCGGCATTGTTCACAAAGAACGTGTCCTGATATCCGAGCATTCGTACATTGTTGAAATAGGCCCGATCGCCCCGCAGATCGATTGCCGCCGCCGGGCCTTGGGCACCCGCTCCATTCGCAAACGTGATGTTCTCGGCGGTAAAATCATCGGATTCGATTGCAGTGGCACGCTCATTGAATCCGGTGCCCGTTATCCCGGTATAGGTGATGACCGTCTCTTCCTTGCTCTCGCCGATCAAGCTCACGGCATGCTTCGTTTTGGGAACGGTAACCTGCTCCTCATAGATCCCGTTACGGATATAGATTATCGCTCGGTCCGTATTGCCATCCGGGATGGAGTCTATCGCGGCTTGAACGCTCGTAAACATACCTGTACCGTCCTTGGCCACGATGATGATCGAAGCAGGCGTTGCGCCTTGAGGATAGCTTCCGACTCCCGGTCCGTTCCCGTTTACCGACCTGACCGAATAATAATAGGTTTTACCTGTAACGACATCCGTATCGATCAAACCGGGCTGCCGCAAATCAGACGCGATGACCTTACCTTCTTCGTTTCTGGATTCCGACCTTGTAACTTGGTAAGAAGCCGCACCTTCTACGGCTGACCAGGAGAGCTTGACGCGGTTCTTGCCCGGGTTCAATCGAAGATCAGCCGGAGGCGGCGCGGTACTCGCAGGGAATGGAATGACCCGAACCGCTTCAGAATTCGCGCTGGAGGCGGCGCCGTTATGTGCGGAAACGACATAATAATAGGCCGTCCCGTTCTCCAAGCCGCTGTCCTCATAGCGGACATCCTTTACTTGATCGGCAATGACCGTGTAAGGGCCTCCCTGAACGGTGCTTCGCTTGATCTGATAACTCGAAGCTTCGGGTAAGGCATTCCATGAGATTACAGCCGATGCATCAGCGGCACTCGCGTTAACTCCCGCTGGCGATTCTAGCGGCGCCACCGGGCGGGCCTCAACCGGGTCCGACGCCTCGCTTTCGCCGGCAACGCTAGTCGCAGTTACCGTATAATAGTAGACTTTACCGTTTACAAGCCCCGCATCTCGATAGAAGGGCTCTTCTACACGTCCTACCTCGATATAGGGCCCTTCCAGACTCTCGCTTCGTCTCACCGTATAAGTGATTGCATGCTCCACCGGCTGCCAGGTAAGATCCGCCTGGGTGTGACGGCCAAGTCCCGCGAGCTCCGCCGGCGCCTGCGGCTTTACGGCATTCACCGACGGCGTGACACGCACTTGGTTGGAGGGATCGCTTTCTCCAAACTCGCTCACGGCCGTAACCACATAATAATAAGTGGTTTCATTGATGACGCTCGTATCCGTATACGATGGATTGGAAGCACTCCAATCGGCAGCAACGGTCTCGTAAGGTCCCCCGTTTGTCGTGCTTCTTTTAACGGTATACGATAGAGCGCCTTGCGTACTGCTCCAATCCAGCTGAACCTTTCCGTTCCCCGGGAGCGCCCGCAAGCCCTTAGGCGCGGCTGCCGGCTCCACGTATACCTTGATGTTGTCGAAGTAATAGGTCCCCTTGCCGGTTCCGGGCGTTCTGCCGAACAAGGCGCTTCCCAGTCCTAACGTCCGCATATCGTCCCTAAGCTCAGCCCCCTCCGCTGCGAGCACGTTGTCCACGTAAATATCCATGGTGTTGGCGGCCGCATTGGCAATGACCTTCAGATTGTACCAGCGGTTGGCGGCCGGGAGGCCGGTCAGCTTAACGTCTTGGCCATTCTTGTTCTTGTAAACCAGGGCGTAGGCATCCTCCTGAATCGGTAGCTGGGGCTTGCGCACCTCAAGAGCAATCGGCGTCTTGGTACCTTCTGCATCCTTGATTTGAAGCAGCACCGAAGTGCCAGGCATGGCCGGTGACATGAAATCCGTCTCGACAACGACCGTGCCTGCCTGCCTCGGGAAGTTGATTGTAAACCCTGTGCTGCCCACGGCATTATCGTATACCTTCAGCGCCTTTTCCGAATCGTTACCCGTAGAATTGACGGGGACTTCCTCCACGGTGACCGTATGATCCGCATCCTGAGGCTGCGGGATCACGCCATATCCGTCAGGCACCGAGCCGGCTTCAAGGTTTTCGAAGTCATCGTTCACATAATACACGGTTTTCGGACCGCCGCCTGTATCCGCCGATAGATTGACGTTGGAAATTGTCGCGGTATTGTATTTCCACGTCTCATTATTCACTTTGGCCGCATCCGCCACGAGACCGGCATAGACTTGCTTGGGCAAATCGACCTGGACATTTCCGACCGTGGTCCAGCTGGTTCCATCTTGAGAGATCATCGAGGTGAATTGGTTATCCTTGCGGACAAGCTTGATCCAGTAGGGCAGCTGAAATTCCTGCTCCGGCTGAATTCTTGCAGCTTCTCCCCCCTCTTCTGCGCGGCTAAGGGTGACGCCTCTTTTCCCCGTACGAATATAAGGGACGACCAGGGAAACGAATGGAGCATCCTCCTTCAGGCTCTCGCGGAACATGATACCGGCTTCTGCTTCTTCGTTCGTGGGGGTAATGGCTTCGACGCGAGCAACAATTTCAGCATCGCCCTCTATTTCCTGATAGGCAAAATGAAAGACGTCCTCTGTGCCGCCGATATCGCCTGCCGCCTTGACGGTCACTTCGCCGGGGCGGTTACCAAGCTGCGTGTGTCCCGGAATTCCCGGACTGCCGACATCTGCCGACTTCCAAGGCTTAATGCTCCCTTCGGTGTTCACATGAACGACCACGCTTGTCGAGAACGCCATCGTACCCGTATCGTCAACCGCTTTCGCAGCCCAATAATGGGTGCCGTCCGCGGCGTTCGTCCACTCATAACTGAACGGCTTGCTGTCGTCCTCTCCAACCTTCTCCCCATTCCGGTAAAACTCGACTTTCGTTACGCTTCCGTCTTCATCCGAAACGGACGCTTCAATCGTTACATCCGATCCGGCTTTCACCACCGTGTTGTTCGCCGGAGATGTAATGACCGCAGAGGGATTGGCCGACCCGTTGCCTGTAATGGAATTCAGATACAGCTCCAGATTCGTATATCCTTCCTCATTGACCAGATTACGGTCGCTTGGATCCTTCGGATCCAGACCGCGGGCGGCCTCCCAATCATTCGGCATCCCATCATGATCGTCATCCTCTATCGTGGATCTAACCGGTTCTACGATCGGATATCCCCCTACTTCATTCTGAGAGTTGATATGCATGCCGGTTCGGTGAATAACGTCATGGATGATTCTGGCATCGACGGCATCCCGCTTCGGCAGGATGGCGCCAGCGCCTTGCATGACCCTTTCATAAGCGGCCTCGGCGGATTCGGTCGGCAATGGATTGGCGAAGGAAGCGGGGGCTTCCAGCTTCACGTAATTCGGGTATTTATGAACGCCTGACCAGTTATCCTGTGTATATTCCGGGTATCCGTCCATGATGTTACCATCGATATAGTAGCTTCCGGTGCTCTCCGCATTCATGAACCGGACGACTTCCGTTTCGGGGCCGGGCTTGTAATAATTGTTGATGATATTGGTAACCGCGCCTTTACCCCCGTAAGAAGCAAAGAAACCCCAGTTATATACAACGTTATTGCGAAAATCATGGGAGTTGCCGGCTGTGCTGTCAAAGGCAGGGTTGCGGCTGGAGTTGTGGGCGATCAGGTTATGATGAAAGCTGGTGTTCTTTCCGCCCCATATTCCCCCGTAGCCGTGTCTGCCTTTGGCATGCCTGCTAATATGCATGGCGTCTGCTATGATTGACCACTGCACGGTGACATTTTCGTTGCCGTAAGGGCTGAGCACTTCGTCGACGGACCAGCTGAACGAGGAGTGGTCGATGATAATATCTTTCTTGTACCGCCCGCCAAAAGAGTCTGCTTCCGTTTCGTTCATATCGCCCAGCCGGAAGCGCATGTAACGGATGATCAGATTGTTTCCATCGAAGGACGTCGGGTATCCGATGACCGTAATCCCATCGCCCGGAGCCGTTTGGCCGGCAATCGTCAAATTGTCACCGAGAATTTTGAGCGGAGATTTCAGCTGAATGACGCCGCCGACCTTAAATACAACGGTCCGGTTCCCGGTGCTGACGGCGTCACGCAGCGACCCCGGACCCGAATCGGCCAGCGTCGTTACCTCGTACACGTCGCCGCCCCGGCCGCCGGTCGTATACTTGCCGCCGCCTTCGGCCCCTGGAAAGGCAGGCGTCCGCAGCGATTTCGCCGGAACTTCGGATTCAGGGCCCTCCTCGGCATAGGCGGCTCCTCCGGAGAAACCGGTAAACAGCATCGTGAGAACAAGCATTTGCTTCAGCCATTTTGCAGCTTTCAATGGCGAACCTCCTTATCATATTGAGATAGTTGCAACGGTTATAATTCCATCACCTCCTTTCTAAGCCTTAATGCATCCAACAGCAAAGCTACTTGATCACAACCTCCTCCGGTTCCACTTCAGAAGAAATCATAATCTGCCCTGCCCTATCGGCATGCAGCCCCGAGCATTCGATTTGCCCGGACCGTTCCCCGGTAACCACAAGCAAGCGGTCATCCAGCGAGTCGCTTTCCCCCTTGACGTTCACCACCTGTACATTTCGGCTCTGGTGAAAGAGAAGCAGCGGATTGTCCTGATTGCGAAGGACCATGTCCTGAATCGTCAGGTTCTTTCCATTGCGGCATACAATGCCTTCCCGACTTGTGATGGCCGAGCGCATCACCGTCACCTTCTCCACCGGCATCTCTGGCAGTCCATTGATGAGGAGCGCAGTATGCGCGCCGCTGCAGACGATATCCTGAATAACAATATTGCGGAACACGGGGGTTTCCTCGGTAACGGGGAGCATCGCTTCCGCTTGGTATTCGCCGGAGCCGGCTTTCCCTTCGTAATATAAATTGAAGGAGATGGCATCCCCGTCGATATCCCGCATCCGGATCCGTTCAATGAAGATATTCTCGACCACGCCGCCGCGTCCGCGGCAGCTTTTAAACCGGATGCCGATATCGGTGCCGATGAAGGTGCAATCGGATACGTGCACATCCTTGATGCCTCCGGACATTTCACTGCCGATAACGATCCCGCCGTGGCCGTGATAAACGGTGCAGTTCCGGATGCTGATCCGCTCGCTCGGCTTTCCCAGCAGGCGCCCGGCTTCATTTTTGCCGGACTTCAGACAGATCGCGTCATCTCCTACATCAAACGAGCTATTTTCCACGATCACGTATTTGCACGAATCGATGTCCAGTCCGTCCCCGTTCTGGGCATACCATGGATTGCGGACGGTAATGTTTTGAATGGTAATCTGCTCCGACGCCCAGGGATGCAGGCACCAGGCTGCGGAATTTTGAAAGGTAGGGCCGCTGAGCAGAATCCGCTTGCAGTTTCTCAAGCTGAGCAGATTGGGTCTCAGATAGTCTCTGACAGGCTCATAATCCTGGGGATTTCGGCTGCCTGTCTGTTCGATCCGGGCCAGGTTCTCCTTCCCGTCCCGGGCAGCCGGCGTTGGCCACCACAGTCCCTCGTCATCCACGACGCCGCCGGTATGAATTAAACGATCCCACTGGCTTTCCGTCAGCTTCCCTTGCTTAACGGGCCTCCAGGCTTCGCCGCCTCCGTCAAAGATGCCGCTGCCGGTGATTGCGATATCCTCCAATCCTTCTCCATCGAGCGGAGACTGGCAGCGGAACATCTGCCGGCCCTCATAAGTAGACATCCGGATCGGATAAGCTTCGAATTGCTTGCTGAACATGACGAGAGCACCGGCAGAAGCGTGAAGCTCAATCCGGCTCTGCAGGGTTAACGGACCGGTGTGCCAAATCCCCGGAGGGATGACCACCTTCCCCCCTCCTGCCTTTGCGCAAGCTTCGATTGCTTGATGAAATGCCTGGGTATTGTCATAAACGCCGTCTCCTACAGCGCCATAGTCTGTGATCATAACTGTGTATTCCGGGATTACAGGCAAGTCGGGACATATTGCTTCTTCTGTTTGTTTGATCATGCTTACCTCCGCTTTAGTAAGTTTCAAGTTTGATTATTCGATTGATACCACATGAAGATGTAAGCGCTTATAAAAAAATGCTGCCGATTGCAACCAAAGCCCTTGAAGATCGTCTGCAGGCATGTTATATAATTTTCTACGACCCCAATTGGCCGTATCCGTTGTCTCCGACCTGTTTAGGTACATCAGGCTTCACGAATGACAATAGGATCGGGATCCGCGGTTGCAAAGGAGTTAGAGAGAATGAATGACCGGCTGCAGCCCAAGTACCACATTGGAGAAGATGATTTCTCCATCCAATACATGTCGAGAAACGGTTCCAGCAGCATGCCCCGTCCGCATGAGCACCCCTACTTCGAGCTGTATTATCTGCTTAATGGAGAGCGGGTCTACTTCATGGACGATAATGTGTTCACCGTCAAAAAAGGGGATATGATGATCGTGAACCCGCATGATCTGCATTCGACGGCAAGCTCCGATAAGCTGATCTTCGAGCGGGTGCTGATCGGCTTCTCCCGAAGCTTCATCGAAGAGGGCGATGCCGGCGTCGCCAAGCTGCTCGATCACGGAACATCCAGGCTGGTTCGCATTCCGCTGAAGCATCAGCCCGAAATCGAACGGCTGCTCCTCTCGATGCTCGCAGAATGTCAATCCGGGCAGGCACATTACGGCTCGTTGGTTCGCGCGTGGATGAACGAGCTGCTCATCCGCCTGCACCGGATTGAGACCTCGCTCCAATCGCAGCCCCCTGAATATGAGCATCCGATGCACCAGAAAATTTCGGAGATTGCCCAGTATATCAAATCCAACTATCATGAAAGGCTTACGCTCGATCAGGTCGCCAAGCAGTTTTACATCAGCCCTTCCTATCTCAGCAGAGTGTTCACTAAGCTGACGGGCTTTCACTTTCGCGAGTACCTGCAGGTGGTACGGATTCGTGAAGCCCAGAAGATGCTTGTGAGCAGCCGGGAATCCGTACAATTCATCTCCGAGCAAACCGGATTTGAGCATATTGCCCACTTTAATAAAACCTTTAAAAAAATCGCAGGCACGACGCCCCTTCAATACCGTAAGCGCCATGGATAGCCTCAGGGCCGTTCGGGCTGATCCAATGCCGGGTTCCCCGTCTAGGAGCAGCCCTTCCAGCTTCTATTTCTCTCCTCTTCCAACCCGGAACCAGTCGATATCCGCATACCCTCTGTCTGAGTGATCCTCTCGGCTCGCCGCAAACAATCCTACCTTGGCTCCGACCCAGTGCCCCTTTTCCGCTTCGAACTCCTTATCTCCGCACGGCACGAAAGGACCGCCAGCGCCGGCGTACTCGAAGCGGCATATAGCGCCAGGATGAACCGTCACCCGCAGCGTTACCTTCCCTTCGCTCAATCCACCGGACCACACAATATGTTCCGCCTGGTCGTTTCCTTCGGCACGGAGGAGTTCCATGCCGGATCCGTCCTCCTTCATCCGAATGGCTGCATAAGCAAAGGCTCGCCCGAATATGATCAGGCCCGCATATTCACCGGGCTTGAGTGCCGTTCCGTCCACCCTCGCTTCAGCTTGAAATACTTCTGCCGGGAATTTCTGCATCAGCAAGTGAGGGGCAGCGTAGATCGTGCGGGAGGACTGGTTATCCGGCACCGGGAAGGCAAATAATCGCAAATGGCTCTCCCTCTCGAATGCGTACCAGGCCGGATTGGGATTGGCCTGCCATTGCCACTGGAGACCAAGCTCAGCCCCTTCGAATTCGTCCGAATCATCCGGTGCCTGAATCGCATGCTCCCCGCCGACGTTTGGCTTCGGATAACGCAGAACCGGTTCGCCGATCCCGTCCCCATTCGCATCGATACCGATCTGCGGCCAATCATCGACCCAGCGCATCGGCTGCAGATGAGTGATTCGCCCGTATGCCCCTTTGTCTTGAAAATGCATGAACCAGCATTCGCCCGAAGCGAGCTCTACCCAGCCGCCTTGATGCGGGCCGTTAATCGGGCTGCTGCCTTGATGCAGTACGATTTTGTCCTCATAAGGCCCAAAGACCGAGGTTGACCGGAGCACGGTCTGCCACCCCGTTGATACTCCCCCGGCAGGCGCAAAAATATAATAATAACCATGCCGTTTATACATCTTCGGCCCTTCCATCGTCGGATGATGCTCGGTCCCGTCGAAGACGATCTGGCCTTCATCCAAGAGACGCTTTCCGTCCGGGGACATCCGGCACATTCTTAATAGGTGCTTGATGCCGCATCTGCTTTTGGCGAACGCGTGAACCAGGTAGGCCTGGCCGTCATCGTCCCAGAACGGACACGGGTCGATCAGGCCTTTCCCCTCTTGAACCAGATGCAGAGGCGTCCAGCTGCCTGCCGGGTCCCTTGCTGTGCTCATCATAATGCCGACATCCGGATCTCCATAGAACACCCAGTACTTGCCGTCATGGAACCGAAGGGCCGGAGCCCACACGCCGTTCCCGTGCTGAGGGACGTCATAGCCCGGCAGCTCCATTCGGGGCAGCACATGATTAATAATCCTCCAGTTAATCAGATCCTTCGAGTGCAGAATCGGCAGTCCCGGCAGATGGCCGAAGCTGGAAGCCGTCATATAGAAATCTTCCCCGACCCGGATCACATCCGGATCCGAATAATCCGCATGAAGCACCGGGTTCACGAACGTCCCGTCCCCCTGGTCCGACAGCCAAAGTTTGTTCTGTAATGCTTGCAGTGTTGACGATGAGTGCATCATCGAGTTCCTCCTCCTATAACGAATCTAGTAACCGCTCCATTTCCAGACTGGCAAGGATGAAAGGCGCCACGCCAATCTGGGCATCGGACACCACTTGTTCACCGATGTAATATTCATACGAGCCGTTGCGGTCATCGCTCAGCCCTGCTCCATGGCATATGGAGTGAAGATGCACGCCGGTTTCGCCGGCCTCAACAAACCGCTGAATCAAACCGGCGTACGCCCGCTCCGCAACAGGCCTTGAAGGCTGCTCCAGGTACTGGAGCCGAACGCCCTTGGCCAAAGCATAAATAAACATGGAGGAGCCGGAGGTTTCAAGATAATTGCCTTCCCGGAAGCCCTGGTCGAGCACCTGGAACCACAGCCCGCTCTCTTTCTCCTGCCATCGTGCCAGCGCTCGGCTTAGGCGCTCGAATATGCCAATGATCGTACCGCGCTGCGGATGATCTACCGGGAAAAACTCCAGACTGTCCACAAGCGCCATCGCATACCAGCCCAAAGCCCGGCTCCAAAAGTTCGGGGACCGCCCGCTTTCCGGATCGGCCCAAACCTGTTCCTTCGCTTCATCCCATCCGTGATACAGAAGACCCGTCTTGGGATCCCGGGTTCTGCGCTCCACCAGCAGAAGCTGATGTGCCACCTCGTCAAACAATTCGGGGCGGTTGTAGGTTTTGGCATACTGCGCCAGGAACGGCGAAGACATATAGAGCCCATCCAGCCACATCTGAAATGGATATACTTTTTTGTGCCAAAAACCGCCGTCCGTCGTCCTGGGCTGGCTGATGAGCTGGGCGGCCAGCGTATGGGAAGCCTTTTCATAACGGGAGTCTGGAAATTTGGCCCTCAGGGCAAACAAATTCTTCCCCTGGTTGATCTGGTCCAGATTGTACTCCTCGATGCGATACCCCCGAATGCTTCCATCCTCTTGAACAAACAGATCCATATGCCGTTTCATGAAGTCGAAATAACCATCCTTGTTATAAAAATCCCCTGCGCGGGCGATCGCCATGAGCATCATCCCGGGCACATACGCCCACCGGCGGGCAATTTCCGGGTGAACTCCCTCGCCGTCCGCTTGACGGAGGATCGTCTCCACCGTCCGGACGGACCATGGGTTCCCTTCCATCCATATCCCCCCTCAATCTTCTTGGAAGTATAATTTCAAGCTTCATTATAATGAAACATAAACGATAAAAATTCCGGGTTTGATGCTGAATCCCCCGCATATTTTGCATTTTATGCTCTCTTTCCCCGCACTCGCTTCCTTCATGAAGCTAAAAATGCCGCTAGGATTCAAATCCGGCAAAAAAAGCAAAGAATGAACCGAATTAAACATCGGAGACCGTTTTTATAGGAGCATGCCATTCGGTAACATAGATGGAAACGAAGAATAAACAAGCCGCAAAAATAAGAAACAGCTGAAAGGTTGATGATGATGACTTCACTGCCTCGAGTCCGTCCGGAGGAGGTCGGCATTCCTTCATCCGCCATCCTCCGCTTTATGGAGGACATGACGGACAAAAATATGAACCTGCACAGCTTTATGCTCCTTCGGCATGGCAAAGTGGCAGCCGAAGGCTATTACTTCCCGTTCCACAAAGATTTAAGGCATCCGATATTCTCGGTCAGCAAGAGCCTGACATCGGCCGCTGTCGGCATTGCCATCGGAGAAGGGCGGATCTCCCTGGATGACAAGGTCATTCATTTTTTTCCGGATAAACAGCCGGAGACCGTACATCCGTACACAGCCAGTATGACCATCCGGCATCTCTTGAGCATGCAAACCGTCCACAGAAAATCAACCAATAAGGAGGCCCGGGATATCGTATTCGAATACCTTCATACGCCGCCGAGCCATCCCCCGGGAACCGTCTTTGCCTACGATACGACAGGTACGCATACGCTGTGCGCCATTCTCCAACGGGTCACGGGGACTACCGTACATGACTATCTCGATGCCCGCTTGTTCCAGCCTCTCGGGATGCAGGATATCGAGTGGGAGACCTGTCCGCTCGGAATTAACCTGGGCGGCAGCGGGGCCTATTGCACCACGGAGGATCTGGCCAAATTCGGTCAGCTCTATCTGCAGGACGGGGTGTGGAATGGGACGAGGATCCTCCCTGAGGGCTGGGTAGAGCAAAGCACGTCCAAGGTCGTTGATAATTCCAGTGCCGGAATTTTGCTGGAAGGGCGAAGCGGTTACGGGTACCAGTTCTGGCGGGCCAGGCGTCAAGCCTACTGCGCATTCGGAGCCGGAGGGCAATTCGTTCTCGTCAGCCCGCACCATGACGCCGTGTTCGTGTCGACGGCCAACACCATGCTGAACCGGGATGAGCACCAAGGGATTCTTGACAGCGTCTGGACCCATCTGATTTCTTCCATGCAGGAGCCCTGCCCCTTCGATGATGCCGGTTATGACCGGATGCAGCAGCGTCTGAGCGCCTTGAAGCTCCTTCTGCCGAAAGGAAGCTCCTTCTCCCATGCAGCCGCACAAGTCTCGGGACACCCTTATCGCCTATCAGCTAACGAGCCGGGATGGACAGACTGCCAATTTACGTTCAGTGATCAAGCCTGCGAGCTCATCTTCATTCATGAAACCGGTCGTTCCCGTGTTGTATGCTCCATGAATGATTGGCATATCGGTCCCGATCCTTTTTTCGGCCTTCCCTCCGCTTGCGGTGCAGTATGGGCAGATTCGTCGACTTGCTTGATTCACATTCAGCTGCTGGAACAGCAGCAGATGTTTATTCTTACCTGCCGCTTTGACCGCGACGGTCTAGTGCTGCAAATCAAGCCGGCCGGCGCGCTTAAAACGAATCATCTTGATCTCGTGCTAATCGGAACGCCAATCAACAAGCCTCGAACTATCTGTTCATCATTTGCCTCTCCAGATAACTTGCATTGATTAAATTTGCATGTTAACCAGCCGCAATGAAATGCTCTTTCGATCATGAATACCGTTTATACGCGAGCGAGAGACAATGCAGTCAAGTACGTCAAAGGCATTTCCTTTTACTTGCCCGCTTTGTCTCCCGTTTGCATGATCAATGACCGTTATTGCTGATTCGCATAGGACTCTTTATATTCTGCGGCCATTTGATCGCCGCCGCTCTTTCTCCATCTCTCCACCTCAGCCTTCCAGCCGGCCTCGTCAATCTGCCCCATAATAAACTTGGTTTGCGCATCGGTGATGATCTGCTCCAGTTCTCCGCCGCGTTCATTGTAAGTCGTTGATTTCAGGGTCAGCGCCGGATTCGGCACAATGTATTTCTCGTTCTCGAACACGATTTTTTTGTTCTTGTTAAACAGCTCCGTTCCTTTCGGCTTCTTCTCCATGTTGTACAAATCGCCCCGCTGCGGCAGCGTGTCACGGTAAGGCTTAACCTCCTGAGCATCCTTATCCGCATCGATCGTTTCGGTATAATCTCCTACAACTTTGTAATGGACGCCCTCGATGCCTTTATTAATGACGTTGACCATTTCGGGATCCAGCAGCTTGTCGACGAAGGTCAACACTTTCGCCAGCTCCTCTTCAGACTTGACCGTCGATTTCGGGATTGCCAGGAACCCGGTATTTCCGCTTTCTCCCGGAACCCGAATGCCCTCCGGACCTTGCAGCGGCGATACGTCGACAACCGCTTCCGGAACGACCTTCTCCAGCTTGGTTTGCAGCGATTGGCCGTTACCGCCTGAGATTCGGATATTGGCGCGTCCCGATTCGTACACCTTGTTGAGCTCGGAGGAATCCACCACAGCAAAATCCTGATTGATCAGCTTCTCTTCATATAATTTCCTGAACAGCTTCATAACCTCGAAGAACTGCTCGGATTCAAACTCCGGATAGAAATTGCCTTGCTCGTCGATGCCCCATTTATTCGGTGCGCCTTGGGAAACGGCAAGCCGGGTTAACGTTGATGCCGTACCCTGGTTGTAGCCTTTGTCCAGCATCATTCCGTAGGTGTCCCTTTTTCCGTTGCCATCCGGGTCCTCCTCCGTGCTGTACCGGATAATTTCATACCAATCATCCAGGGTGACAGGCTCCTTCAAGCCGGCTGCATCGAGCCAGTCCTTGCGGTAGCTGACGATCGCCCGTCCCATGTCCCGGAACAAGGGGATGCCGTACACTCTGCCGTTCACGCTGATGTTGTCGTAGTAAGCCTGCGGCTGAGCGGCCAGATTCGGATAATTTTTCAATTGGTCGGTGATGTCCCAGAACAGATCGGCTTCGAGCGAGCTGATCGTCGTTGGCGTATAGTTCAGCTTGATCAGCTTCGGAAGCTCATTGGAAGCGACCATGACATTAACCTTCTCATCGTATGCGGAGTAGGGAATCCACTGAATCCGCAGATCCGTGTTCGTGTATTCGCGTATTTTTTCCTCAATCGGATTATTCGGGTCGGGTATTTCACCTACCTGGTTAACGACCAGGGTGAGCGGATAAGGTCCGTCGCCATCAGCCCCGCTCCCGCCGCTCTTGTCCCCGCATGCCGTCACGACCATCATCCCCGCCAGCATTGCCATTACGGCTGTCATCCATCTTTTCTTCATCTTTACCCCTCCATCATATTCATTTCTATAGAAACCCCTCTTATGGGAAGAAGGCACCATCCAATCGCTTTATCCTTTCACAGAGCCCAGCATGACCCCTTTCGCAAAATGCTTCTGCAGAAAAGGATACACGAGCAGAATAGGCACGGTGGCAAAAACGATGACCGCCATCCGAATCGTTAACGGCTGCACGTCCATTTCGTCGAAGCTGGAATCCCCCACCCGGCTCTGCGCCAAAATCACGATTTCCCTAAGCAGGACCTGAATCGGCCATTTCTCGTTGTCATTGATGTATAGAATCGCATTGAAAAACGTGTTCCAGTGAGCCACAGCATAGAACAAACCAAACGTCGCCATGGCCGGGAGGGATAAGGGAAGCACGATTCGAATCAGTACCCCCAAGTCGTTGCAGCCGTCGATTTTGGCCGAATCCTCCAGCCCGTCGGGAATTTGCTGAAAAAAGTTCTTCAGCACGATCAGGTTAAACGCACTGATGGCATTCGGGATCATCAGGGACCACAGCGTATTGGTCAGATTCAACCCGTTCACGACGAAGTACGTCGGAATCATCCCCCCGCTAAAGAGCATCGTAATCAAAACGCCCAGCAGGATGGGATTTCGGCCCCGGAGATGAGGCTTGGACAACGGATAAGCCATCAGCGATGTAAACGCCAGGTTGATCAGTGTTCCTACTACCGTAATATAGATCGAAACGAGCAAGCTTCGCGGCAGTGTGTCCGACGAGAAAATATATTGGTACGATACGAGCGACCATTCCTTGGGCCATAAAATCAATCCGCCCTTTGCGACTTCAGCCGGGCTGGCAAACGAAACCGCCAGCACATACACGAATGGAAGCACACATACGATCGCAACGATGAATAATATGGAATGGTTAATGATATCAAACAGGCGATTGCCCCAGGTTTGATCTTGACGCATGTCTATTCCCTCCTCAAGTTTTGTCAGCGTGGCTCCTGAATGGACTCCGTACAAAACTCACATCGAAAGCATGTTGATCTTCCGAAAAATGCATCCACGGCATCCCCTAGTACACCCCTTCTTCCCCAAATCGCTTGGCCATCCAGTTGGAACCGAGAACCAAAACCAATCCGACGAAGGATTTGAACAATCCGACGGCTGCGCTGTAGCTGTACTGCGCCTGCGTCATCCCTTTGGTGTACACATACGTATCGAACACTTCGCTCACTTCCCGGTTCGTCGGCGTGATCATCAGGAAGATTTGCTCGAACCCGGAGTCCAGAAAGTTGCCTAAACGTAGAATAAGCAAAATGATGATCGTGCTGCGGATGGCCGGCAGCGTGATATGCCACAGCTGGCGCCAGCGTCCTGCTCCATCGATCCGTGCGGCTTCATATTGCTGCAGGTCTACGCCTGCAAGGGCGGCAAGAAAGATCACGGTACCCCATCCGACTTCCTTCCAGATCGACTGGGACACAATCATCGTCCGGAACCAGTCCTTCTCCAGCAGGAAAGCGATTTTCTCACCCGTTATCTGATAAATGATTTCATTCAGAATGCCGTTCTCGGTCGTAAACAAGATATAGAAAATACCTACGACGACAACCCAGGATACAAAATGCGGGATGTAAATCAAGGTTTGCACAAATCTTTTAAAGCGTTCCCGCCTCAGCTCATTCAGCATGAGTGCCAGTATAATCGGCAGCGGAAAGAAAAAGATCAGATTATATAACGCTAAAATGATGGTGTTGCGAAAAAGCATCCAAAACTGCGGTTCGCTGAAGAAGCGCTCAAAATGCTTAAAACCGACCCACGGGCTGCCGAAGAATCCGGTATGCGGCTTGTAATCCTGAAAAGCCATCGTCACCCCGTACATCGGCACGTATTTAAATACGATAAAATACAGCACGCCTGGCAGCAGCATCAGATACATCCATCTGTCTCTGACCAGATCCCTCAGTAAGAGCTTTCGTTTCTCCAGACGCCGTTCCCTCTTTACTTGCGGTCTTGTTGTTGCCGGAGCTTGATTTGAATTCATTGCATCTCTCCCCCTGCCTGTTTGAACATCATTCTTGTTGCCTGGACTGTATGCGTTTTCATGGAATTATTATCCGCCACCGGCTTTATGTCCGGCTATACTCCGTTCATGACTTTACGCGCAAGCCTTCTGCAATTGCCTTTCCGGCAAGGGCTTTAAGGGTTCCATGATTTCTCCGGCATATGCCGGATTTCACCTTCTGTATGCTGCATATGACATCCTGTGCGGAGCCGGAGCTTCGCGGTATAGCGCTATGGACGGTATGAATTGGCCGTGCCGTGAATATATCCGGGATTCATTTGCCGCGGTCACTTACGGGAAGGCTCTTTATGGTACAAAAAAGCTGCTCCATCTCAACACAGAATTTTCTGCGGATGGAACAGCTTTATTGATTTCTTTTTTGTAGCTGTTTTTTCATAAAATGAACCACATACAAGGTGTGCCTTCATCTTCGAGTAGGTCTGCTCATTCTCAAGCTAACCTTCTTCACGGTGAAGCTGCTCCCGGTACTGGCCGGGAGTTACCCCGAACGTCCGGCGGAACGTACGAATGAAGGCGCTGATATTGGTATAGCTCACTTTCTGACCGATTTCCGAAACCTTCAGCTCGGTCGTAGCCAGCAGATTTTTGGCTATATTCATTCGATACTCGCTTAAGTATTCACTGAAGGAGACACCCATCTCTTTCTTAAATACACGACTGATATAAGCCGGATTAAAATTCATGATCGCTGCGCAGTACTCAAGTGAAATGTCTCTGTCATACTGCTCCTGCACAATCTCAATGATTCGGCGGGTGATGTTCACGAATTGCTTATCCGCCATATCCCCCAAAATTTCGATAACAGGCTTAAACAATCTGGCGTCGAACCAGCTTGCAATTTCGGTTCGGGTCTGCAGCCTGAACAGACGCTTCAGCTCCTCTTCGCCATTCCATAATTGCTGCATCGACAGTCCCTGCTCCTGGGCTATGCTGACGGTCCTGGAGGCAAGCTGCAGCAGCAATAATTGATGCTCTTGATAGAGCCCGCCATTGCACAGCAGCTCATCCAAGTAACGCTGAAACAGCTGCTCGACCTTCCCGAGCTGGCGCTCTTCCAGGGCAAGCATCATCTGATCCTCAATCTGCCTTAATTTATTGTATACCGTCTTCTCTGCGCTGCCCTGATCCTCAATATCGGCATAGCGCACGATGATATTCGACCCGAGCACAAATCGCAATTTAAGTGCCGCGCTGCTTTCTTTATAGGCACGCTTCACATCGGACAACCGCTGAAACGGGTGGCTGATGCCGATGCTGCATTCGAGCCCGAGATATTCTTGAACCTTGGCTTTGATGTGCTGAGCGGTCTCATAGAACAAAGCCTGCCCGGCTTCGGCATCCTTTTCTTTACAGGTCAGCAGCGTCACCTGGGAATGATTCAGCACGATCGGACTGAAGCGGGCCTCTTCGGGCAAGGTTTCCGAGACGATATTGTTTACCGCAAACAGAAGAAGCTCCCGGTCCTGTTCCTGAAACCGCGACTGCTGCAGGTTATCCAGCTCAAGCTGCAGCACCCCGAGGCTCCCCCAGCCCGTGGGAAACCCGTAGCGTTCGGAAGCATACTTGTCATCGGCTCCGGACATTTGCTCAGTGAACAGCTTGAGGACATAGAACTCCCGCAGATGGACCGTTTGGGATTTCATCTGTTTGTCCAGTTCGTTTCTGGATACGGCAAGGGAGGTCAGACTATCCCGGATGAACTCAAACTCGTCCTTGCGGTTGCCATCGGCCTGCTGCGGCTGAACGTTCGTCGCAAACTCATGGAGTCTGCGGATTGGTGAATACATTCTCCGGCTGCCAAACAAGGAAGCGATCAGCACGGTCACAATGATCCCGAAACAGGCGGCGGCTGTAATCAGCGCAATGTTCCCCGTCTGGTCCGTTACTTTATCCAGGGATACCACGGACACATAGGTCCATCCGTTATATTCCGACTTGGCATACAGCACGCTCACCTTTTTGCCTTCGCTCTCTGCGTGGAATGCGCCTTGGAGCTGGCCGGACTGTGCAATCCTTGTCGAGACCTCTCCGTTGATCGAGCGGTAAGCCACCCGATCCTGAACCGGCGACAGGAATGCCTCTCCCTGCTCGTTCAGGATATACTGGGCTGCCCGCAAATTGTCCGGCTCCAGCATGCTCCGGATATCTTTGGCAGTGATTTGCAGGATCAGAATACCTGACGGGGACGCGTTCTTCGACAGCAGCGGTATTTTATGCACCAGCCGAAGAGTTGTTGCCGTTTGTTCCGCGCTGTTCCAATGATCCGTCTCCACCGGATTCGCGGTTTGCGAGATTTCCCCCGATCCCGCTGCCCAGAATATGCTTTCATTGGTATCCAGATACCGCTCGAACTCGGCCTTGTTCAAGCCCTCCAGCGGCTTGAGGGAATTTAAATCCACGACCCATTCATGCTTCAGATTAACGACGTACACCTGGTTTAATATGGTCTGCGTCTGCAGATTAAACATTTCCTTCATCAGTTCCCGGACCTTAATAAAGTCCTGTCCGCTTAACTTGCTGTCCATCACAGACTTGAGCAGCGCGGAGTTCTCAAACTGCAGGGCGGTTCGTTGCATGGAATCGAGCACCTGCTCCACCCTCATCCGGGTCTGGTTCAACAGATGCATATTCCCCTCGTTCACCTTCTCCTCCACGTCTTTGGCGGCAATGAAATAAGAGAAGAATCCGATAAGAATCGTCGGAAAGGATCCCAATAGCAAACTATATATGAGTATTTTGGATTTAAATGTTCCCAATATCATTTGCTCCTTTGTTATGATAACGCTTACAACCAGTATCCTAAGATCATAACATAGAAGCACATGATTTCTATCATGATCGATGCTCATTTGCCAATATTTTTAATATTTTTTGTCCGTGCACTCGATCGTTCAGAGCTCCACGACCGCTTTGATTACCTTGGAGGACGGGTCCAGCCAATGTTTAAATTCGCCGATCATTTCATCAAATCCGCATCGATGCGTGACATACCGCTCCAATTCAAGACCACTTTCCGTTATCGTATTTATAACATGATTGAAGTCGGCTTTGGTCGCATTACGGCTGCCCATCAAGGTCAATTCCCGTTTATGGAAATCGGAATCCTCGAAGGAAATGTCTCCGTTGATTAACCCGACGTACACCAGGGTTCCACCGTGCCCAACCAACTTGAAGGCATGGGTCATGGATCGCTGATTTCCAGTTGCATCAAAAACAATGGCGGGAAGCTCTCCACCCGTTAACGCCGCAAGTTCATTTGACGATTCTTGCCCGGCCCGGATTATATGGTCAGCCTTGGCCCACGACTTGCTGAAGGCTAATCGCTCAGCGTTCATGTCCATTGCGATAACGGTTGCTCCCTTCTCCTTAGCAAACACCATGACGCCAAGTCCGATAGGACCGGCACCGATCACCAAAACCGTATCCCCGCGGGTGATATTCGCCCTTTGAACACTATGGGCCCCTATCGCTAACGGTTCTACCAGGGCCGCCTGATCCATTGATAATCCGTCTGCTCGAACCAAATGGGTGATCGGAACCGAAATGCGCTCCCGCATGCCTCCGTCTGTATGCACGCCGATGACATTCATCGATCTGCAGCAATTGGTTTTGCCTCTGAGACAAGCCATGCATTGTCCACAGTGCATGTAAGGAATGACACAGACGATGTCGCCTGCCTTCAACCCCACTTCATTGTCCCCGATCTGTTCAATCATCCCGGATAGCTCATGACCGAGAATTCGCGGGTAGGTAAAGAACGGCTGATTGCCGTTAAAGGCATGAAGATCCGTACCGCAAATCCCGATTCGTTTAATGCTGATGATAGCCTCGCCATCAAGCAATTGCGGCTCCGGCAAATCCTCGCGGAATTGAAACTCTCCAATCCGACTGCACACAATTCCCTTCATTATGCCCGCCCCCTTTATGGTCTGATCCCTTCATTGTATTCCGGGCGTCCGCTTATCCAAGTCCGACCTTGAATCGGCTCCAGGATCCTTAAAACCTCGGCCGCCAACCTTTGATCCAGAGGTTCTTCGGTCCATTCGGCATTGCGCACGATGTTATCCGGGTTGGCCGTACTGACCAGTGTCGTGGGAATCTGCTCATGCGAGGTCGAGAACTGCACGGCTAGCTTGGCAATATCGATTCCTTCTTTCGCGCAATATTCAGCCGCTTGTCTGCACGCTTCCTTGATTTCCGCCGAAGCCGGATGCCATGACGGCGCTCCTCGATGGCTAAGCAGCCCCATCGACAATGGAGACGCGTTCATGAGACCGATTCCTTCTTGATAAAGCAATGGCAGCAAACGTGTCAGCGTCTGATCATTTAAAGAATAGTGGCAATACGAGATGATTGCATCCACTTTCGTCTGAGGCAGCAGCTTTTCAAACAGCTGTAACGGCAGGCCGCATATTCCGCTAAAGCGGATTTTTCCTTGCTCTTTTAAATGCTGGAGTGCAGGGATACCTTCCTCCAAAATGATCCGTGCGGGCACGAACTCAATATCATGCAGGAAGAGAAAATCCACATAGTCGGTATTCAACCGTTTCAAGCTCTCATCTGCACTGGCAATGATCCGCTTGAATGTAAAATCAAAATCCTGCTCGCCGTAACGGCCGGCTTTGGTGGAGAGATAAAATTTGTCCCGGGGGATCTGCCCGATGGCTTGGCCAAGTACCGCTTCAGCCTTCGTCAGTCCATAATAAGGGGAAACATCAATCAAATTAATCCCTGCATCAATGGCTGCATGAACGGTACGGATTCCTTCGCTGTCGTCCGTTTCCCGAAAGACGGAGCCCAGCGAGGATGCGCCGAAGCTTAATACGGAAACCTCCAGTCCGGTACGACCCAGCTTGCGGTACTTCATAGTATTAACCCACCTTTTTATTGAGATTACGCTTTATAGCAATGAGGATTACTAGCATCCTAGCGAAAAGGAGTAAAGGAATTTCCTCACCCCGTCGTTGTTCGGATATTCAGAGCTTGTAGAACTCTACGGCATTCAGCCCGAACAATCGTGCCCGCTCCTGCTCTCCCCATGTGTTGGGCAGCGCCCCTTCTAACACGTGCACGACTTGGCTATATTCAGCGGACAGCAGACATACCGGCCAGTCGCTTCCGAACATGACCCGCTCGGAACCGAACAGGGCAATGGCTTTATGTACATAATCTGTGAAGTCCTCCTGGTTCCACCGCCGATGCTCGGCCTCGGTGACCATGCCGGACAGCTTGCAGTATATTCCCGGAAAACGTGCGATTTCCTTCATGAAGCTCTCCCAGGGTTCCATCTCCCCGCTTCTTATCGGTGGTTTGCCCAGATGGTCCACCACGCCTCGCATGTTCGGGACTTGCTGAATGAGCTTCAGTAAGTGCTCCAACTGATGGCTTCGAACAAGAAGATCGATCGGAACCTCTTCCTGGATATACATATTCAAGGCTTCGATAAACGCCGGCTCCAGAATGGCACTGGAATCAGGCATATCCTGAATCATAATCCGAAAGCCGATAAACTTTGGATGCTTTGAGAATCGTTCATAATGGCGGCGATGCTCCGGATCAAAGAGATCAATCCACCCTACCACGCCGAGAATGGAAGGATCACGATCGGCCAGGGATAAAAGATAATCCGTTTCTTCTAGGGTCGGGGCCGCCTGAACCGCAATCGTGCCGTCAAGCTGATGTGCATCCAGATACGGTTTTAAATCGGATGGCAGGAAGTCCCGATAAAGCACGGGAAGCTCAGGTGTGATCCATCCGTAATCCCCCCGTTCGATCCGCCAATAATGCTGGTGGGCATCCACTTTCATGTACTTCCCCCGCCTTTCTGTATCGCTTTTCTTATCCCCATTGTATGTTCAAAATCCGTGTATAAAAATAGCGTATTCTTGCAGATTCATAACGTATTTTGATATTGTGAACGTATCAGAGTGAAGGAGGAGGATCATCATGACTCCCATGCGCAAAGCCTTTAACGGAGACCCCTTGTTTCCTATGGAGCTGGTTTATCGGACGCAGAAAAGCCCCCGCATGGAGCTGCCCCACCATCTGCACGATCTTTACGAATTGGTATACATACATCAGGGGAAAGGCACTTTTTTTATTGAAAACAAATTAGTGGAGAAAAAAGAAGGCGACCTGTTTATCATTCCCGGGAACACGATCCACAGCTCTTTCCCTGACCCGGACGATCCGATTATTTCAAGCGCGTTATTCTTTGCGCCATCGCTCGTCCAAGGTGATCCTATCAGCGATTTACAATACGCTGCCCTTCATTGCTTCGAAGTTTCCCGGAAATCGGGAGCTTATCGTTATGAACTTTCAGGTACCGATCGAACGTATATCGAGGACATACTGAAAGCAATGTCGGACGAGTTTGGGCAGACCCGGTTAGGATCCCGGGAGGCGCTTGTGCTTCAGCTGCGCTCTATCCTGCTGTATATCAATCGTTATATCAGCGTCTCATCTGCAGAGAAGCCGGCCCCTGCGGGGCTTGGACCAACTTGGTTGATCGAATCCATTCAATGGATTCACGAGCATCTGGATCAACCCATCGGACTAGCCGCACTGTCGGCTCATGCGTCGGTAGATCCGGCCCATTACTCCAGAATGTTCAAGAAGTACACCGGCCTTACGGTTACCGATTATATCAATGCGAAACGGATCGCGCATGCCAAAGAGCTTATGCTCACGAACGAGATGCCCATAGGCCGCATCGCGGAAATTTGCGGGTACGACACCCTGACGCATTTTCACCGAAAATTCAAAAGCTTGACGGGAATGACGCCTGGTGCTTACAGGAGGCAGGCGCTGTCAACCAGCTAGGGTTATCGGGAGATAGCCTTGGACATAGGATCTCCCGACATGGGGACTGAGCCGATGCTTAGGCTCCGCGAATCCCATCTAATGATAAATTTTATTGCTAAAAATCATGAACGTGTAAGCAACCTTTTCCATTTGGAAGCGTCTATTCCTATATATAGGAACTTTGCGTTCGCAGGAGCTTGCTCCACGCATCCTCACATCCATATGTTAATCTTTACGAACGTATCTAAATCGAGAGGTGATTGAGTACATATGAGTCAAATTACTATGGCGGAAGCTTTGGCTGTCCGGGCAGCCATGAATCGACTGATCAATCAATTGATGCAGGAGCGATTGAACAACAGCAGCACCATTATTGAAAAAGGGGAGACCGCCGAGGTGCCTGCGCGCAGCGTCGATGTCATCACGGAAGAAATCGATGCCGTCTCCGCCGATTTCAGAAAGCTGGACCTGTTAATGGCGATTTCAAATACCACCGAGACGATCCCGTGGAACGGCACCAACATAACCGTCATGGAAGCGATCGAGCTGGCCAAGCAAATGCGCAATGAAATCGGACAGCTCGCGCATCTCGGCTCCCGCAAGAAGCTGGAGCGCCAGACCAGCCGGGGTCTTGAGGGCGGCGCCGTAACGCTGTTCAATGTGGCGTTATATGATCCGGAAGCCTACCATGCAGCCGCCCGCAAGAAGGAACGCGAGGTAACGAAGCTCTCCTCCCTGATCGAGCATGCGAACCATCATTCGAAGATTCCCTTCGACGCTGCGAAGTACATGGAATAACGGAAGCCGCCGGCTTCAAGCCTACAACGTTATGCCGCGTGCAGGTTTGGAGCCGGCGGTTACCGCCGGCTGGCGGGAAAGTGCGGGCAGCCGCTTGTTGTTTGTCGGATACAAACAAATGAATAAGTAAACCTACAATCGACTCCAACTGTGAAAACGGATGACGGTTGACGGATTACGCTCTTCACTCGGTTACGATTGACGGACTTTCGACCGCAAATATGATTCGCCCCGTTTCCCGCCGCCACCTAACACTCTAACCATCGGAATCGCCTCAACCTATGACCGCCGATGAAGCCTATATCTAATCTGCAACGAACAAAAAGCCTCCGGCCCGCTTGAAACGGGTTGGAGGCTTCTGTATGCCCGGGAGCCACATCGGCAAATTTATTTCAATCATCACATGCCTGTGATGGTTCCATTTTATTGAAACAGGGCGGCCGCTCCGACGAGACCGACATCATCCCGCAGACCGGCGGGAACGATCTCATAGGTTCCTAGATAAGCCGGCATAACCAGCTTGTCCGTCATTTCGCGGAGCGCCGGGAACAGCAGCTCACCGGCCCTGCTGACTCCCCCTCCGATGACGATCCGGTCCGGATTAAAGCTGTGAATGACGTTGACCAGACCAAGAGCCATATAGTAGACCGCGCGATCGATAACCTCGATCGCGACGGAATCGCCCAGCCGCTTCGCCTCAAATACATGCCGTGCATTGACGCTGCCGTCGGCAGCCGCCAGCTCGGCGATCACACTCGTCCGCTCCTGAATCTTCAGGGCGGCTTCCTGGCCGATCGCCGTTCCGGAAGCAAACACCTCCCAGCAGCCGCGGCTTCCGCAGTTGCACTGCGGTCCACTCGGGTCGATGATGTGGTGCCCCAGCTCGCCCGCATAGGAGTTGCTTCCAAGGAACAGCTTGCCGTCCAGCACGATGCCCGAGCCGATTCCCGTGCTGAAGGTGACGTACACCATATTCGTGGAGCCTGCGCCGGCCCCGCGTACATATTCCCCCCACGCAGCGGCATTGGCATCGTTCAATACCTGGACTTCGGTATTCAGCTCCCGCTCCATCCATGCTTTCAAGGGGACATTCGTCCATTCCGGCAAGTTTGTGCCGTAAATGACGATGCCCTCCCTGCTGTTCACCGCTCCCGGCGAAGCCATCCCGACACCCCGCAGCGGGTGGCCGCCCGAAACGCTGCGAATCATCGCCGTAATTCTCCCGACGACCTCCTCAGCCGTTCGGGCGCCTGCCGTTTCCACTTGCTCGCGGTTCAGCAGCCGACCTTCGGAATCAAAGAGCGCAGCCGCGATCTTCGTACCCCCAAGATCAACGCCAACTACAAATTCTTGTTGTTTATTAAGAATGGTTTGCAATTTGTGTTCACCTGTTTTCCGATATGTTTGCTACATCTATTGATGAATGCTGTCTGCCAGCGACCGAAGCTCAACCGGATCAATCGGCTTCAGTCCGGACCGGCCGTAGCGGACCGCCGAGCCGAAATGCACTTCCGGTACACCGGTCTGATCGATGAAGTCCCGGATGATCTCCCACGTTAATCCATTGCCGGCCAAGATCTTAAGATGACTTCCGCGCGCCTCTTCGACCAGCCGGCGAATTTGCGGAATGGCTTGCGGTGCCGGCTGGGGTCCGCCCGATGTCAGCACACGGGTAACCGCCGGATACTTCATTAACGTGCGCAGACCTTCGAACTGATCATCCAACTCGTCAAAGGCGCGGTGATACGTCACCTGCATGTCCCCGGTCCACGCCAGGAGAGCACCCAGCGTTTCTTCGTCAATCTTCCCGTCGGGAGTCAGCGCGCCAAGGACGACCCCGGCAGCTCCGGCGCTGCGAATCGCCTGAATCTCGGCGATCATGGTGGCTACGTCGGTCTCGCTGTACACGAAGGAACGGCTGTGAGGCCGGACCATCACATGGACCGGAATGTTTACGGCCTTGATGACCTGCTGGACAAGTCCTATTCCCGGCGTCAGTCCGCCTTCCGTGATTGCCGTGATCAGCTCCAGCCGGTCTGCGCCGTTATTTTCAGCTGTGATGGCGTCATCCACGGTCGTGGCTATAACCTCTAGGAGCATCGGGCTCACTCCTTCCCGGAAGCCGGTTTCTTATGAAACTGCTTCTCTACATAATCCGCCAGCAGTCTGGCGCCGTAGCCGGTTGCTCCCGCAGCCGCATGCGGAAACTCCCGCTTGTACTGAACCGTTCCCGCCATGTCGATGTGAACCCACTTCATCGATGCCGGAACAAAATGCCGGATAAACAGGGCGGCCGTAATTGCACCGGCCAAGGTCGATGTGCCGACATTGCGTAAATCCGCGTAGTCGCTCCGCAGCTCGGACTCGTATTCGTCCACAAGCGGCATCGGCCACAGCCGTTCGCCGTTGCGTTCACCGATTTCGACCAGCTCGCGGGTCATCGCTTCATCGCCCCAGATTCCTGCCAGCTCAAGCCCTAGCGCAGCGCCGACATTGCCTGTCAGCGTCGCGATGTCGATCACTTGATCCGCCTGAAGGGTCGCCGCATGAAGCAGCGCATCCGCGATGATCAGTCTGCCTTCGCCGTCCGTATTCGCGATCTGGACGCTGATGCCGTTCGGATAATGGATGACGGAGGACGGCAGCATCGCATGCTGGTCCGGGAGATTATCGGCAACCGCGATAAGAGCTGTTACCTTCACCGGAGCTTTTCGGGAGATCAGAATCTCCATAGCGCCGGCTACCGCAGCCGCGCCGCCCATATCCATGCGCGCATCGCTTATATCCCTGCCGGTCTTGACGTTCATGCCGCCCATGTCAAAGGTAATGCCCTTGCCGATTAGCACGACATGAGAACCCTTCTGTCCGGCCGGGACGCCATCATACGTAATTTCAACCAGGGATGGCCCGAAACGGCTGCCCTTCCCGACCGCAAGCAGTCCATTCATTTGGCGCTCATGGAGCTCCTGGCCGCGGTAAACATGAAGCTTGGCCTCCGTGTCCTTGAAGCGTGCTTCCAATACAGCAGCGAACGCTTCCGGATTCAGAGTCTCCGGCGACTCGTTGACCAAGTCTCTGGCAAGCCTTGTTCCCCGTTCGCGGACCGCGGCGATGGACAGCAGGGAATCCAGCTCCTCGCGCGGGATTCCTTCCCAATCCTTCGACCGGATATGAAGCTTGATCGAGGCTTCCGTTGCTGTCACGCCCCGATGCTTGTTGAACTGATACAATCCGTATAACCAGCCTTCCATCCAGGCCTGGAATTCCTCTGCCTCAGTCAGCTTGGTTTTCTCCGAACCCGCATCAAGCGGTTTGCGGATGAGAACAGCGCTTGTTTTATGTTCCTTCAGCAGCGCCCGGGCAACTGAGGCCGCTGCTTTACGCACCTTCTCTGCGGTTAGCTGCTCCCTTGAACCCATGCCCGCGATTAAGTAATCCGCTTCATCCCGGGAACGCGCATACAGCCATGTTAAGCTTCCGCTTCGTTTTCGGGAATCAGGGAGGCGAAACGGCGGCTCGTCTCCCTCATATATCGCATAGACCCGGCTTTCGGCTGCATGCGATTCGTCAAATATGATATTCATCGGCGTATTTCCCTCCTCTGGCTCTATTTCAACCCAGCGATTCGATTTGATCCGGTCAGGCTTGCTTCATGATCTCCTCATCATACAAATGGCAGGCCACCTGATGGCCCGGTTCCACTTCGCGGAAGACCGGCGCCTTCTGCTTGCACACCTCCATGCAGGCCGGGCAGCGGGTATGGAAACGGCATCCCGTCGGCGGATTAACCGGGCTTGGCAGATCCCCCTTCAGAATAATCCGTTCTTTCTTCAGCTTAGGATCCGGTACCGGCACGGAGGACAGCAGCGCTTGGGTATAAGGATGCAGCGGACGGTCATAGAGCGTATCCTTATCGGCTGATTCGACCAGCGTTCCCAAATACATAACCCCGATCCGATCGCTGATATGCTCGACGACGCTCAGATCGTGAGAGATGAACAGATACGTAAGGCCGTATTCTTCCTGCAAATCCTGGAGCAAATTCAGCACCTGCGACTGAATCGATACGTCGAGCGCCGAAACGGGCTCATCCGCCACGATCAGGCTCGGCCGTACCGAAAGCGCACGGGCGATGCCGATCCGCTGGCGCTGCCCGCCGCTGAACTCATGGGCGTAGCGCTCGGCATGAAAGCTGTTCAGACCCACCGTTTCAAGCAGCTCTCCGGCCAGCTTGTCACGTTCCTTGGCGCTTAGCTTCGTATGAATGAGCAGCGGCTCGGCTACCAGCTCCTTCACCTTCATTCGCGGATTCAAGGAGGCGTAAGGATCCTGAAACACCATCTGCATATCTTTTCGCAGCGGACGCATCTGGTTCTCGTTGAAACGGCTGATATCGGTTCCATTGAAAATAACCTCGCCGTCGTTTGGCGTTAACAGGCGCGTAACAAGCCGGCCGGTGGTCGACTTGCCGCAGCCGCTCTCTCCGACGAGGCTGAAGGTTTCGCCCTTCCGAATCGCGAAGGAGATTCCGTCCACGGCGCGAAGCTGCTTGGAGCTGCCGAAGAAGCCTTTTTTGACCGTAAATGATTTCTGCAGATTCCGTACTTCTAATAGCGGCGAATCTTTCATGCGGTTTCTCCCCCTTTCGCATGCCCATCCTGCGTCAGCCAGCACCGGCTCTTGCGATCCGCTTCGTTCGCGACCGGGAGCAGCTGCGGCTCCTGCGACAAACAGCGCTCCATCACATAAGGACACCGGGGAGCAAATTTGCAGCCCGGAGGCATGTTGCGCAGATCGGGAACGTTGCCCGGAATGGATTCCAGCCGACGGACCTTCTGTCTAAGCTTCGGCACCGAGGCGATAAGTCCCTTGGTATACGGATGCTGCGGATTCTCGAACAGCTCGGTCACGCTCGCTTCTTCCACGACCCGGCCCGCATACATGACGACCACCCGGTCGCACATCTCCGCCACAACGCCGAGGTCATGCGTAATAAGCAGCATGCCCATGTTTTGTTCCTTCTTCAGGCGGTTCATCAGTTCGAGAATTTGCGCCTGGATCGTCACGTCAAGCGCCGTCGTCGGCTCGTCCGCGATCAAGAGCTTCGGGTTGCAGGCCATCGCCATCGCGATCATGACCCGCTGCCGCATGCCCCCGGACAATTGATGCGGATAATCGTCGACCACTTCATCGGCCCTTGGGATCCCGACGAGCTTCAGCGATTCGATCGCATGCTCGCGCGCTTTCTTCCGGCCGTATCCAAGATGGAGCATGATCGACTCCTCAAGCTGCTTACCGATTCGGAGCACCGGGTTGAGTGAGGTCATCGGCTCCTGGAAGATCATTGCAAGCTCATTGCCGCGGTAGCGGCGCATGTCTTTTTCCGGCAGCTGCACGAGGTCCTTGCCCTCAAACAAGACCGATCCGCCGGCGATTCGGCCGGGCGTATCCTTGAGCAGTCTCATGATAGACAGGGAGGTCACGCTTTTTCCACAGCCGGATTCGCCCACGAGCCCAAGCACTTCGCCTTTGTTGATATGAAAGTCCACGCCCGCCACGGCGAGCACCGAGGAACCGTCCCGCTTGAATTCGGTTTTGAGTCCTTTGACTTCTAGCAATGTTTGCGTCACGTTCAATCCCCCCTATTCGTTCTTCGACTTCGGATCCAGCGCATCGTTAAGTCCATCGCCGATCAGGTTGAACGCGAGAACCGTCAAGAAGATGAGCAGACCCGGAAAATATACGATGTGCGGTGCGATGCTTAAATAATCGCGTCCCATACTGAGCATCGCGCCCCAGTCCGGCTCCGTCGGCTTGGCGCCAAGCCCGAGGAAGCTGAGGGAGGACGCCGCGAGAATGGCTCCGCCGATCTTCATCGATACGTTGACGATGATGCTCGGAACCGTTTCAGGGAAGATATGCTTCCAGATGATCCGGTTGTTTTTAGCGCCCATGGATCGTGCCGCTTCGACGTACAGCGATTCTTTCGCAGACAGCGTCACGCTTCGGATAATTCTGGCGAAGGAAGGCGTGCCGAATACCGCTACCGCAATGACGACATTGGACAAGCCCGGACCGAGAATCGCCACGATGCCGATTGCAAGAAGCAGATCCGGGAAGGAGAACATGACGTCGCTTCCGCGCATGATCAGGCGGTCAATCCAGCCGCCGTAATAACCGCTGATAAGCCCCAGAATCGTACCGGCAATCGCCGAAATAAATACGGCGCTCAGACTGACCGACATCGTCAGCCGGGTTCCGTCGATCAGACGGCTGAGAATATCCCGTCCGTATTCATCGGTCCCTGCCCAGTGCGCAGCCGAAGGGCCTTGCATCATTGCATCGTAGTTCGGCTCATTCGGAGGATATGGAACAATATGCGGGCCGATGACGGCCAGCACCAGCAATATCAAGATGAAAACGCCGGATACGACGGCAAGCTTTTGCTTCATAAACTTGGATATAAACGTGCTGAACTTCCCTTTAACCGGGCTGTTCACCACAGCCTCCCCCGGCACGGAGGATGAATGGACCGTTACTGAAGAATTGTCGCTCATGAGCTCCCCCTCCTATTTCGATGCATACCGGATTTTTGGATTCAGTACACCGTATAATAAATCGACAATCAGGTTAATCAGGATAAATTCGGTCGCAAACATCAGGAGCAGCGCCTGAATGACCGTATAATCCCGGAACGCGATCGAATCGACCAGCAGCCGGCCCATCCCCGGAATACTGAATACGGTCTCGACCATGACCGAGCCCCCGAGCAAAAAGCCGAATTGAAGCCCGGCTACCGTAACGACCTGGATCAAGGAATTGCGCAGCGCGTGTCTTCCGACAACGACGAATTCCCGCAGTCCTTTCGCCCGTCCGGTCCGGACATAATCCTCACGCATCGATTCAAGCATCGATGTGCGCGAGTATCGTGCGAGCATGGACATAATCCCCGCACCGAGCGTGAACGAAGGAAGAATATACGATTGCCAGCTGTCAACGCCGCCGGTAGGGAACCAGCCCAGCTCGACGGAGAAGATTTGAATCAGAACGAGACCCAGCCAGAAGCCCGGCAGGGATATTCCCGAAATGGCAGTGAGCATCCCGAGGTAATCCGGCCATTTGCCGCGATTGACGGCGGACACGATCCCGATCAAGAGTCCGATGACCAGCGCCCAGCCAAGACTCGTAAACGTTAGCACGATCGTCGGAAAAAACCGGCTTTCCAGCATATCCACGACCGGCAGCCCGGAGGTAATGGAAACACCCAGGTCACCCTTCAACAGATCACCCATATAGTTAACATATTGCTGCCACAGCGGCAGATTTAGTCCCAGCTGCTCCCGTATCCCGTTGATCTCCTCAAGGGTGGCTTCCTTACCTGCGACAAGCCGTGCCGGGTCTCCGGGAATCAGGTGAATAAACATGAACACAAGTATCGACACAATGAATAACAGAGGGATGACACCCAGCAGCCTCTGAATTGCATATCTTCCCAAAGGATAAGCCTCCTTTCAACATGCCAGCCTTAAAAATAAATGGGCCGCTTCCTTATCATCAAAAGAGGCGGCCCACCCTAGTTCAACATTTCAGCAAACCCGTGCTGCCAGAATTACTTCACTTCGGCATTCAATACATTGATCGAGCCGTCAGGGAATACTTTCACGCCGTCCAGATAAGCGCGTTTACCCGTAATGACTTGGTCGACGCCCAGGAACACCCATGGAGCGTCTTCCCAGATTTGCTTCTGGATTTTGGCATAGATTTCTTTAGCTTCGTCCGGATTAACCGATGCGTTTGCATCCTTGATCCATTGATCGACATTATCATTTTTGTAATATGCGGTGTTGGAGCCTGCAGGCGGGAAGAACTCGCTGCTGAACAGACCTTTCGTCGCACCGTCCGCATCGCCGGAAGACGGAGACCAGCTGACGTACCACATTTGGATTTTCGCATTTTCCGGCGTAGCCGAGTTGATTTGATCGGACAAGGTCGCGCCTTCCATTGATTTCACCTCAACCTTAATGCCGACAAGCGCAAGCTGCTGTTGAATAAACTGCATGCCCTTCATCGTCTCGGAATCGTTCTCGCCCCAAATCTCGGCTTCGAATCCGTCCGGATATCCGGCTTCGGCGAGCAGCGCCTTTGCCTTCTCCGGATCATAGTCATAACCGGATTGCTCCGAATAGTACTGGGTCATGGAGGACATGGAAGACTTCAGCTTAGAACCCAGACCGGATTTAACAACCTTGATGTAGGCGTCCTTATCGATCGCATAGTTGATCGCTTGACGAACCTTCAGATCGTCATACGGCTTCTTCATCGTGTTCAGCGTAATATAGCGAACGATCGTCGAATCGATCTTATCGACCACAATGTTGGAATCCCCTTCGACCTCGGATACTTGCTCCGTCGGCATCGGGTAGATGAAGTCCGCTTCGCCGGTCTTCAGCATGGCAATACGGGAACCGTTCTCCGGTACAGGCTTGAACGTGATGCTGTCCACCTTCGGAAGCCCTTCCTGCCAGTATTCTTCATTCTTCACGACAACCAAACGGTCGCCTTGAACCCATTCCTTGAACTTGTATGCACCTGTTCCCACCGCATTCTTCGTTACATCCACGCCGTCTTGAAGCGCTTTAGGGCTGATCATGAGCGCCATGGCGGTTTTGTTCAAAAATGCGCTGTACGGCTGGCTAAGCGTAATGACAACCGTGTTCTCATCCGGTGTTTGCACGTCGGATACCGTTGAGAAGCTGCGGCGCATTCTAAGATTGTTCTTTTCGTCCAGGATGCGGTCCAGGTTAGCTTTTACAGCTTCGGCATTGAAGTCGGTGCCGTCATGGAATTTCACGTTTTTACGAAGATTAAACGTATAAGTCAGACCGTCTTCGCTGACTTTATAATCTTCAGCCAAGACCGGAACGAGTTCCATCTTTTCATTGAAACCCATCAAGCCTTCGTACATCGTGCGCGCACCGGAGATCGAGTGCGTATCGCCGGCATTATGCGGATCCAGCGTGAGGAAATTCGCGTTGATCGCAATGGTGACATCCTTGTTGTTTTTCGTCACCGGTTTGCTTTCCCCGCCGGCATTAGTCGCCCCTTCGCTGCCTCCGCCGCCGTTTCCGCCGCAAGCTGATGCTACGATTGTAAATGCAAGCAACAGCATGAGCAGTGACCATGTTCTACTCTTGAATCTCATTGTTTACTCCCCCTTTGATGTAGTTAAGAATCTATAGATTCACTCGGCATGCCTTCGAATGGATCGAGGAGCACCCGAATTCTTCACCCTTTATTTGCTGCATTCAAATACGCACCTTTATTTGTTCCATTCAAATACGGCGCGGCGCTCACCTACAAGCGTTCCACCGTCGTTGAAAATTTCGTTCGGCACAAGCTCGTACAGCCGGTCGATCGTGGCTTGGTTGCTATAACCCAGCCGCTCCAGAATGGTCGCGATGATGCATGGCCATACCTGCTCGGAACCGTCGGATACCTTAAGGGAAATCGCCAACCGTTCCTTCCGCAGCCCGATGCCGTATACTCCTTTAGCACCGCCCTTGGCCGTCAGGTTGTCATCCTTCAAGAGAGCAGAGCATACGAATTTCGTGTCTGCGATGATATCGGGGTATTCGTTCATCACCTTCGCGATTCTTGCTGCAGCTTCTGCCGTCTCCGGATCCCGGATCAAGTCCGGACAAGCGAGCTTCAAGAATGAATAGGCGATCCGGTCCAGCGGAATCGCGAAGATCGGCAGGCCGCAGCCGTCAATCCCTTGCGGGATGGAGGATACCGGAACTTCCGCGATATCGGCGAGCGTTTCAAGGATTTCCTTTTGCAGCGGATGCTCGGGTTGGTAATACGTCGCTTCATCCCAGCCCATATGCTTGCACAATGCAATCATTCCGCTATGCTTGCCGGAGCAGTTGTGGAAAATCCGGCGCTTCGCCTCATGGTTCTGATGGCGCTCGGCCTTCGCATCCTCGTTCAAGGGGTATGTAGCGCAGCAATGGAGCGCGTCCTCCTGGATGCCAATTTTGCGCATGAGCGATTCAAGGGCATCAATGTGGAAGCTCTCTCCCCGGTGGGAAGCCGCAAACAGAGCCGTCTCCTCGCCGGTCAGTCCGTATACTTCGTCAATGCGGCGCTTCATGGCCGGCAGTGCTTGAAAAGGCTTTGCAGCAGAGCGCAAAAACGTCATATGATGGGGATCGCCTGCCGCATAGAGCACCTTCCCGCTTTCATCGACGACGCTCACCGCGCCGTAATGGACATTTTCCAGCACATTGCCGCGGTATTCCTCAACCAATGGAACAAAACTCATGATTATTTCCCCCGATTTCCTGATGAATTAATTCAATTGAAAATAACGATCCTGCGCCACCATACCCGAGCCGATCATGACGCCTTCCTCATGCAGCTTCGAACGGACGATGGAAAAACTGCCCTGAAGCGGCTCCCACACATACCTCGAGCAAAGGTTCACGATCTCTTCATGCACCTCCGGGAACTTGTCCAGGATTTCGCCGCTCAGGATGACGCTGTCCGGGTTGTACATGCTGACCACGTTATTGACCGTGATGGCCATATACGCAAGGGCGCGATCGATTAAGTAGCAGGCCCAGTGAGTACCCGCACGCCGCTCGGCAAACAGCTCCTCGATCGTGCGGACCGGCTTGATTTTACTCGCTTCGGATAATAGGGACGGGATGTTAATATACGTCTGCAAACAGCCGGCCTTACCGCAATCGCACATCATGCCCTCCGGGTCCACCGTCGTATGTCCGATTTCCCCCGCACTGTTCGTCACCCCGCGATAGATTTCGCCTTCAAGAATCAAGGCAGAGCCGACGCCATTACCAAAGCCGAGGAGAACCGTCCGATTCGAACCATAGGCGGAGCCCTTCAACTGTTCGGCTAGGGCCTTTACCTTCAGCTCATTGTCCACGACAGCCTGAAACCCGGTCACGTCCTGAAGCAGGTCGGCGAGGCGGATATTCTTCCAGCCCAGCTGTACGGAGAATTTAACAATCCCCTCCTGGACCTCGATGATGCCGGGAAGCCCGACGCCGATGCCCACGATGCGCTTGCGGTCGATGCCGCCTGTCGAAATCAGCTCTTCGATCGTGCTTCCGATGCGCGCTACGGTCGTGCTCGCCTCCTCGTTCGGCGGTCTGCTGAAACTCTCGCTGCACAGAACGTTTCCTTGGATATCGATGAATCCGATATTCGCCCGATCACGGTCCAGCTCCACGCCAATCGAAATTACCGCGGTATCCAGCAGTCGGATGAGCGAGGATTTTCTTCCGCGCCCGGCGGAAACCTGCTCCTCCGTTTCATGCACATATCCCTCATCCGTCAGTTCGGCTACAATCCGGCTGACGGTCGTCGGGCTCATGCCTGTTTGCTTCGCAATGGCTGCTCTTGAAATCGGCTGTTCATTCTTGATGATCTGGAACACCGTAAGTCTGTTCTGCCGCTTCATAAAATCCTGGTCATGCTTTTTCATGAAGACATCCCCTATTTAATTTCATCAATAGATTAATTAGCGCATTCTCCCAACTTAAAAGGTGGTCAATCATCAAATATCTGTGTTAAATATCATTTTTTTCATTTTTATTCTCCAGTGATGATATTAATAATAAAATGGCATTTGTGAAAGTGTCAATATATATGACACATTTAATTTCCCTTAAAATTTTATTACCAATGTAAGCATTTCAATTTTACCCTAAAAAAACACAGCTCTCCTGCACGGATACACTTGGCTTTTACAGGCGTACAACGTAACATGTACCTGACATCATTATTTTCAAAATACGCAAGCTCAACCGTCAAAGTCATAAAATTAATCCACCGGAGAAATGAATTCCGAGAACAGAGCCGGAAGCTAGTGTCTGCTACTTGATCTCCTGCGCCTGGGCGTTGGTTTATATGTGTTAAGGTGTGAGGAGGCTGTAGCGTCCAATTGCTATTGTTATTGAGGAAGCGTTGGGGGATGTTTTGGGATTATTGGGATTTTCATGTGACAAAAACAGGTTGTGGTTATGGATTGGTGTTTTCCTAATTTCATTATTTGTATTAACACAAGGCTTTATATTGAACGAGTTGGGAACGATAGCTCAAATAACAGCCTCTTTGCTAAGGAGGTTTTCTCGTGGTCACATATCAACAATCTCAATTTAGCAGAGCCAATCAAAAAAGTCGCGGAAGATGCTTTTCTGTATATTTTGGCTTTATGCAGCTCTCCAAAAAAACTGCAAACGCCAAGCGCCAAGCCCCACGGGTCAGGGCGAGCCCTACCCCCAGCGAAGGCTTGAGGATAGCCGATCCTTTGGGAGTCCGTTTCTATCACTTAATATTCCAATCCAGAAACAGACGAACAACAGAGCGGATAGCCTCAACAAACCGGAGCGCCGACAAGAGAGCGGGTATCTCCGAACCTGAGCGCAAAAAATGGCCACCCATTCAAGGGTGGCCTGTCTCGCACTTGCCTTTGGTTTGCTCGCCCTACCGAAGGTCTGGGCAAGATCCCACAACCCCCAGCGAAGGTTTGAGGATAGCCGATCCTTTGGAAGTCCGTTTCTACTGCTTACTATTCCATTCCGGAAACGGACGAACAACAGAGCGGATAGCCTCTAACCGGAGCGCCGACAAGAGAGCGGGTACCTCCAAGCCTGAGCGCAAAAAATGGCCACCCATTCAAGGGTGGCCTGTCTCGCACTTGCCTTTGGTTTGCTCGCCCTACCGAAGGTCAGGGCGAGATCCCACAACCCCCAGCGGAGGTTTGAGGATAGCCGATCCTTTGGAAGTCCGTTTCTACTGCTTACTATTCCATTCCGGAAACGGACGAACAACAGAGCGGATAGCCTCAAACCGGAGCGAAACTACTTGCTCCTATAATACTCAACCGCTTTATCAAAGTAATGCTTCTGATCCTCGGGCAAATCCTCGAAATAATAGATCGCCGCTACAGGGCAGGCAGCCTCGCAGGCACCGCAGGAAATGCAGATATCCGTATCGATATAAAATTGGTCGTCGCCTTCCTCGATACAGTCGACGGGGCACACATCGACGCATTCTCCCGCTTTCTCTTCAATACAAGCCGATCCAATGACATACATCGGTTATTCCACCTTCCCATGTGTGATCGCTTTCATCCATGATTCGTCCGGTCGAAATCTACAGCAAAATATTGAATCTACGATTTCCATACATTGTATACTAAAATATATCATAATTATGTAGGGAGCATTGCCGATTGTCAATCGGCCGTCCCCGGCGGATGGCGAAAATCCAGGCCAATCGGTTGACTTCTATCCATCAAAGACATAAGATGAGACATATTGCTTTCATCTAATCATACTGCTGTGGAAGCTACTCATCGAGAATCAAGGCGGTGATATTATGGAACAGGAAGTCGCTTACAGCACACGCGAATATATCATGCAATTGTTAAAAATAAACGGCGAGATGAGCACTAAATCCATTACCGAGGCGCTCGGGATTACCGGAATGGCCGTTCGGCGCCATCTGGAGAGCCTAAAGAATGAAGGATATATTACATTTCGAACGGTGAAGCAGCCCATGGGCAGACCCGTTTCCCTATACAGCCTTACCGAATCTGCGGAGGATTTCTTCCCTAGAAACTATCATTCCCTTGCCTTGGATCTGCTCCAGGAGCTGCAGGATGAGGCAGGAGACGAGATGATCTCCCTGCTGTTCGATAAGCGGAAAGAGACGCTGCGAAGCAAGTATTCGCCCACCGTTGCCGCAGACGCATTAGAAGCACGGGTTGCGGCGCTGGCGCAAATCCAGAATGACAACGGGTATATGGTCGATTATAAAAAGGTCGCCGAAGAAGAGTTCATTCTCGAGGAATTAAACTGCCCGATCTCTCAAGTCGCGAGCCGCTATCAGCATGCCTGCCGCTGCGAGCTGGATTTGTTCCGCTCACTGCTCGGGGCAGATGTGGAGCGTACGGAATGCCTGGCCAAAGGCGGCAAAAAATGCGTGTATCACATACGCAACAAGCAGCATAAAGCGCAAATGTAATATCCATTCTTGCCGCGCGGCGGCCCTTCCATACAGGAGGGGTCGTTCTTTTTTAAATCGCCTTAATCGCGAACCCTCTCATTCAACAAAGCCCTTTAGCCCAAGGCTCGTACACCATTCTGCTTTATTCTATTCCGGAAATAGCCGATTATGAATCAACCTCTATATTTCCAATACTAGCAGCCGGTCATCCCGCTCGCCAGGCACGCCCCGTCCATCCGTATTATTGGTAATCACATAGATTCGGCCGTTCTGCACCTTGACATCCCGGAGCCTTCCCTCGCCCTCCAGCACAGCCTCAAGCTCGTCCTTGTCCGGTTCGTACCGGTACAGCTTGCTGCCTCGTAAAGTAGCGACATACAGCACATCCTCCTCATCAAAGGCCACGCCCGACGGCGCCAACGCCGTTTCGCCCGTATGGTATACCGGCTGCTCCATGCCGCTCTCCTTCGCGTCGCCAATCAGCGCAGGCCATCCATAATTACGGCCGGCGGCGATGTTATTAATTTCATCGTGCCCGCCGGGAGTGCCGGATGGCCCGTGCTCCGAACTGTACAGCTCCCCGTCCGAATTCCAGTCCAGCCCCTGGGCATTACGATGCCCGAACGAGTAGACATAGGAGTCCGGCATAGGATTATCCGACGGAACCGAGCCGTCCAGCGAGATTCTGAGGATTTTCCCCGCCAGATTCTCCGGATCCTGCGCCAGCTCGCCGTTACCGGCGTCTCCGGTCGTGACGTAGAGAAACCCGTCCGGACCGATCGCGATTCTTCCGCCGTTATGCACATTGGATCCGGGGATATCCTCGAGGAGAGAAGCCGTTTCCTTCCAAGATGTTGCATGCTCCTTAAGACGTACCAGCCGGTTCTTGACCGCCCCATCCTGTTCATACGTATGATAGACAAAGGCCGCCTTCGATTCCTCATAATCGGGGGCAAGGACGAAGCCCAGCAGGCCGCCCTCGCCAATGGAGGCAATCGGCTTGCTCGTGACGGCAGGCCGCCTCGATACTTGGCCGTCTCGGATTTGAACGACATTCCCTTCCCGTTCGCTAAGGAAGATAACCTCCCCGTGAAAATCGATGGCCCACGGCGTTTCCAAATCTTCGGCAAGGACCTTGTAAGGAGCGCCAGTCCTATGCTCAGCGCTTTCCCTCCGTTCTTCCCCGCCCGAAGGCGACGGAGCGTAACCTCCGGAGCATGCCGGCATCAGCAGCATGATCGCCGTAATCAAGGCATACGGTAAGAATGCATGTCGTTTCATCGCATCACTCCTCTGCTCTTACAAGTTTGGGGCGTTCGCCGTCTGAATGCCTTCGCCGGATCCGGCAAGGGAATGGAGCACGACCTCCTCATCGCTGAACAATTCGGTCGTTCCGCCAGAGACGTAACGTCGTTCATGTCCGCGCCCGGTGATGATGATACGGTCCTCATCCCCTGCCATCTTCACCGCCCGCCGGATCGCTTCTTTCCGATTCAGAACGACCTCCCAATTGACCGATTCCCGGTCATTCAGACCGTTCAGCATCTCCGCCAGGATCGTTTCCGGATCCTCTGAGAACGGATTGTCGGTCGTAAAAAACACATAGTCACTATGCGAAGCGGCGATATCAGCCATGATGGGCCTCTTCAGTCGATCACGCTCCCCTCTGCAGCCGAGAACACAGATCATTTTGCCCGAAGTAATGGTTCTTGCCGACTGCAGAGTCGCCTTCAGCCCGTCGGGATTATGGGCATAATCCACCACGACCCGAAAGCTTTGATTGGTTTGTATTTCTTGAAAACGGCCCTGAACTCCTGCAAATTGCTCAAGACTGTGCCGAATGTCCTCCAAATGAAGCCCTTCCACTAAACCGACGGCGATCGCTGCCAGCGCATTATATACATTGTACATTCCATGGACCTTCAGGGAAAACCGCCCGTCCCCCCAAGGAGAACGGACCATAAAGCTGCATCCCTCCGAAGCGTGGCGGATATCCTCGGCGCGTATATGTGCAGGCTGCTTTATGCCATAGGTTACGACCTGCGCCGATGTTCGCTTCGCATAATACGCCGATGCCTCGTCGTCGGCGTTCAGCACGGCTTTCTTCAGCATATCCCGGCTGCTGTTGCCCAATTGGGAGAAGAGAAGCTCCTTTGTGCTGCGGTAGCTGTCCATATCCAGATGATAGTCCAGATGATCATGGGACAAATTCGTAAACACAACGGTTTGAAAATCAGATCCGCGGACCCGTCCCATATCCAGACCGTGCGAGGATACTTCCAGGACGGCATATTCCCCTCCAAGCGCAGCCATGGTATGCAAGTAACGCTGGAGCTGGATCGTATCCGGCGTCGTATTTTGAGCAGGCTCCGTATGCTCGCCGATCCGCATGTACAGCGTCCCGATCATGCCTGTTTTTCGCCCGCAGTCATTCAATATCTTTTCCACCATATGGGTGGTCGTCGTCTTGCCGTTTGTTCCTGTTATGCCGATCAGCCTCAGCCTCCCGGTGGGGTTATCAAAAAAAGCATTCGCAAGAATCGGCAGTGCCCGGCGTACATCCGGGACCTTGATACAGGTTACATCCCCTGGCAGATCCGGCAGGTCTTGCTCCGCAACGACGGCAACGGCTCCATTCGCAACGGCATCGCGGGCATAGTCATGTCCATTGACACGAAATCCGGGTACGCAAATAAACAGACCGCCCGGCTTTATATTACGGGAGTCGGTATCCAGATTCGTTATCTCTCGTGAAGTGCTGCCGGTAATCGTCTTCAGAATCAGCCCGTCCGTCAAAGATTTCAGATTCATGCAAGGCTCCTCGTCTCGTGATGGTATCGTGTCATATAGGATGTAGAATTAGCGATGAGATATACTTTTAATCAACATTTCAAAATTAGATAACCTTCCGCACAGGGATCAAAACATAAATCGTAAGCGTTTCCAATCGATAAAGGGAATTTGTGAATTCGCACAGAATTGTTAGAGATGTACGAATCCATCTGCAAGAACGGTCAGATTCAAAAATTTGCAATGAAAGGAAGATGCGCATGGGACTGTTCGCAAGTGATTTGCTTAAAGACAAAGTGATTTTGATTACAGGGGGAGCCACCGGACTGGGCCGGTCAATGGGAGAGACCTTCGCGAAGCTCGGGGCCCGGCTCGCCATATGCGGACGCCGCGAAGAACGCTTAAAGCAGACTGCCGAGGAACTCAGAAGCCAAGGACTGGAGGTATGGTATAAGACCTGTGACGTAAGGGATCCTGCCCAAATCGCCGAGCTTGTGGACGCTGCCGAAGCACAATACGGGAGGATCGACATTCTCGTCAACAATGCGGCCGGCAATTTCATCAGTCCGACCGAACGCTTGTCGCCGCGAGCCGTTGATGCCGTGCTCAATATCGTCCTGCACGGTACATTCTATGCTACGCTGGAAGTCGGCAAACGCTGGATCGACCAAGGCCATTCGGGAACGATGCTGAACATTGTGACCACCTACGCATCGACCGGATCTGGTTATGTCGTTCCTTCCGCCGCCGCGAAGGCAGGCGTCCTGGCGCTGACCCGTTCACTGGCAGTAGAGTGGGCCCCCTACGGGATCCGGCAGGTTGCGGTCGCGCCGGGACCTTTTCCGACGGAAGGGGCCTGGTCCAGACTTTCCCCTACTCCCGAGCTTGAACAAAAGATGGTGGATCGGGTCCCTCTCCGCAGGGTCGGCCGTCCGGAGGAGCTCGCCGATCTGGCGGCTTATCTGATCTCGGACTATGCCGCCTATATCAACGGTGAGGTCATAACCATCGATGGCGGCGAGTGGCTGCAGGGTGCCGGACAGTTCAACGCTTTATCCAAGGTCACAAGCGATCAATGGGATAAGCTGGCCGAGCTGACGCGGAAAGGAAAGTAATCCACTTCTTTTTCTTCATCTAATGGACAGGAGCAAACACCAAATGTACCGAATCGGCGTACCCTAGTATATGATCCTTGTCCTTGCGGCGGGTTAATCGTATCGGGCTGCACAGCAACCGTCCAGCGGTCAAAGCTCCTGACCTTCCCGCTCGCCGCATCGGCTGATCGGTATCAAGGACCTCACAATCCTTAAAGGCGGTGAAACATCTTGAAGAAGGTTTGGATCGATGCCGGACACGGAGGCAAGGATCCGGGCGCCACAGCCAACGGATTGCAGGAGAAGGATATCGTGCTTGCATTGTCTCTTGCCGTAAAAAAAAGACTGGAAGCCGAATATAGCGGCGTGAAGGTGTTTCTCTCCCGAACGACTGATGTTTTTGTCGAACTGCCGGACCGGACTGCAGCAGCCAATCGGGAGAAAGCCGATATTCTCGTCTCCATACACTGCAATGCCGGCGGCGGCTCGGGTGGATTCGAAAGCTATCGCTACCCGCGAGCTTCCGCAGCTTCGACCGCATTTCACCATGTGCTTCATTCAGAGATCATGTCGGCATTGAAGCCGCTGGGAATAACGGACCGCGGGCAAAAGACCAAAAACCTCCACATGCTTCGCGAAAGTAACATGCCCGCAGTTCTCACCGAGAATCTGTTCGTCGACGTTGCAGCAGATGCTGCCCTGTTGAAACGACAGGAGGTAATGAACGCTTTGGCGGCCGGCCATACGGCCGGTATCGCCAAGGCTTTGGGACTCCAGCGAAAAGGAGGGGATCACGTGGATCATCCAGGACGCGATATTCATGTGGTAAGTCCCTGGGCCGCCGCGGCTTGGGATGAGATGACCAAGAACGGTTATTTTGACGGGAGCCGACCGGGCGCACCGATTACACGGGAGGAATGCGCCATTGTATTCAACCGATTACGCAAAGATCTCCTGTCCATGATAACGGCAAATCAGGAGCAGCTTAAGTCGCTGGAGAAGCGCCTTCAAGCCTTGGAAGAAGGAAAATAAACGATTGGACTGCAAAGAGGCTGTCCCGGGTGCATTCTCCCGGAACAGCCTCTTCTCATTTGATCTATTGCCTGCCTTGTTTGAACCATGCACCATCTGCGACCAAGGCGTCTATTAATCAAGATGCAGACCGTAGGCGCCTTTAGGCATCACACTGCATCGAAATCATCATCCACCAATATCGCAAACACGATTCCAGGGCCGTGAACGCCGATCGTGAGATCGTTCTCGATGTCGGCGGACCGGCTCGGTCCGGATATAAAATGAATGCCTGCAGGCAGCTGCTCCCGCCCGGCTTCATCGAAACGCACCAGAATTTCGCCTAACCGGGTAACCATCCGGTCGACCGGAACGATCGCCATAAGCACGGTAGGCAGCAAACTAACGGATCTCCCCTTGGCCGGCGAAGACGTAACGACGAGCGAACCGGTATAAGCGGCTGCGTAATCCGCCATGACAATACCGATATCGGAGCGCGACGCCTCCGCCCGCCAATTTTCGTCCGGATCCTCGTTCCAGCTGCGCACCATCACATCCGGAAGCGACGACGCAAGATTTAATGCGGAGAGCTCTTCTTCGTCGTTGATCAGGATCGATCCCGCGCTCATCTCGGCAGCTTTATCCACAATAAACGCAGACGCCTCCGCCCGGTTTTTCACCCTTACCACATGGCCGCCGGCAGCTTCAAAATTCGCCGTAAACTGCCGAATGCTATCCTCAAGCGGCAATTGGAACTCCTTCCAGAAATCCGGCGCGCCCCGGAACGGATGCTTCGGCCGTGTCCGAACGCGCTCCCGGCCCAATTTAGCGGCGATGCCGTCCATAAAGGCCTCCTGCTTGGTCCGGGACCGGGCTTCCAGCCGCTTCAGCCACTCGTCGGGTTGTACTGGATTCGTCATTGACCATGCCCTCCGTTCTTTCGCTGGTCCATTAGCTTACTGAGCCTGTCGGCCACTTCCGGTTTCATCGGTGTGGACTCGCTGTACAGCTCCTGTTCAACCTTCGACCAGCGGTCCCGGAATGAATCCTTCGGCAGCTCCGGGGTCACCCGGTACGTATTCCACCCCTTCAACGGCCCGATCCGGGCCCGGATCTCACCGTTGCGAACGACGAGCTTCTGACCGAGCTTGCCCAGCCGGACGACATTTCGGTACCGCTTCGCATTCCCCATCACGACCGAGAAGCCTTTCATGCCCAGCGTTTCCGCCTTGTTCCCGCGCCCGGCCTCAACCTTTCTTCTGCGCAGGTAGACAAGCATATCATGCAGCGGAATCTTGACCGGACACGCCTCATAGCAGGCTCCGCACAGACTTGAAGCATTGGCGATATCGTCCCATTCCGCGACGTTCTTCTTCAATGCCGGCGTCAGTACGGCGCCGATCGGCCCGCTGTAGGTACCGCCATAAGCATGACCGCCAATATGCCGGTATACCGGGCAAGCGTTCAGGCAAGCGCCGCACCGGATGCAATTCAGCAGCTCCTGAAACTCCGGATCGCCCAGCTGAAGGGATCGGCCGTTATCGATAATGATGATATGCATCTGATCCGGTCCGTCCGCATCCTGCTCCCTCCGCGGTCCGGTAATCCCCGACATGTAGACGGTCAGCTTCTGGCCCGTCGCCGATCTTGGCAGCAGGGTCGCCATCACTTCAAGGTCTGCCCAGGAAGGGATGATGCGCTCCATTCCCATCAGGGTGATCTGCGTTTTCGGAACGGTCGTGACCATCCGCGCATTCCCTTCATTCTCGAACAGCACCATCGAGCCGGTCTCCGCGATCGCGAAATTGCAGCCGGTCATACCGATATCCGCCTCCAGAAACTTCTCCCGCAGCTTCGTTCTGACAAAGCCGGCCAGCACCGCCGTGTCCGCAGGCAAATCCTCTCCCGCTTCCCGGGACAGCAGTCCGGCGATTTGGTGCCGATTTTTATGAATGGCCGGGATGATGATATGGGAAGGCGTTTCATTCGCCAGCTGGATAATGTACTCTCCGAGGTCCGTTTCAATGGCCTCCACGCCGATGGAATCCAGCGCCTGATTGAGATGCAGCTCCTCCGAAACCATCGACTTCGATTTCACCACCGACTTGGCGGATGCATGCTTGGCGATTTCAAGCGAGATCCGGACAGCCTCCTCGGCCGTATCGGCAAAATGGACATGAACGCCATTCGCCCGGGCGTTCTCGGCAAACTCATTCAAGTAGTAATCCAGATGGGCAATCGTATGCAGACGGATCTGCCTTCCCCGCTCACGCCAGTCGTCCCAGTTGCCATGCTCCTCCGCAGCCAGCTTCTTGCCCAGCCGGAGCCGCTCGGTCGTAAACCGGACCGCGCTGCGCAAAAAATCGTTCCCTAAGGCATCGCGGGCACGCTCCTTTACCGTCTGTCCTTTCGTCTCAGCTGCGCTCATGGACGCTCACCCCCTCATACAGCAGCTCAGCCAGATGCATCACCCGCACCTTTTCTCCCCGATGCCGCAGGTTGCCCGCAATATTCAGCAGGCATGCCATATCCAGGCCGACAAGCACTTCGGCTTCCGTTTCCAGCACGTGGTCGCTCTTCTCGGTTACCATCGCACCGGAAATGTCGGCCATCTTCACGGCAAAGGTTCCTCCGAAGCCGCAGCAATCCTCCGCATAAGGCAGCGGAACCAGCTCCAAACCCTTCACTCCGTTCAACAGGCGAATCGGCTCATCCTTGATGCCCAACAGGCGGCTGCCGTGGCAGGAGGGATGATACGTAACCTTGTGCGGAAAATAAGCGCCTACATCCGTGATGCCCATGACGTCGACCAGGAACTGCGAAAATTCATAGGCTTTGGATTGAAGCGCTTTCGCTTTCTCCAAGTATTCGGCATCTCCCTTGAACAGCTCCGAATAATGGTGAATCATATACGTGCACGAGCCCGAAGGGGCAACGACAAAATCGCTGTCTTCAAATGCATCGAGTATCGTGCGCGCAGAAGTTCGCGCATCGTCCCAATACCCGCTGTTAAAGGCCGGTTGACCGCAGCAGGTCTGAATTTCCGGAAATTCCAGCTTAACGCCGTATTTCGCCAGCAGCCGGGTCATGGACTCAGCCGCCCGCGGGAACAAAGCGTCGCTGAGGCATGTGACAAATAATGATATTTTCAAACTCCTCCACCCCGCTTAGCACACATTATGATGTATAAAAAAATGACTCAGGCCGAGTCGAATGATCGAGAAAGCCCCCCTTGCGGGGGACTGAATACTGTAGGCCGTAAGGAACAGACCGACCACGACTACACCGATCGAATCGAGATGCCCAGCGCTTGATAAGGCTCAGCCTCGTGACCCGGCAGCCGGCGGTCCGTGATGATCATGTGAACCTGCGACAGATCGGCCACTTGGGTAAATGCCTGGACGCCGAATTTGCTGGCATCGGCCAAGACAATCGCCTGATCGGTCATCCCGATCATTTTATGCTTGATTCTGGCCTGAAGCTCATTGGATTCGCTGAGCCCCCGTTCCAAATGAACGCCTTTGCAGGAGAGAAACGCTTTATCCACGTAATACGCATCGAGCGACCGCTCCGCAAGCGGCCCGACAAACGACAACGAGCGATGGGCCAAAATGCCGCCGGTCGAGATGACCTGCACCTTCTCCTTGGCGCTAAGCTCTGCCGCCACCTTGATGGAGTTGGTCAGCACGGTCAACGGGATATCCGGAATGATCCGGGCCATATACCACGCCGTCGAGCTCGCATCCAGCAGAATCCGGTCGTTCGGCGATATTAACGTTACCGCCTCCTCCGCGATCCGCTGCTTCTCCGCCGCATTCATAATTTCCCGTTCCGCGTACGGCACCTCCGGTTGCGACCGATGAATTTCCGGTTGATCCTTCACGCTGACCGCGCCCCCGTGCGAACGGCGCAGGCGTCCCGATTCCTCCAGCCGGTCCAAATCCCGGCGAATCGTCTCCTCCGTCACGCCGCATATCCGGCTTAGTTCCGCAACACGGATGCTTCCTCTCTCGTTGACCAACTGTACAATTTTCTCATATCGTTCAGCAACCAGCATGATACCGCCCTCATCCTTACTATTGTTGTATTGTGTTCCCTCCGGTTCTTTGTTTGAACAAACCGTAGGCTTCTTCCCATAACGGGATATTCGCAGGCTCATATACGCGAACCTCGAAGGAGTCTCTAATCACGGCACGAGCCTCCCAAATATCCGAAAGCTCGCCAAGCGAAATCCATTGCACCGCCATATTGCCGACGGCGCTGCCTTCCGCAGGGCCGGCCCAAACCGGCCTGCCGATCGCATTCGCCGTCCACTGGCACAACGACTCGTTGTGAATGCCGCCGCCGACCATATGCAGACCCTTGAAGGCTTGACCGGACAGCTCCTCGGTCAATTCCAGCACCTGCCGGTAACGAAGGGCCAAGCTCTCCATTATGCAACGTACGATTGCGCCCGGGGTTTGCGGCGGCTTCTGGTTGGTTCGAGCTGCATATTCCCTGATCCGCTTCGGCATGTCTCCGGCCGGCAAAAATACCGGATCGTCCGGATCGATAAAGCAGGCGAATGCAGGCTCCGCTTCTGCCATCATAACCAATTCGGAATACGAGTACAATACGCCCTCGAGCTCCCAGGAACGCTTCGCTTCCTGCAAAATCCACAGCCCCATGATATTTTTGAGCAGGCGGAATGTGCCGTAGACGCCCCCTTCGTTCGTAAAGTTCAGCTCCCTTGCCCTTTCGGTCAGGACCGGTCTCTCAACCTCCGTCCCCATCAGGGACCAGGTTCCGCAGCTCAGATAAGCGAAGGAACGTTCCAGCGCCGGAACGGCTGCGACGGCAGAGGCGGTATCATGCTCCGCAACCGTATATACCGGTATCGGAGGAAGACCGAGCTCGCCGGTTACGGATTCACGAAGCTTGCCGGCGAGCGTTCCCGGCTGAAGCACGGAATGAAATATGGATGAAGGCAGGTTCAGCTTCCGCAGTAATTCCTCGTCCCACCCGCGGGCTGCAGGATTGTACAGCTGGGTCGTCGTGGCGTTCGTAAACTCGCTTTCCATCTCACCGGTAAGGAAATACCGGAGCAGATCGGGAATCATCAGAAAGCTGCCGGCTTCCTGAAGCAGAAACGGCCTTAACTGCTGAATGGAAACGAGCTGGTAAATGGAATTGAACGGAAGAAATTGAATTCCTGTCCGGCTGAAGATCTCGGCAGGCGGGATTTCGCGGAACACCCGCTCCATGACCCCTTCCGTGGCCGGATCCCGATAGTGGTAAGGGTTCATGAGCAGCTCGCCCCGGGCGTCCAGGAGGCCGAAGTCGACCGCCCACGAATCGATGCCGATGCTGGCGGGCAGTTCCTGTTCCCCTTTTGCCCGGAGCAATCCCTGCTTAATCTCGTGATACAGCCTTAGAATATCCCACTGAAACCGGTCTCCGATGCGAACCGGATCATTCGGGAACCGGTGGATCTCCTTCATTTCGATGGCCCGGCTGTTCAGCCGCCCGAGCATCGCTCTGCCGCTGCTTGCTCCTAAGTCAAACGCAAGAACGCTCACTGTCCCAAGCCTCCTTCTGGTCCCGCTTTAGATATTTTATCGAAAACGCTATTCACCGTTTCGATCCGTAGTTTGGCTATACCGATTGCAGCAGCATGCCGCAGCCCTTTACCGCTTCAGCAGCACATCCTGCTCATAACGCTTGACTTCGGCAAGCCATTCTTCCCGAACGGGCACGCCCATCTTCTCGCAGTAATAATCCCAGACAGCTCCGAACGGATACGATTTGAACTCTTCCATTAAGGCCAGGCGTGTGGTGTAATCGCCATCCAGCTCCGCCTGCTTCAGCTTCTCGGTCGGTTCCAGCTTTGCTTTCAGCAGCGCTTTGATCGTATTGCGCGTTCCGATCACCCAGGCAGCAATTCGGTTGATGCTGCCATCGAAGAAATCCAGACCGATATGCGTCGTGTGCAGCAAATGATTCCGGACAAGCTCTCTGCCGATCTCCAGCAGCTCGTCATCCATAATCACGACATGATCGCTGTCCCAGCGCATCGGGCGGCTCACATGAAGCAGAATGCCGTCCGTGAACAATGCCAAGGATGACAGCTTCCCCGCGATTCCTTCCGTCGGGTGAAAATGCCCCGCATCCAGGCAGATCAGCTTGTTATTGCGCATTCCGTACCCCATGTAAAACTCATGGGATCCGACGACATACGCCTCCGAACCGATACCGAACAGCTTGCTCTCAACCGCATCCAGATTCCATGCCGGATTCAGCTCTTCGGCGAAAATCTCGTCCAGCGCATCCTTGAGCCGCTGTCTTGGAGCCAGCCGGTCTACCGGCACATCCTTGTAGCCGTCAGGCACCCATATGTTCGTGACGCAGGTCTGCCCCAGCTGCTCGCCGAAAAAGGCGCCGATCCGCCGGGAAGCCTTGCAATGGTCAATCCAGAATTGACGGATTTCCGGATCCGGGTGACTTAGCGTAAAGCCGTCCTTGGACTTGTCGTGGGAGAAGCACGTTGGGTTAAAGTCCAGACCGATGCCCTGCTCCTTCGCCCAATCCACCCATTTTTGAAAATGTCTAGGCTCCAATTGATCCAAGTCAACGCTTTCATCCGTGTCCGCATAAATGGCGTGCAGATTGACCTTGTGCGTCCCCGGTATCATGGACATCGCCTTGGTCAGATCGGCCCGCAGCTCTTCCGGTGTGCGTGCGGCGCCCAGATACTCGCCCGTAACGGAGATGCCGCCCGACAATTCCTGGTCGCGGAACAAAAAGCCGCGCACATCGTCTCCCTGCCAGCAGTGAATGGATATTTTGATGTCCGAGAGCTCGGCAAGCGCCCGGTCCACATCGATGCCATGGGAAGCATACTGCTTCTTCGCCTCTTCATAATTCCGTGCAATATCCTGCCTCATCTTGGTACCTCCCGCCTCATAAAAAGATAAGGTCCGCAGGGGACAAGCCCCTGCTTCCTTTCATGGCCGTGCCTGTACGGCCTGGATGCTTCACCAAGGAGTCCAGCTTGTTGCCTTCTGTCTGATCAGCGAGTAAATGCGGCAGGAACCCCGCCGTCGATCGTCAGCATGCAGCCGGTAGTCTTTGAGGATTTCGACGATGCGAAGAAGGCGATGCCTTCAGCGATGTCCTGCGGATAAATATTAACCAGCAGCGTAGTGCGCTTGCGATAATGCTCCTCGAGCTGATCCGGCTCGATGCCGTAAGCGGCCGCCCGCTCGTTTCTCCAGTTCGAGTTCCAGATCGCCGAGCCCTGCAGAATTGCATCCGGCAAAATGGTATTGACCCGGATGCCGTACTCTCCGCCCTCGGCCGCGATGCAGCGTGCCAAGTGCGCCTCCAGCGCTTTGGCGGAGCTGTAGGCGGTCACATTCTTGCCGGCATAGATCGAGTTCTTCGAGCCGATGAACACCATGCTGCCTCCGATGCCTTGAACCTTCATAAGTTTGAAGGCCTCTCTGGCCACGAGGAAATATCCTGTCCCCAGTACATTCATATTCAGGTTCCATTCCTTCAACGACGTCTCATCGAGCGGACTGGATGTCGCCAGACCCGCATTGTTCACGATGATATCGACACCGCCGTAGGTCAAGGAAGTTTCATGGTACGCCAGCTGTACCGCGGATTCGTCGGTCACGTCCATCTTAACGGCAATGGCCCGGTGATCGCCGTATGCAGCGTTAAGCTCTTCCGCAACCTTCTGCGCCCCTTCCAGATTCAAATCGGCCAGCACGACATGCGCCCCCTCGGCGACGAGCCTGCGAGCCGCTGCGCTGCCGATGCCGCCGGCACCGCCGGTTATGAACGCCACTTGCCGGGAGAATTCCGCCTCGGCCGGAGCAAGGGTCAGCTTGTAAAGCTCCAGCGGCCAATATTCTACGTTGTAGGATTCATTTTCGCTCAGGGAGACGAATTCACCCAGCGCTGTCGCTCCGCGCATCACCGCAATGGCACGGTGGTAAAGCGCGCCGCTGACCTGGGACATCGCCCAGCTCTTGCCGGTATTAATCATGCCGAGCCCCGGGATGAGGATAACGCGCGGTGCGGCTTCAAACATGACATCCCCATCGTGCCGGTTCCGTTCAAAATAAGCCTGATACTGCTCCTTGTACGCCGCAATTCCAGCTACCAGCTTCTCTTGCAGCCCTTGGGCGTCATCCGCATCCGGCGTCCAATCGATAAAGAGCGGAACCACCTTCGTATGAACCAGATGATCGGGACAAGCTGCACCGACCTGAGACAGCTTCGGCGAATCGCTGCCGCATACGAAATCCAGCACGTCATCCTGATCGTCGAAGGTCAGGATTATTTTCTTGCTGTCGCTCACCGCTCCGCGAACCGCAGGCATGATCTCGCCGGCAATGCGTCTGCGGACGTCCGGAGGCAGCGGGGCAAACTTCCGTCCACCGAACAGCTTGCTGTCATCGATCCGAGCCTCGATATAAGCCTCCGCCTCGCTAATAATCCGTATCGTTTGGGCATAGCATGCTTCGGATGTATCTCCCCAGGTAACAAGGCCGTGCTTCTCCATCAATACGAGCTCGGCTTTCGGATTGGCGAGCACGCCCTCGGCAATCATCTTAGAGAGGGTGAAGCCTGGACGTACATAAGGCACCCATACGAACCGGTCTCCGAAAATTTCCTGCGCGATTTCTTTGCCGTTATGTGCGCAGCATAAGCTGATAATGGCGTCCGGATGGGTATGATCCACATGCGGAAACGGAAGGAAAGCATGCAGCAGCGTTTCGATGGAAGGCCGCGGGTCCTTGGCATCAACCATGCAGTGGCCGAGATAAGCGACCATTTCTTCATCCGTCATCGACTCGCGTTCAAACAGCGGTCGGATGTCTTCCATCCGCAGACCTGTGAAATTGCCGGCTTTCATCGTGGCCAGGTCGGAACCGCTTCCTTTTACATACATGACTTCAACGTCTTTGCCGCGGAAATCCTTAATCGTTGTTTTGCTTGACGTGTTGCCCCCGCCCCAATTGCAGACACGGCGGTCCGCGCCGATCAGATTCGAGCGGTATACGAGCTCCTCGCGCGTGTTCTGCGCCTGCTGCGCCTTCGAATGTTCCCATAAGCTTTGTACCATGAAAAACTTCCCCTCCGATTCATCTTCGATTGCTTTGGTTTTGCCCTCATCTTAACATGTTTGTTTGTTTTTGAATAGATTGTTTTCAAAAATAAACAAAGATTTTTGTTTTGTTTTTTTGTGAAATTTTCTGAAAAAGCAATAAATCCAAATCCACACTTGCCCAATCCACCTGCCCATAAGTCAACATTTAGTACCCATTCCATTATCCAAATATACGGAACAGCCGCTTGATCAAAAGACGCAGCTTATAAAAACGGAGCTTAAAAAAACGGAGCTTAAAAAAATACAAAAAAAGCTGCCCGCACGCATCCTTTAATGCGCCCAGACAGCTATACGTTTCGCTTCAAATCTTATTTATCCTGATCTGCCGCCGCTGCAGCAGCTTTATCCGCTTTCTCGATCCCCTCAAGCAAAGCGTCCCGGAAAGCGATCTCCTCATCATTGATATAACCCGTAAACACGACTTCGGAAATATCCTTATGGTTAAAAAAGATATTGGAATCTTTCGTCAGATTGCCATGCGGGTAGAAGCAGGCAACATAATCCCAACGCTTCAGCGTCTTCGAGTCGTTCTGCATTCTTCCGTAGATCATCAGCGTTTGATCCCAATCCTTGAACTTGACCACCGATCCGATCGGAAGCAAATGTTTCTCTCCTTGCCCCTGATGCTCTTGATTCATTCGCTGATCCATTTGCGTTTCCATGATCATCAACCCTTCATTAATCTACTACCGATTTTATATACGACAAATACGACAAGAGGAACTCCCAGGAGATAGGAAATACAGATTACGGCTTTCTCTGCGGCCGCATAATCGGTCTCGAGCAGGTTTGGAATCACCGTGCCCAGTATGCCGACAATGGCAATGACGATCATTATGTATTTAAAACGCTGCTGCTTACCGCTCATTGTACGGCACTCCTCCTTTACTTGACGGATATGGAACCCCCGACTCCGACGAGACTGGCCCCCGGACCCAGCGGTATATGGAACTTCAAGCCGCTCTTCCCGACCTCTGCCGACGCTCCGACCGTGCCGAGCGAAGCGGAACCGCCGATATGGAGCTCTCTGTCCGTAAAAGGCAGCGGAATTTTGACCCCGCCTTCGTATTTATTCAGCGTTGCTTCGGCACCAAGACTCAACGTGCCGTCCTTCACCGATGCCTCCAGCTCGCCCTTCACCAGGCTGACGGAGCCTTGCACGTAATCATTCTCGTAACCGGCTTCCACCACGGCGCCGCTGGCACTTGCGCCTTCGGTTAAATTCGCGCTTGCGCTGCCGGTAATGGCTTTGGTATACAGACCATTCTCTTCATTTTTAACGACGCTGCCTTCCGCTTCTACGCCTTTGAGCGCCTTATCCAGTAGGTCCTCTGCACTGGCAGACTGGACTCCTGCCGGTTTGCCGTTCGCAGCTGCCGTCATGCCTAGAGCTCCCGATCCTGCCGATCCCGCTAACGCTGCGGCACCTGCTGCTCCTGCAGTGCCTGCCAGGATTCCTGCTCCAACTCCTCCGGCAGGAACAGCTCCCGCTCCGTTGATCATTTCGTCCGTCGTCCGGAACTTCACCGAGATTTGCTTCAGATCCGTCGAGATCGTCTGAAGGCATTCGAGATATTTGTTCATGGTTGCTCTGGCCTGTTGATAATCCCCGTAGAACCGTTCCCGCGTCATTCCTTCCCATTGGCTCTCCATCTCAAGAATGCTTCGCGATAGACGATCGACAATCTCTCGACTTTGTTGTCCGGACTGCGCGAACTGGGTTGAGACCTGCTCCAGCTGTTCGGGTGTAATCAAAATTCGATTGGACATAAACGATATAACGCCCCTTCTGTCTGTCATTTCATTCAAGTTTGGTATTCCTAATCAACCGGCATGATTGGAAACCATGGGATAACCCTATCAACCATTAACCGGTTCTCCAAACGATTAACCACATTTTTCAATTTTAGTCTGAAATCAGGGGATGGGCAATAAAACAAAGGGGCCAATTATACCATATTCAAATCTAGGAAACTCGGTCCTAGCCGCTAGGGTTTCCTTCTGCTAGTCCCCTACCCATGTCCTTAATCCTATGCGAAAAATCGAGTCCGGGGAAAGGTTCTCTGCTAACTGTCTATGAGGTTACAGCCTCAAGTCCTAGGATGTGGTCCACGTCCATGCTGTTATCGCTTGTGCTACAGAGTCCTGCCGCTTTAGCTGTTCAAGGAACTCCCCATCCAAAGTCGGGGATGAAATCAGCCCAGCGAACGTCAGAATATCCCTCTCTGGACGGTTAAAGAACAGGTCTCTTCTCCTGTAAATTTGAGAAAGTCTAATGGAGAGGGTGTTGTTGAACATGAATCACAGAATTCAAGAAGGGCCGACGTATATTGCAGATATTTTGAAACAGGAAAAATCGTTGATCGTCGCAGGACTGCTCGGATTTCTGCTGGCGGGGATATGCGGGATCTGGGTACTGATATACGGGGCACCGATCGGACCGGAAGGGAATATTGGAAAAGCATTCTCGTTTAATGCCGCGCTCGGGATATTCCTGTTTTCGACCGCAGTGATCCTCCCTTTCTCGGGTATGGGAACCAGATCCAAGGCTTGGTTTCGCTGGAGTTATATTGTGCTCGCGCTGTATTCCTACTTCGCGGAAACCGTTCAAAACTTCAGAGGCGTCGATCCCCGGTTCGTTCGGAACGGGACGGGCTTCGATGAGGCCGTCTCCAATATATTCGTATTAGTTGCGCTGCTGCTCGTCCTCTTTTATGTCATCATCGCTGTTCAATATTTTCGCAGTCGGGTGCTGAACGCCAATCCGGAAATCGTGCTCGGCATACGCTATGCCATGATCGCCGTCATCATCTCGTTTGCCGCAGGAATCTGGATCTCCGTCAACACCGGGCGCTTCACCGGAGCAGACGGCAATATAATCTGGCTTCACGGATTCGGGTTTCACGCCCTGCAGGTCGTTCCGTTTGCAGCTTGGCTGTCCATGATTACCCTCAATCCGGCATCAAGGTTCATCGTTATCCATCTGACCGGAATTACCTACCTGCTCGGCCTCATGGCTATCGGGTGGCAGACGCTTCTCGGTTACACGCTGTTCGAGTGGTCGGCACTTCCCATTGGGGCTGCATTCTTCTTCCTGGTAGCATTCATTCTTTCTGCCTGGATGGTAGGCCAAGCTTATGTACAGCACGCTAACCAACGGATCAACCGTTCATCGCATGGCCGGTGATCTTTCGCCGGGATACGAAAGAAGACAGGGCAAGCGCGCTTACGCCCCGTCTTCTTCCATCTCCGTTGTTTAGGAGATCAATCTTTACCTACCGAACTCTTGCTGCAGCCTGCTAAATGAATAAAAACGGGATCAGGAACAACAGGGCGATCGCTTCCCATGCAAGGACGTTGCCGAAGCCATAGCCGTAGCCGCCGTAACCCCACGGCCCAAACGCAGACGTTTGTGCCCGAGCCTTCTTGGATTTCGCAGCTTTCTTTCCTTTTTTCCCTTTTACAGACAAAATCGAAGCTGAAGGATTCGAGGCATACTCAAGCTCAAGTCCGTTATCATGAACGCCTCGGATCGTGCCTACAACTTCAGTTCCGTCATACAGGACCGCGCATACTTGTTTACCAATGTATCCCCGGCAAACATCAGCCGAAACCGGTATTTGCTGCACTCGACTTTCCCCCTCCCCAGCGTTTGTGTATTATATTCTTCCTGGAGAGTGTGCGGTAATGATAGGTGTCCTGGACGTTAAAAATCCGCGAGTTGCCCCTCGGTTCAAGACCCGCTTGCACGCCGGTAAGCCTTGACCATGAGCTCCTCGTTAATGGCTCCTTGGTACCGCCCCGAAACAACGCCGTCCGGCGTCAGCACATAGGTTGTCGGATAAGCAGTGATCTCGTACGTTCCGGTTACCGTTCCGTCTCGATCATACAACACGGGAAATGTGAGACCATTCGAGTGCACGAAGGATGCAGCGTCCTCCATGCTGCCTTCAAGATGCGTCATATTAACGGCTAGAATGACGACGTCTTCTGCTTTGTGCCGATTATAAAAATCCTTCATATAGGGCATTTCCGCTTTACACGGCGGGCACCAGGAAGCCCAGAAATTAAGGAGGACCGTACGGCCGCGGTAATCCGACAGCCGGACCTCCTGTCCGTCTACTGTCTGCAACGCAAAATCAGGCGCACGTTTCCCCGGCTTGAGGCCTACGGCGATTCCATCGGCATCGTCCGTTAGTGCAGGACGGTCACCCGTCGAGCCGTTGCCGGAGTTGTTCAGGTGATTATATACCGCCCACACAAGTAAAGAACCGATCACAAGCATAACCGCTCCGTTCCTGCCTAGACCGAATGTCAACCATTGCGGTAAGGGAGTATCAAATTTTAACCAGGCGGAGCTCAACAGAACGATAAGCAGAAGCATCACCAGTAGCTGCCCGGCCCCGATCGGACGGTCCGTGATCAGCCCATCGAGCAGTATATAACCAAAGCCGCCAGCCAGTGCGGCCATAAGAAAGGACTTGATTAACAGCGACCCCAGTGATCTCATCTTATTCCACCGAACGAGGACGTAGATGCCGGCTGCAAGGCTCCCAAGCCCTATTCCGCGCACTCCGCCGGTCATATAAATTAGAGACAAGGGGTGGCGGAGCGTACGCACCGGGTCCCAAAGGAGCATACCGAATTTCCATACGGCGAAGCCGATCATCAGCGAATAAACGTAAGTATCAAGCAGCCAATCCCTGTGCTCAAGACGATGTAACCGGACGCGGAGCGTCATATACCCTGCCAAGGCAACGATCAGAAAAACGGCAATATCCGCCCGTATCATGAACGGACCTATCGGAATGACAGTCACGGGGGAACCTCCACCTCCTTGCAGTGTTCTGAGAGAATAGCAGTTACGGATCGCAAATTCATTTATGTATAGTGACTTTTATGTATAGTAATTTTTTATATACAGCAACCATATGAAGGGCAGTAATTGATCAGCGTGCCCATTTTGGAGTAACCATGAAAAGAGTAATCATGGAGAGAGTAACCATTGAAAGAGTGACTATGAAAAGAGAATCGTTAATTGACCGTTCCATGGATGAAGCGTTCACTAGGCGCTAGGTGACTTTGAGATCGATCCAAGGAGCATATTGACGTATCGTTCCGTTCAACTAATTACCCCGCGGGGTATATCATCTATCTTATTGCATTCATGCTTAGATGTAAACACTCCGAAATCGGGTCAGACCTCCCGTTCCGGTAGCTGCTCGATAGAATCCCATTTTAAAGCAAATTCCGTATACGTCTTTCCGCCAATTTCGATCTCCTTCCGCTTGATTTCACGCCCGCCCATACGCTGGTAGAATGCCAAAGCAGAATTCCCCTCAAGGACCCATACCATCAAGGAAGTAAATCCTTTGGAGCGCAAAAATTCCTTCATTCTTGCGAACAGTCGTCTCCCCCATCCCTGACCTTGAATCTCCTTCAGTAAATAGACCGCATAGACCTCACCTTCATGCGGCAGCTTGTCCTCACGCTCCCTCCCATAGGTCATGAACCCGTAAATGGTTCCCTGATCATCGGCAACAACCAAGAGCTCCTCGTCATCCCGAAGGTTGCCGATTTTCCAGCGCCATCTATCCTCCCGGTCCGAGACCGACAGCGAATTCAGGTACGCGTCATCAACAATCCCCCGGTATGTCGTCTTCCAGCTGTTCACATGCACGCTTGCGATACCTTCAGCATCGGCTTCAACTGCAGTTCTGATATACATTGAATTACCTCCCCGTTTTTTTGCACTAGTCCCTTTTCGGGATTTGTTCGGCTCTTGGAGTTCCCTATGGCCGGGACAAGTCCCTAAAGGAACATTCTCGAATAACTGCCATCATTTCTGTTCTTTCTTTTCAGAACATTCTATAGTAAACCGTTACATCTCTCAATTCTTCTATTGTCGGGTCTTCAAAAAGATTCATAGTCTGGCGGGATCCCCAACCTATTTTACAAAGTGTTTCATGTAAACGGCACGATACCCATCTCAAGTATGAGTCCGTCACAGACTACTTAAGTTACAAAGGCCCTATTCCCATCCACAGTTTTCGATATACAGAGATCAAGTTTGAGTTACGGTACTATATTGAAATCACAGGCATCTCTATTAAGTTACTCTACTACTTTTGAAATCGCAGGTATCTTGTTTTGAGTTACAGAAATCCATTTGGAGTTATAGACCTCTATAGCAATAGGTAGCTTTGTAAATTTGTGAATCTATACAGTATGAATCACTATGAGTCACTGAATTTGTCGAGTTACAGAATCGTTTAAGTACAGAATCTTTTTAAGTACAAGTATATTCTTGAGTCAAAAGTATTTTTTTTGAGTTACAAGCAACGATAAAAGTTACGAGCTTTTACACGAATCACGGATATCGTGACAGTCAGCAATCGACGATAACATAAAAACGTCGGCGCACGGTAGTCATCCCGGGCACCGACATCTTTTTGGTTGCTGCATTTCTTTAACGAGGCAGCTCCTCCATCGAGTATGCAGTCCTGATAATTTATAAACTTCGCGCTTGAAAACGCTGCTCTCCTGGTTGCGAAGCCTCACAGCTATTGCTCGATCAACAGATCCAACGGAACCTCCTGCTCGTTCTCCGGCTGATCGAGCGGGAATACGCGAGCGGTCTCACGATCCTCGTCCACATGCTGGATATAGATCGGGGTTCCGTTGAGCAGCACATTCGCCATGACCGGCGAAGCGGCAATTTCCTGGGCACGGTGTATATTCATGCTTGTACCTCCATATCAAGATTGGCAATGCTTAGTATTCTTCAATTCTCCTTGAATATTCTCAAAGTTATCTACAGCATTTCCGTAGCATTCTCCGTTACAAGGAACCAATGGCGCCAGCCCATGTGCTGCATACATATATTAAGACGATCGCACTTTAAAACAAAGGAGTCTGCTCCATGGCAAAAGCACTGATCCGGCTTGAGGACATCAGCCCCGGCGGATGGTATGAAACGGAAGAACAGCAAGCCAAGCTGCTACCGAAAAAGAGCTGCAGCGGCTAATATAGCCATAGGTCACAGCGTGGAAATCACGCTGTGACCTATGGCTTTTATGAAACATTTGTCCTCATGCATCATGGTGGGACGGCTGAATTTTGACACGGAATGCCCTCATCCTAAGTCAACATCATAGAAATCAGGCTGTATTCCATCCGAGTTCTGAGCTCGCGCGGGAATAAACATCATTCCTTTTTATTGTATTCGAATGAAATCTTAACGGGATCCGACATTCCATCCATAGACAGATAGGCGTCGCAAGTTCCCTTCAAATTGCCAGTAAGCTTAATCATGAATTCGAAACTTCCCGTTTCCGTACTGGTCGTCTGGCCTTCGTAGCGAACCTTCCCTTTCGAATCGAGTATTTTCAAATTCACTTGGGACTGGCCGCCGTTCACGACCAGCCCGTCAATCGTCAATTTCTTCGCATCGGCATCCACCACGGCTCTTGCGCCGTCAATTGTAGTGCCACCCCCGGCATGGCCGTCAACGCCGAGAACTTCGATTTCATCCAGGAAGACCCAGACGTTGACCGGGAATTCGACTTTGACATAGCGGGCGTATACTTTATCGGATCCCGCTTTCCCCGGCACGCCATCTGTTATTCCGCTCCAACCCACGAACTCGGCCGAGGCAGCATCCTGTGCCGGTGGCGGAGAAACGGTTGCCAGCGTGCTCCAGGATTCGCCGTCAGATGAAACGGAAAAAGCGACGTTCTGAGGAAAATAGATGCCAGGCCCTTTATCCTGAAGAAAATGGGCTCTAATTGCCCCGATCGATTTGTTGCTGCCCAAATCAAATGTGATGGTGCGGCTTCGTTCGTCAGGGTAATCGCTTCCCGCATGGGCCTGCCACTGCTCGGTGCGGTAATCCGTCCCGCCGAATCGGCCGTCCGTAAGTTCGTTCCCGGAATCGGGATAGTTGCTGTTAGGCTGCTGTGAAATTGTATAGCTTTGGCCAAGAACCAGATTGCTGAGTCCCCCTCCGTCAGACCAGGTTTGAATGAGAACTTGGGCGTAGGAATCAAGCACCGTTGCGGCCGGGACCGAAATCAACCCTTGCGCTTGGACGGCCGGGTCGTGAATGTGCGCGAGAAAATCCTGCATATACGTCACGGCTTGCTTCGGCTTGTTATCGTCCAGAAGAAGTTTGATGGTCTGCAATCGATACGTCAAATCATTACCAAAAGCCGGCTTGATTTCGTTCGATGCGACATAACGCTGTACAACCTCCGCCATCGTCTCCGGCGCCGGGCTGCTATCGATGGCGTACGCTCCGTTCAAATACTGGTACAGCCAGTCATACATTAAACGCAAACTTGGATCCTTGCTTACCCCTAAGTTGTATACTGCATTATTGCCTTGATAGTGAGCTCTGAAGCCATTTTGCATCAGACCGGATCTGACGCCGCTGTCCAAGTATTCGACAAAACGCTGACGAAGTACGGGATCTGTCAGCATTCCGTCATCAAATTCAACTTCGTTCCCCATTCCGTATCGCTTTGCCGTATCCGTAGCATCGTCCAGACGGTCGGAATCCATTCCGCCAAAGAAATAGTTAGGCTGAAGCGCCGCGGCATCGAACCCTACGTCTTTCCACATAAACATTTTGTAAGCATATGAGTGTGGAATCCAGAAAACCTTCATGTTCATGGCGTGCACTTTATCCGACACCATGCGAGCTATGTCTGGTCCCGATTCGGATATATCGATTTGTTCCGGCATCCAGTACATGCCGACAAGCTCAAGATTCGAGTAGTTGGCAGCCTGCCATCTTTGCCGGGTCTGGTCCAGCCACCACTGCACCGCTTTTCCTCTGTTTTCAGACGCTTTTTCTTTGCCTACGACGGCGTCGTTGAAATTTAAGGAACCGCTACCGTCAATGTCGCCAAAATCGGTTAAGGATTCCCCTGGATTCGGAATCATTAACACAACCTTGACTTGATGATCGGGCTGTTTCAGCTTGGCCCCAACTTCCTTGGCAGCCTCATTCAACTGCTGCATATCGCCCGTGGCTGCAAATGTTTTATCCAAATACCATTTCCAATCGTCCAGGTTCGTTTGTCCCTGACCGAAATCGCGACCGGCAGGCGAAGCAATCCCGAGATATAGAACGCCGTCATAAAGCCAATCGACCGGCTCGCCGTCTTTATTTACATAGCTGATATTAGGGATAATCCGTTCCTTCTTCCAATCGCCCAAACCATTCGCGTATTGTCCGTTATACAGCAGATTCAGATTCCGGATCCCGGCCGTAGCTTCCCCCGGCTCCAAAAAACGAGGCTGCTCGGCAGGAACCTTTACCGCACCGTCAACCTTGCCGTCCATACCCATAATTTCGATTTCATCAATGTATTCCCACTGTGTAGGATGCATATAAAAGGTCACCTTCACATAACGGGCATAAGCCAGCTTGCCATCCGTATTCCCGTCTTTGATTCCATCCCGGCTGCCATCCCATTCAAAGGTCTCGTGTCTGGGCGGTCCTTCTCCCCACAGAAGCTGCGTAGCGTTATGGGAAAGCAGCCCCCAATTTTCCTTATCGTCGGAGACATACATCGATACCGACAGCGGCACGAGAATCGAATTCGTAGGAAAATCTTGAAAGAAATTAGCCGTGATCTTTCCAATTGACTTTTCCTCACCGAGATCGAACACAACTTCGCGAGCCTTTCCGCGCAGATGTCCTACCCATGCCGGGTCGTTCATATCCAATGCGCCGTATTTTCCGTCCGTAAGCTTGTATCCGTCATCGGGATGCGAAGCTTCCGGAGCTTCAGACCATTCGTACGGAAGATCTGCCGCGAGATTGCGAAATTGCGTCTCCTGCACAGCCGAAGATGCTGCCGCTTGATTTTCGTCTTTTGCTTGTGGTGCCTGTTCCGCTGCCGGTTCACCAGCATCCGTCAGTTGATCTAGATCGACCTGTGGATTACCTGAATCATTCCCTGCTTCCATCTGGTCTGCACCTGCCGCCTGCAGGACAGTCACATCCGGAACAAGCGATTTCGCCTGAACCGCAGAGAGCGGAGTCAGTAGTAATACGGCTGCCATTAAACCGGATAACCATTTTTTATTCAAATTCATCAAGGCCAGCTCCTTTTCTTTATTCTCGAGTACAGAAATATCAAGAACCTTTAAACCCTTATTTCTGTTCCGGTTGAACGCTAAATTTTGATCCCCCCTTTCGCGAAATCTGGTATAAGTAAGCAGCAAAGCGTATAAGATCGGCTTCCTCCGAAAGAGGAAGCCGTCACCGCCGCGTCCAGTACCGCCAGCGGCGCGGAGTTTCCAGTGGGCAACAGCAGTAGTGCAGCGCTGCCAAACACTCCGCACTTCGGGCGATTCTTAGGCATGGATAAGCAAACTTCGGTTTATCCGTGCTCAGGTGATTCTGTTCTACTTCGCCTTTGCCGCCAGGAACTCATCAATCTGCTTTTGCAGTTCCTGCTGAATTTTTTTGAGGGCAGGGCCGGCTTCCGCTTCAAATTTCTTCAATGTCTCATCCGGATCGATAACCCCGTTGAACAGCGCCGTGTAGTATTGCCCATCGACTGTATTGTACTGGCTGACCTCGTTTTGCACCGGGGTACTGTCAAATTCGAAGCCGGCCAAAATATCGGTCGTGAACATGTCGGCATCCTTAAGCACAGCGTTCAACTCCTCATTCTCGCCCTTCACATCACTGCGCTCATCGACGGGATTCCACAGCCAAACGTAGCCGAATGCAGAGTAGCCAGCTGTATCCAGGGTTTTCATTTTGTCGTCGCCTACCGCTTCCCAATGCTTCCCTTCGATTCCGTAAGAAAGCAGGTCGTAGTTCTCCTTCTCATTCGCCCAGTTCAGGAACATAATCGCCCGCTCCTTATTCTTGCTTACCTTCGGAACGGCCAGAAAGTTCCACTGTTTGAAGTCGGTGATGTTCGCGCCCTTCTCCGGATTAAAGAAGGTGACCGTCTCCAGCTCGCTGTCCGGCACATTGTTCTTTAACGTGTTCTTGAGGGAATCGCCGATGCCGAACGCGCCGTTCGTGACGATTGCCACTTTGCCTGCCGAGATCGGCTGATGAAAATCTTTTGTCGTCAAAATGTCCTTGAAGATCAGTCCGTCTTTAAACCATTTGTGCGTGTTCGCCAGCCAAGTTTCGATCGGCTCCCGATCCTCCAGCAAATTGTAAACTTTGCCGTCATTGTTCTTGTAATAGAGCATCAGGCTGTTGCCCAGGGCGTGGGTCGGTCTGACATGGGTTTCGTAATCGTTCAGCGCATGGTGAGCGACAAATGTATAAGTGCCGGAGCCTGCGGTCATCGGGATGATGCCTTTCTCCTGCTCTTTCACCTTGTAGGCGAAAGCGATCAAATCTTCATAGGTTTTAATCGGCGGTACGCCGAGCTTCTCGCGAATATCTTTGCGCACCATGTAGGAATTGCCGGACATGTAGCTGACGCCGAGCGGAACGGCCATAATTTTGCCGCCGTACTTGTTGTAATCCCACATTTGCTTCGGCCGTTTCTCGAGCACCGTTTGGCCGTACTGGGCCAACAGGTCGTCCAGTGGCTCATAGAATCCGTTAGCGATCATTTGGTTGATATGCAGCCATGGCGCATCGAAGATGAGATCGATGTTTTCGCCGGAAGCAAGCGTCACCTGTGTCTTTTGCGCCAGATCGGACCAGGGTACGAAGACGACGTCGAGTTTGACGTTGATCGTATCCTTCATTCGCTTCTCTGCTTCGGCGATGACCAAATCCATATCCGACGGCCGATCGCCGGGAATCATGATTTTCAGCGTCACCTCTTCAAGTTTGGCGTCACCGCTGGCGCTGTCTCCGGTTTGACCCGACGGTCCGGGCGTCTTCCCTTCCCCTTCGTTCTTGCCCGAACAACCTGCAATCGCGATGAGCGCGATCAACAACACGAGCACGATGGGCAATAGCTTTTTCATAGTCATTCCCCCTGAATCAATAATAGAGAAAATAGGCAGATGAGCCGGTTCATAAACTGCAGCGATTGAAAGCTCGAACCGGCCAAACGCCTTCACGTTTGCCGCTCTACCCTTTTACCGAACCAAGCGTCAAACCTTTAATAAAGAAGCGCTGGATGAAAGGATAGACGAACACGATCGGGCCGATGGTAACGCAGACGATCGCCAGCTGCATGCCATAGGTCGGCACGACGACGTTGTACTGCGTCTGACTCCCGCTCACGTAAGCCATAACATTCAAATTGGACATAAGCTGGCGGATCATCATCTGCAGCGGCAGCATTTTGTGATTGTCGATAAACAGCAATGACAAGTACCAGTCGTTCCAATATTGCAGCGCGTAAAACAGGCTCACCGTGGCAATAACAGGCAGCGCAATCGGCCAGATGATGCGAAAGAAAATATAGAGATCATTGGCGCCGTCCACAGTCGCAGCTTCATTCAATTCATACGGCAGCGTCCGGTAGTAAGAGACAAGAATGAAGGCATAGAACGGATTAAGCAGATAGGGCAAAATGAGCGCCCAAACCGAGTCTTTCAGATGCAGCCAGTTGGCGATCAGCATGTAAAAGCCGACAAGTCCTGCGCCGAATAACATCGTCAGAAAGGTTAAAAACGATAAAATATGGCGGTACTTCACTTTCCGGTGGCTTAGCGTGTACGCATAGGCAGCTGTCAAGAGTACGCCCAGCGCCGTGCCGGCGATCGTCACGATAATCGTAATGCCGTAGCTTAGAAACACCTGCTTGCCGGAAAGCAAAAATTTGTACGCATGGAGGCTGAATTTGCTCGGCAGCAACTGGTACCCCGCCGTCTGCAGAAGCGATTCATCGGCGAACGAGTTGATGAACACAATCCAGAACGGAATGAAGCAAAACAGCGCAAAAGCGCCCAGCACCGCGTACATCAAAACAAGAAACAACCGTTCTCTCACTTCGATCACACCTTAACTGGTTGGGACTGAAGCAAAGGGCCGGTTCGGAGCTGGAGAAACGCAAGTGGTCGCCTTTGTTCCCTAATCGTATCCGCTTAACGAGCTTATACGATCATAACGATTCGGGAACAACAGCGATCGAAAAGCCCGAATCCGGCCTCATGCCAACTCGCCCAACCTTCCTTTTAGAATAGTCTTGAATCCGCGTCCACCTTGCGCGCGATCGCATTGAAGATCAGAATCGTGACAAGCCCCATGCAGGACTGGTACACGACAACGGCAGCGGACATGCTGAAATTCCCCAGCTGCCTCAGCGCACGAAACGCATACGTATCGATGACATCTGTCGTTGGAAAGAGTATGCCGTTATCTCCGATGATCGCGTAAATCATGCCGAAATCACCGTAGAAAATACGGCCAATGCCAAGCAGCGCCAATATCATCACGGTCGGCCGCATCAACGGCAGCGTTATGTAGAGCATCTGCTGCATCCGGCTGGCGCCTTCTATTCGGGCGCTCTCGTAATATTCTGAGGAGATGCCCGTAATGACGGCCAAAAAAATAATGGAATTATAGCCGGCAATCTTCCAGGCGCTAATGACGGTTAAGATATACGGCCATACGCTAGGCATCAAATACCAGTCCACTCCTTCGTAGCCAAGGGCGGCAAGCGCGCGGTTAATGAGCCCCTCGGATGTGCTGAATAGCGTCAACGTCATCATGCTGACGACAAGCCAAGAAATGAAATACGGTAAAAAAATAAACGATTGCGTGATTCGCTTGAACAGCCTGTTACGGATTTCATTCAGAAAGATAGCCAGCACGACCGCGCTGCCGAGACCGGTTACGAGAAACAGTGCATTCAGGAAAACGGTATTCAGCGTCACCCGCAGCCAGTCTTTCCCATTGAAGAAAAACTCAAAGTTCTTAAATCCGACCCATTCGCTCCCCCATATTCCATCGGATAGCCGGTAATCCTGGAAGGCGAGCAGATGCCCAGCCATGGGCATATACGCAAATACGACCAGAAACGCAATGCCGGGCAGCGCCAGCAAGTACAAATACCGGTTCCGCGACAGCTCGTGCACAAACGACCCGCCGAACCTTCTACGTCGCTCCAAAGAACGTCCCTCCTTTCTTGTGCGGCTTGCAGGATTCGAACGGAGCCATCGTAGCATTCACGGCTGCTGCTTGCCTAGTTCTCATTGGCCGGATCTGGTTCTCACGCGGCAGATTCGCAAGCGTTCGACCGGTTGTTATTGGTCTGGCCAGTTCTCAATCGCCCGTTGACCTTTCTAATTCGCAGAGTTCCCTGCTATCTGCCGCGTCCGCTCCATCCGCTCGCTCGCCTTGCTATCGCGGTATTGGCTTGGCGTCATACCGGTCGCTTTTTTGAATGCAGTGAAAAAGTGGCTTTTCGTCTGAAAACCAGACTGCTCTGCAATTTCGGTGACCTGCATGCTGGTCTGCTCCAACAGTTCCTTGACCTTCCCGAGCCGCTCGTTCAAGATGAAATTCGATAGAGGCATGCCATGATGTTCGTGAAACAGCTGCCGGACGTATTTGGCCGACAAAGCGATATGGTCAGCGATATCGTCTACCGACAGCATCGGGTCATGGGTATGGTAGCGGACGTACTCGATGATTTCCCTCACCAGCTTTTCCTTGCGATTGAATCCCTTTTGATCGCTAAGCTGCCGGATAATCCGCCCGATTTCTTCCTTCAACCATCCATGAACATCAGTAAGCGTGGCGAACTGCCTCAAGTGGCGCTCAATCCCTTCAACACTCTGGATAGACATCACTTTGCTGAACGATTTGACGATCGCAAACAGAAGCAGCTTCAGTTGGAATTGACACTCGGTATATTTCATCGTCTTAAGGCGCGTGAACACCTCGTCCAGCATGGCCAGCACCTTCTCCTCTTTGCCGCTGCGAATCGTCTGGATCAAGCTTTCATGCACGGCGGAGTCGATCGGCGACTGTAAATCGGCATACCGTTCAAAGTCTTGTTCGACGTAGATTTTGTCATCACCGCTGACAAACTTGAATAATGTCAGTTCGTTCATATCGTCGTATACTTTGCGTAAATCGTCATGTACGCGCCGCGCTTCGCTTTCGGCGATCGTCACGTCCAGCTTGACGTAACGGCTGACTTGACGGCTAAGCTCCTTGAGCTCTTGGGTCAACTCGGGATCAGGGAGGGAACTGGCCGTGCCAACCAGAACGACCAGATGGTCGGTCCCAAAATCGACCACCTCGATCGGCCGTTCAGCTGTGCCGAGCAGCTCCTCTGCGATATTACCGATTGCATACTTGAGCAGCTTGCGAGAGACAAAATCGTACTGCTCGGATATTTCGTAATAGGAATCAATCTTGATCACAGCCAACCGAAGCCACTCATAGTCAAGCAGGCACGATTCGCGCGCAACCGCCGCTCTGGCGCCATCGCTCAGCCTGCCCTGCAGCAGCCATTGCCGCAAATATTCGGTCTTGATCAGCGGATAATGATCGCGAAGCATAACGACGCCCTGCTCAATGACACCGTAATCGTTCTCCCCCTTCACGCCAAGCTTCCGCTGCAGTTGATCCGCCAAACGGCGAAATGGCCCGACGAAACGGCGCGAATTCCAATAGGCGGCCAGAAGCAGCGCCGCGAGCAGTAAGAGCGAGCAAGCGATGATGACTGTTTTGAACGCCCCGGCCTTTTCGCGGAATTGCTTCATTTCAGTGACAGATATAATGGTCCACTCCGGCGATTCCATCCGCGAATAATTGACGAATGCTTTCCCTCCCGTACGGCTCAGCTCAAATGAACCCCCCTTCCGTCCCGGCTGGATGCTATCCATGGTCTCCTCGAGATGCTCATCCCGTTCCCCCAGAATCAACCTTCCTCGATCATCCACGATCGAAAGCAGTGTATCCGCCCTTCCGTCGCCTGAAATCAAATGCTTCTGCAGCTCTTTCTTGTCAAACAGGACGACAAGATACCCGTCTCGGTTTTTCTGCACAGGAGCCGAAGGAAGCTGAAGCGCCAAATACGTGTCGTTTCCTATCTGATGATCAAAATAACGAAGGAAGGTCCCTGGCGTACGCTTAATCCGCTTCAGCATCGGCTGATCGGCAAATTCCTCGAACGAAAGCAATCCGACTTTGGAGTCGATCACCTCATGTTTACGGAAGCTAAATAAGTAAGCGGTTTCAATATAAGGTTCATTAGATAGATATTTCGTCAACACCCCCATCGCGCTGGCATTTTGCAGCAGATTGTCGGCGGTAGCATACATCCAGTTTTGCACGGTACGGTCTTCGTACATGGTCAGACTATACCATTTCAGCTTGTCTAGAATGTACTCGACCCGCTCCGCCATTTCGTTGATGCGGTCCTGATTAAACGTCCCCATCTGGGAATAAGCGAAATGAGAAAATCGGTTAGCCAGCAACAACGAGAGCGGTATGATGGTAATTGCAAAAAAGATGCCGCTTATCACAAATATGCGCCAGGATGTCGATCTGAACATAGTATCCCCCTGTCCCCTTCCTCTATAGGAGTTCTCTTATGACTGATATGTCCTATCATAAGTACCCCTTTTCCATTTGCCTAGTTCTCATTTGTCCGTCAAGTTCTATTTCTCCGAATTTTCCTGTAGGACCTCCTTTGTGCCCGTGGAAAATACGGGATCTGTTGTCCGCCATTCCCGATAATGGCGCTCCTTTGTTAACAGATAATAGCTCATATTTTCGCATGACCGTCACGATCTGCAATTATAACAGGAATACTCGTCGGGATTGGGGGAAGGAACAGTCGTTAACCGACGAAGGTAAAACGCGAAGATGTCATGATGAGGAAGATGAGAATGGTACACAGTTGAAATTTAACAGCCAGAACTAGGACGGGAAAGAACGGTTCGCTCTGTTCTCGCCGCTCCATCTGCTTGAAAGCTGGCATAAGAAAAGCCACTGAGCTGGATGCAGCTCATATCCTCAATTCTCCTGGTGTTTTCAGCAGGGCTAATTTACGCTGGACAGTCGTAGCGCCCGCCCATGGGTGCTGCATACATATATTTTAGTAAAACTTATCTTGAATAAGGAGTTCAAGCCATGGCAAAAGCACTGATCCGGCTTGAGGACATCAGCCCCGGCGGATGGTATGAAACGGAAGAACAGCAAGCCAAGCTGCTCGTGATCGCAAACGAGCTTCACACCCAATCCATACCGTTCCATCTTGCCGTCATCCCTCGCTATATTGACCCGGCCCGAGGGATCGACAGGTCGTTGACCGATCTTGACGACCCCGTATCCGTCCGTTTCCTCCGTCTCCTTCATAAAATGGTGCGCCTTGGCGCATCACTCGGAGTACATGGTTATACCCACCAATATGCGAATGCCACCACCGGGGACGGGTTCGAATTCGCCTATGACGGCTGCTTGCACGACTGCCCTCCGGACGATGCCCCGTTGGCCGCCAGCTCACGCCGTGAACTGACCCGATCCTATGCTTACCGGCGTCTGAGCCTTGCCCGGAAAATGATGGAGCAGGCCGGGCTTACCGCCGTCTGGTTCGAAACGCCGCATTATACGGCTTCCCCGGTTCAGCGGCGAATTCTTGAAAGCTGCTGCGGATTAATGTACGAAACCTCGCCCGATGCACCGAACCTGAACAATGCAGCCCTTTTCAGTCCAACAGAGCATAGCTTGAGTAACGGGACTTATTACGTGCCCACCCCGCTCTACTATGTGGCGGGTGACAACATCGAGGGGGATGTCCGGCGGATCCGGCAAACGGTGCAGGAGCTTCCGCTAACCGAGCTGGCTTCATTCTTTTACCATCCCTATCTAGAGTTTCCTTATATAGAACCTCAAGCAGACGGCACCGCTCAATATGGTCCGTCCTCCCCATTAAAAAGAATCATAAGCGCGATCAAGAGCACTGGCCGCACATTTGTCCATGTTACCTCCTTCATGCCCTTTATCCCGGACTTCAGGGAGAGGAGTCTTCCTTGGAGTAACGGCGACCGGATCCATGCGATGGCAGGCCGTCCCGGCTCACAAGAGACCCGCCAAGAAGCGGCATTGCTTATCCGCAAGCTTGATTCCGCCACTTGGTACCGTGCTTCGCTAACCGCCAACAGCTTGATTAAAATCGATAATGGCCTCTGCAGCATGCGGCCCATTCTGGCTGGCTGGCCCGAAAATGCCGGCGGCCAAGAGATGGTCGGGGATGTCAATGGTGACGGCATCGATGATATCGCCCTGTGGTATCCTCAGCTCGGGCAGTGCCATATAGCACTCGGCACGGCTGAAGGCGGCATACGTCCATCTGGTGTGTGGCTATGTGCGCCGGATTATGCGGATTGGGATGCATACGTCGGCGACTTTGACGGAGATGGAAGGGACGATTTGCTGTTATGGAACCGGGCTTCAGGCCTAGTCGCTCTTGCCTTTTCGGACCTGCACGGTTTTAGACAGCCTTTGCTTCAAACGGAGCGGATCCAATATGATCCCGATCCAACCCCGGCACTAGACATCGGCGATGTAAACGGCGACGGGCTGGATGACCTCGTCCTGTGGCATCCATCCAGCGGAATCTGCGAGGTTTGGGTTAACCAAGGCGGCCGCTTCATTGTTGAGGGAAATTGGTATGGAACGGATGCCCCCCTTCTCCGCGGCATTACGTCGTTTCGTGTTACGGATGTGGACGGGGACGGATATGATGACCTTCTGCTCATCGATCGGTCCCAGGGATTTTGGTACGTTCTGTACAGCAGCGGAACAACATTCGGACCGGAGGCTCGGCCGTTCGGGCCATGGCTTCCGGGGAAGGAAGCCGTCCTGCTGGCTCTGGATTTCGGCGGCTCCGGCCGGGCGAGCTTGCTCGCCTGGTCTCCGGATCAGTCTGACGGAATCCTCGATGCAGCGATCAACACTCTGGACCGGGACCGGACAACATAAGAAGGACATGGTATACTGCATGTGCCAGAGGAATTCAACTATCCTCGCATTCATAGATCGAGATTTTTATAGAAATCGTCAAATGGATGGAATGAATCTTTGGCACCTAATACCTTTTTTTCGGAGGAATTGCCATGTCCAATACGGAAGCAACCCCCTTAAAGATCCTCAAACCCAAACTCCCGAAGCAGCTTGAGCCAATCTGTCTATCCGATGAAGGGATCGATGACGAAGCATCATTCCTGCAGTTCACCTGCAAAGACGAGACGCTCTCCGAGATCACGGCAAACAAAGTGCTGTTCGATCAAATGACGTTTGATAGTGTGGCCTTCGAACGGGTTTCGCTTCGGCACGCCGAGCTCACCGATATTGTATTTCGGCAATGCGATCTATCCAACGTCGATTTCAGCGAGGCCATCCTTCATCGCGTGGAGTTCCGTCATTGTAAGCTGGTAGGCATCGATCTGGCTGCGGCCACCCTTCGAAACGTCCGGTTCGAGCAGTGCGCAGGCGATTATGCCACCTTTCGGTTTGCCAATATGAAGGCCGTATCCTTTCAGTCGACGACGCTGATCCAATCGGATTTTTATCATTCGGAGCTGTCAAAGGTGGAATTTGCCGAATGCCAAATCGATAAGGCACAGTTCTCCGGGACGAAGCTTGCCGGTATCGATCTGAGCCGGACCGATTTCCATAATTTAGGCGTTACGCTGGAGGACCTGCAGGGCTGTATCATCTCCCCGGCGCAGGCTATTCTGTTTACCCGAATCTTCGGCCTTGTCGTCAAGGAATAGCTTCCGGAGTACACAGCTTAACGAAGCTTAGAGCGGCTTTAGCAGATTCATAAAACGGAGATCACCGTGCTGCTTTACCAGGCACAAAGTCTTCATGAACCGCGGGAGTACCGTGGGAGTCAAGTTCTGGGAGTCACAGTCACTTAAAGGCCGAAAAAGAGACTCTCACGAATAGTCATAAGACCTTCGTCAGAGCCCCTTGTTTATTCATTATTCATCATGATTCAAAATACTAAATGCACGCTTATAAAATTCGCTTCTATTTATCCAACGTGTATAACGGCAGATCAAGCGGAAGCGGCGCCGGAATCTCGCAAGTGCTCTTCATCTCGTACTGCGTGCCCGAATCGGAGGAATCATGGAATGCCCACATGGCTTCCAGGACGTGATAAGCCAATTCGCCGCTTGCGCGGTGGGATCGTCCGCTTCGGATGGCGTACGCCATGTCCGCAGGTCCGATGCCTCTTGTGTTCTGGTTGTAACCCGGCAGAAGCGGTTCCTCGGTCCATTCGCTTTCTCCGGTCAAGCGGTATTTCACGGAACCGCCGAACGTATTCGGGTCCGGTACAAGCATTGTTCCTTGCGTGCCGTAAATTTCGATATTCGGAAGCGTGCTGCCGCCGAACACGTCAAAGCTGGTGATGAGCGTCCCGATAGCGCCATTATCGAACCGGAGCAGTCCGGCCACATGCGTCGGAACGTCCACCTGAATTTTCTGCCCATACTTCTTCTCGCTCGTAATGGTCCGCTCGGTCAGCGCTTTACCTGTCATGCCGCTGACGCTGCGGATCGGGCCGAGGAGCTGAACAAGCGCCGTCAAGTAGTATGGACCCATATCAAACATCGGTCCTCCGCCTGCGGCATAATAAAATTCAGGGTCCGGATGCCAAAATTCATGACCCCGGCTCATCATAAATGCCGTAGCCGCGATCGGCGTGCCGATCTTGCCGTCCCTGACAAGCTTTAATGCCGTCTGGATCCCCGCTCCGAGGAATGTCTCCGGGGCACAGCCGACCAGCAGCCCCTTCTCTCTCGCGGTCTCCAGCACGGCCAGCCCTTCCTCCCGGGTGACGGCCAGGGGCTTTTCCACGTATACATGCTTCCCGGCCTGCAGCGCATCGAGCGTGATTTTGGCATGCAGCGCCGGAATGGTAAGATTGATGACAATTTCTATTTCAGGGTCGGCCAGCAGCTCTTCCGTCGTATAAACGTGGGGGATGCCGTAACGGGCAGCCTGCTCCTCAGCCCGGGACCGGTCGATATCCGAGCATGCCTTCAGCTCCAGAATATCGAATTTTTGACAGTTTTCCATATAGATACCGCTGATTTTTCCGCAGCCGATGACCCCTGCTTTAACCTTGTTCATGATCCCGTCTCCTTTTCGCAGCCTATTGGCTGTCTCCCATCCCGGTATATCCTTGCTCGCCGCTGAACAGCTTGAGATCGCCGCCGCCGTACAAGGTCTTTCCTTCAGCCGCCCACAGCAGTCCCCTGCGCATCATTTCCTTGACCTGCGGCATATCCACGATATCCGCATGATGGCCCAAGGAGTTATAGTATACGCGTCCGTATCCCCAGCGCTTGGTCCAGGCAACCGGCATGTCAACGGCCTTGTTCAGCACATGCGGTCCGGATACGACCGGAAAACGGGTGGTTGCCAGCACTTCTACCGCCGGATCGACATGCAGATAGTACTGTTCAGATACCACCTTGAAATCCTGAATGCCTTCAACCAGGGGGCTGAAGCTTTGCTTGATTTCGACCAGGTATTCAACGCCGTCGTTGCCGGGGTGCGCCACCCACTGGCCGCCGGTCATAAACTGCCAATCGACATTGTTGCGGAACGAATCGCACATTCCGCCGTGGCATCCGGCGATGCCGGTGCCTCCTTGCACCGCTTCGGATACATTCGCAACCTGCTCCTTCGATATGTCGCCCATCGTCCATACCGGGACGATCAGATCCAATCCCTTCAGCTTCTCTCCGTCGTTGAACGCATCCAAGGTATCTGAAACCTCAACATCAAACTTCGCCTCTCGCAGTAGTCCGGCGAAGATGCCTGCCACCTGCTCCGGCTCATGGCCATCCCATCCGCCCCATACGATTAATGCCTTTTTCATACTCCGCACTTCCTTTATATGATCTGTATAATAAAAGCTCGATAACGTCCGGTTCAAAGTCTTCGTTCGGCTAACGCTCTCACGCTCGCGCGCATCCGCTTTCACCGGCAGCCGTGTCCAATGATAACGATAACATCGCCCTCCCGATTTCACCCCGCGCTTTCGCGAGTCACCGAATCCGGCGGTAGGTCTTGCCTACATCTCCGACAGTGACACCCACCGGCGTTCTTCGATGGACTTATCCACGGCTTCCAGAACGGCTTGGCACTTCACGCCGTCCTCAAAGCTAGGCACTGGCTGTCTGCCTTCCGAGATTGCTTGGGACAGCTCCAGTACTTCATGGATGAAGGTATGCTCGAAACCGATCGTATGCCCCGGCGGCCACCAAGCCTCCATATAATCATGGACAGGATCCGTTGCAAGCACCCGCCGGAAGCCCTGTACATCCTCCTCGTCGGATGTGAAATAAACCTCCAGCTCGTTCATGCGTTCAAAATCGAATTTGACGCTGCCCAGGCTTCCATTGATTTCGAAGGCGTTCGTACTGCGATGGCCTGCGGCAAAGCGAGTGGCCTCGAAGCTGCCAAGGGCTCCGTTCTCAAATCGGGTCAGGAACAACGTCGCGTCGTCCACCGTCACCTTGCCTTTCGGCCCATCCCCGCTGCCTTTGGCGCTCAGCCCCGTCATCTCGCTGGCAATCGGACGCTCCTTGATGAAGGTCTCGCTCATGCCGATGACCTCCTGCATGTCGCCGACCAGATAATGAGCCAGATCGATCAGATGGGCACCGAGATCGCCATGGGAGCCGGAGCCGGCCACTTCCTTCTGCAGCCGCCATACGAGCGGGAACTGCGGATCCATGATCCAGTCCTGCAGAAACCATGCGCGGAAATGGTAGATTTGTCCGAGTCTGCCGCTGTCAACCAGCTTCTTCGCAAGCCGGACCGCCGGCGAGAACCGGTAGTTGAACCCGACCATGTGCCGGACGCCTGCGTCCTCGGCAGCCTGAAGCATTTCTCTCGCGTCGGCGAGCGTTAACGCCAGGGGCTTTTCGCAGAATATATGCTTGCCGGCCTTCGCTGCCGCAATCGCAATTTCCTTATGCGCATCGCTAGGAGCGTTAATATCAATCAGATCGATGTCATCCCGCTGGATCAGCTCGCGCCAATCGGTAACGCTTTCATTCCAGCCGAGCTGCTCCGCCGCCTCCTGAACCGCCGAAGCATTGCGGCCGCAGATCGCCTTCATTTCCGGCTTCAGTGCTTTCGGGAAGAACATCGGTAGGCTCCGGTAGGCGTTGCTGTGCGCCTTGCCCATAAATTTGTATCCGATCATTCCGACTCGCAGTTGATTCATTGTTCATTCCTCCTTTGTTATCATTACTTTCGTTTCAACGATGAAGCACGGATAACCAGACGGGTAGGCAGTTTGCGGTGAAGCGGGATGCGGCTTGCACCGGAAGGCAATGTATGCTCCAGCATGGCGAGAACATGCTCTGCGGCCAGGCAGCCCAGTTCATAGAAGGGAACCCTTACACTCGTTAACGGCGGAGCTCCCAGCTCGGCGGCATCCGAATCATCATAGCCGACGAAGGCCGGCATCTTCTTCTCCGGGACGCCCATTGAGCGCAGACCCTGCTGAAGGCCGATCGCCATCCGGTCATTCGCCGCAAATACGGCATCGATGTCCTTCAGATGCGCGGCGACCTTCTCCGCTGCTGCATATCCGCTTTTCCGGCTGAAGTTACCTTCGAACAGGAGCGATTCATCAAGCTTGATGCCCGCATCTTCCAATGCCCGGCGGTACCCGGACATACGATCCCGGCTGTTGGAATATTCCAGGGGGCCGTTGAGAAAGGCGATCCTCCGAAAGCCCTGCTCCGTAAGATGTTTCACGGCTTCGTAGCTGCCCTCCACATGATCGGCATCCATCACGTGAAAGCTCTCCCCTTCAAAGTGCTGATTAATCAAGCAATAGGGGTGTCCCGCTTCGCTCAGCTGCCGGAGAGCCGCTCGTTCGCCATCCTCGTCCTTAGCTCCGAGAATGATGCAGGCGTCCACCTTTTGGGTCCGGAACAAATTCAAGTAATCCATGGTGCCGCCCGGCTCGCGAAACAGCATCAATAAATCATATTTGCCCTCCAGCGCTTTACTGCCGATACCGCTTAAAATTTCCGAGAAATAATACGCGGAGAAGATCCGTGCTTTCGGCAGATACGGCATGACAACGCCGAGGTTGCCGCTCCGGCGCCGCGCGAAGCTTTGGGCGAGCGCGTTCGGGGTATACCCGAGCCGCTCTGCGGCTTCCATCACCCGCTGCCGGGTCTCCTCCCGGATCGGGCCAACCCCGTTTAATACCCGGGATACGGTAGCTTCCGATACGCCGGCAAGCTGTGCGACTTCCTTACGACTAGCGATAATCACCATGCCTCCTGAAAATTATGTACGCGCGTACATTTTCTCATGGAGTTCATCTGATGTCAACAGATTCAGGATCTGTTTTCCTGATTTCTTTTGCTGCAGTTGTATATCCGGCTTGAGCATTATAAACTTTATGGGTTCTTTCTTTTTTAAGCTCGGCCGAATGCTTGTCCAAATGTTGTATAATGGACGGGCTGGACGCAGAACCCCAACTCAATATGAAAGAGAAAGCTTCACGATAACGATTATTATTGGGAAGATGTCGGGGTTAAGCCAATCATGCTATTTAGCTGACTTATGAACATAAAGGATAGGGGATTACAAATGAACACTCAACTGCAAACAACCGTAAGCAACCCGCAGAAAAAAAGCTACATTCTGCACTTGGCAACGATCTTCCTCGGCTTTATCATTTTTGGAATTTCGGAAAATATTAAAGGACCGGCCATTCCCCGGATTCAGCTGGATTTTCGGCTGGATGAAATGCAGATCGGCACCTTGCTGTCGCTCAATGCGCTCGGTTATTTGATCGCCTGCTCTTTTACGGCCATCCTGACCCGCAAGATCGGCATCAAATGGGTGAGCATGCTTGCCTTTGGTTCGATGGCGGTCTCAGGCATTTTCATCTTCCTGTCCCACAGCTACCCGATGTTCACCGCTTCGTACTTCCTGATGTACATCGGGAACGGGATGCTGGAGATTGGCCTCGCCATTCTGGCTGCAAGAATATTCGTCCGCAATACGGGAACGATGATGAACCTGTCGCATTTTTTCTATGGCATCAGCTCTACCGTCGCTCCGATGCTCGCCTCGGGATTGATGACCGTCACCGTTCTCGGCTACACCATTGATTGGCGGGGCATGTATTTGGCGATGCTGATGCTCTCCGTACTGCCGATGATCCCTGCGCTGATGAGCAAATTTCCTGGCGACGATCATCCTGAATCCGAGCGGACGCCTCTGAAGCAATTAATCAAGGATCGGGCGCTGTGGCTGATCGTCATCATCCTGTCCTTCGGCGTCGTATCGGAAATGGCCGTCGGCGGCTGGCTCGTAAATTTTCTTGAAAAATCGTACAACTGGGATCCGGCCGCGGCAGCCGGCATGCTGTCCGCGTTCTTCCTGTGCTTCTCAGCAGCACGCCTGCTGCTAGGACCGATTACGGACCGGATCGGATTCACCTTGTCGATTATCATCCTTTCGGGATTCACGGGCATATGCACCTTTATCGCCATTTTCGGCGGGGAATCCTATGCCTTCCTATTCGCGGCGGCCGGAATCGGCATCGCTCCGATCTATCCGACAGTCATGGCCCTGATTGCCAAGCGATACCCGAAGGAGAGCGATACGGCGATTACCTTCACGGTCACGATGATGGGCATCGGCAGCGTAATCGGCAACTACGCCATCGGAGCCATCACGAGCGGTTTCAAACAATTGTACGGCAGCGGAACCGAACTGGGGCTGCTGCGGGGTCTTCAGGCCGGTTACGGTTTTATCGGCTTATGCGCCCTGATATGCTCGCTGTTCGGCATTGTGCTGTACCGATACTTGAAGAACCGTAAGCAGCTGGTTTAAACAGGCTTTCACCGCCGAGTTATCGCCCATGCCGGGCGCACACAAGAAAAGAGGACGTCCACCAGGGGACATCCTCTTTTTTTTTCGATTGACCGTTTCATGGCATTACGCGTAAGCTCCTGCTGCCATTTCCGCTCGTATTAGCCCAAATCCGGCTTGTCGACCAGTTCGATGCTTGCCTTATCCGTGTGATGCAGCTCGAATACGATGATTTCATTGCTTCCCTTCTTCAGCAGCGGACCGGGCAGATAAAGCGTCGCTTGAGGTCCCTGCTCCCAGTATCGCCCAAGATTGAACCCGTTGATCCAGACGACGCCCTTCACCCAGCCGTCCAGTCGAACGAACGTGTCCATCCGATCTTCCACATGGAATTCTCCCTTATAAAATGCCGGACGGTCCTTCCGCCCTGCATTAGGCGCCGACAACGGCCCGAACGGCACTGCCCCCAGATGATCCATCGGCAAGCAGGAAATGCTCCAATCGTACAGAAACTGGTTATTCATCCGCACGCCTTCGGTAATCCCTTTGTAATCCTTCAAGCGGGGACCATAATTGACGCGCCCCATGTTCTCCACAACGATGTCCAGCTTGGCGCCTGCTGCTGGAATGTCCAAAGGAATAGGCGCATTATTCCAGCGTTCCACGGTCCCCTGGTATACGCCATCGAGAAACACCTGGGCTCGGTCATGCACTTCTTGCAGATGCAGGGATTCGCCTTGCCGCGGACCGGAAATTTTTGTGGAGTATACGATAAAACCGTAGTTATGACCAAGCAGCTCCATCGGCACCGGTGTTCGGTGCTTCTCGCTGGAGGCCAATACCGGCAAATTCTCGAGCAGATCGGCATAGAAAGTCATGCTGACCGTCCCGTATGCCTTCTTCCGCACCGGCTCAGGCAGCGCCGGCAAATCCCCGAGCTCCACACCTTGGTGCTTCGCAATCACCTGCCGGACCGCCTCATACTTCGGTGTAACATCGCCGCACTCCGATAGAGGCGCATCATAATCGTAGCTCGTGATGGTCGGCTCGTATCTGTCATGATAATTCGCGCCATTGTAAAATCCGAAATTCGTCCCGCCATGGAACATATAAAAGTTAACGGATGCTCCAAGGGCCAGCATTTCGGCAAATACCGCCGCTGCGTCCTCCGAATCGCGCGTATGGTGCGGCTTCATCCAATGATCGAACCAGCCGTTCCAATATTCCATGCACATGAGCGGATCTTCGGACCGATACTCCCGCAGCTTGGCGAACGCTTCGGCCGGCCTGGATCCGAAATTGACGGTGGCCGTTACACCGGGAACCGTGCCGCCCTGCAGCATGCCGTCTGTCGGACCGTCCGAAGTAAACAGCAGCACATCCACGCCCCTGCTGATCAATGCCTCCTGAAGATACTGCAGGTATGCCGTATCATTGCCATAGCTGCCGTATTCATTCTCGATTTGGACCGCGATGATCGGCCCGCCGTTCGAGGACAACAGCGGCACCAGACGCGGAATCAACTCGTCATAATATGCATCGACCTTTTTCAGGAACTTCGGATCCAGGCAGCGAAGCTGCATATGCGGATCCTGCAGCAGCCACCCCGGCAGTCCGCCAAATTCCCACTCTGCGCAAATGTAAGGACTCGGTCTGACGATGACCTGCAGCCCCAGCTTCCCCGCGAGCGTGACGAAGGCTTCGATATCCGCCATCCCGGAGAAATTGAACCTTCCTTCATCCGGCTCATGCCAATTCCAAGGTATGTAAGTCTCGACCGTATTCAAGCCGCATGCTTTCAGCTTCAGCAGCCGATCCTCCCAATGTTCAGGCACAACGCGGAAATAATGAATGGCACCCGATAAGATTTGAATCGCTTCCTCACCAAGAACAAACTGCTTGTTAACCGCTTTCAATTGTGTCATGGAAACATCCCCTCCGTTTTCCGATACATGATTCTACATACGTATCATCCATGAAAAGAACGGCTCACTCAATCTCCAAATGGAGCATCTTCTATACCATTTGTGCCAAATCCCCGCCTCGGTCCGCCGCTCCATATGATAAGATAGATTACACGATACGCTGATTTATACGATAAAGGAGTCCCGGAGCCCATGGATATCAAATTTTGCTTCCCTAATATGATCAACACCTTGCAGGTTACAGGCTGCCATTTCGACCACCAGCAGCCGGGATGGCACTATCCGAGGCATCATCACCATCTGTTCGAGCTTCTCTATTGCATGGAGGGCGAGGTTGAACAGGAAATTCACCGGGACCGCTTCACGCTGCGTGAAGGCGAGTGGCTGCTGATCAAATCGGGGGTGCGTCATCAATCCTCGAACCGTTCGGGCAGGACGTACGGTTATTTCAATGTACATTTTGATCTGGACGATACCGATATCCGGAGCAGATTGTCCGCAGCGCCGTTCCGGCATATTCCAAGATCCGTGGGAGAACGGACCAAGCTCGGCGAATATGTAAAAAAGCTGGAAGGAATTATCCCGCAGAGCCAGAATATAAACGAAGACGCCTCCGACCAGGCCGGTCAGCTCCGGTACGAGCTTTCGTTCGAAGAGAGGCTGCTTCTGCAATCCTACACCCTGCTGATCATACATGAGGTGCTTATGCTTCTAAATTCCCCGGTGCTGGGTCCTGCGCTTCCTTCCCAAGCCCCTTCATCGGCGGCTCCTCGCCCAGCATCAGCGATGACGGCCGATGTAGCACATGCCATCGAAGAGAAGCTGCTGTCGGGATTATCCGGGGATGCTTCGGTCAGCCGCGTTGCTCGGGAGCTTAATCTAAGCCGCAGCCAGTGCAGCAAGCAGTTCACCAAGATTTATGGCATGTCTCCAAGACAGTATGTCAGCAGACAGAAGCTCAACCTGGCCAAGGAGCTGCTGGTGACGACTAACCTGCCGGTCTATGCCATTGCCGACAAGCTTGGTTTCCGTTCAGCAAGCCATTTCTCGAGACAGTTTCGCCGCTGGACCGGACAATCGCCGACCGATTATAAGCCCCGTGCCTAACATTGACGCTGCCCCCGTATTATCCGGAAGATCGGCAGAGCGGTACCGTCCCTTCATAACGCTTCCCGGGCAGTGCGGCTATCCGTTATTAGGATGCGTCCTCCAAATCAAGCAAGCCAGAAACTCCGTATTTAGAGACAATGCCGCTAAACATGATTTACGCGAGTGATTTTTAGTTAGTTACTTGACAATGAATAGATGAGTCTGTATGATACAACTTATTGTTATTTCTATACGAAAAGTTAGCTAATAACATTACTAGGATCTGTTGTCTTCATTGTCACGATTAATATCTGAAAAAAGGAGTGAACGACTCAAAATGAAAAGCTATGCTTCTGCAGGCACTTTGATCATAAGGGTAATCCTGGGCATTATCTTCCTGGCCCATGGGCTGGATAAATTCGGGAGCGGCATCGGCAATATCGAGGGCTTCTTCGAAAGCCTCGGCATTCCGGCATTCATGGCTTCGGTTGTCGCCATAATCGAAATCGTCGGAGGAATCGCCTTGATTCTGGGCTTTGCCACCCGCATCGCTTCCGTTATTCTCGGAATCGTGCTGATTGTTGCCATCGTGCAGGCCAAGCTCGGGATGGGATTCCTGAACGGCTATGAGCTCGACGTTGCGCTTCTGGCCATGGCGGCCCATCTTGCGCTCAGCGGCAGCAGCCTGCTATCCGTCGATTCATTATTTACCAAGAAGCGCTAGGTGTAAGCCGGCGTTACAACCGAGCAGCCAACGGCCGATCCCGATGAACGGCAGCGAGCGTTCCAAGCATACTCCGGCCATCGTGCCCCTCATGATAGGAAATCAACATTAAGAAAGCTGCACCGGCATTCCGGCTTGTCCGGATATCAGGTGCAGCTTTCTTGTTCATGATACTGGATTATCCCAGCGCCAAAATAAACTTCAATCTTCTTTCTAAGCCGTTCTCCCGCTTGGGTCCACCACTTGTGCAGACTTCTTTTGCATACTTACGATGACGAAGGACAGCCCCGCCGAAACCGCAATACAAGCGGCACCGATGATATAGACCATCCGAATGCCGAGCGTATCCGCAATCAGGCCGATGACGGCGATGGAAATGCTCGTAATCGTTGATAACAGGATGCCGCGCGATGCGTATACCTTCGGCAGCATGGATGGCTCGATGCTCGTCTGAAAAGCGGTCTGCTGAGCAACGTCCCTCAGCTGATAGGCCGGTCCCATTCCGATACACAGCAGGAGCGCAACAATAGGGATGCTGTTCAGTCCGTACCACAGCGTCAGCAGGCTGAACACGGCGGAGCCTGCAGCCATACAAGCGATCAAATGCTTCTGGATAAATGATGAGAAGAGAACCGTCAGCAGACCGCCAAGGATCGCGCCCGCATAATAGCTTGCATTAATAAAGCCCCACCACGCTTCTCCTTGATTGAGTACTTCCTTCACGTAAACCAAAGTAATGGCACCGACCCAAATCGTTCCGGCCACGCCTTCAATCATATCCATGATTGTTACGATGCGAAGCGTCGGGATGCGCCATAAATACGACCACCCCTCAAGAATCGCCTTGCGATTCGGCTTCGCACGCCGGGGGCCTGAATCGTCACCTGGCATTGCCCGTGTGACCAGCAGCAGGCTGATCACCGACACCCAGATCAGGATGGCCGTCAAGATTAATGTCGGTTGATGCCCAATCTGAATCACCAGAAAGCCTGTAAAGGTGTAGCCTGCGATCTGCAGAGACTGCTCTGTCACCGAGAGAGAGCTGTTCGCCTTGACGAGCCGGTCTTGCGGCACGATTCGCGGCACGATCGACTGCAGAAGCGGAGTCCCCCAGCCGTGAGCGCAGGCGATCAGCAGGATCATGATGCACAGCAGATAAACATGCGGAGCGATGTATGAAAAAAACACCACAAGCGCGGTAACGAGCAGCGCTTTTACAAGCTGCAGCCAGGTGAGAAGCTTGGCAAACGGGTACCTTTCCATAAGAAGCGGCACCGTGAATCCCGCCGCGAATTTGGCTGCTGCATTGAGCAGCGGGAACAGCGCGGCGATGAATGCAGAGCCCGATTCCTGGTACATATACGTCGTGATCGCCATGATGTACACGACATCAGCCAGTGATGTGCCGGAATGAGCCGTCCAGTAACAGGCGAAAATTCCTCTATTCATGGTTCATTGCAGCCTCCGATCCGAATCCGATCCAAATCCTTACGTCCCGTTATATATTCCAAAATCATATCATCGGCCTTCAGAATTTGTAAACCTCGGGTCCCTTGTAACGAGGAAATCTTCCATTAAAAAAGCCTGCTTCCCGTGTTCAATACACGGGAAGCAGGCTAATGTACCGGAAGCGTCAAGATACGGCCTCAATCGACCATCGGTCTTCGCCGGGATATGGACAACGCTTCTCCTTCAGCTTTGCCGTGATCTGCACGATACAGCCGCATACCAGGCATGTAGTGCCGCCTTGCAGCTTCGGACATGACATGCAGGCATCCAGGCGAGTTAAATACTCGCTGTCGGAGACGCAGCGGTCCGAACGGAACATCGGGGAAGCCAGCACACGCTCGATCTGTTTGCTGTCGACGACATAATCGTCGCGGCAGCCCTTGCATCGGTTATCCACCATGCGGATTACCCCGCCGTGATTTCGAAGACGGTCACCGACATCGGAGCCAGCTTCGCGTGAAGGACGCCCTCCTCCACTTCATAGGCGCTGAAGGTCGACGGCGTAAGCGCGTCCGGTGCCTCGAAGGTGTTATGGGCATCCAGCGAATCTGCGGCCAGCTGCTCAGCCTTGATTTTGAAGATCGGTCCGCCAAGACCGCGGAGCGCAACGGACACATCTGCCTGCGAATCATGGCTTACATTACACAGGCTGACATGGATTTTCCCTTCGGCATCCTTGGATGCAGAGACGGAGACTTGCGGAATCTTTTCGCCGTCCATTTCATATTCGGAGCCGCTGATGTGGGCATCCAGACGTTCTGCGTCTTGATGCACCTTATACATATTGAACACATGGTAAGTCGGCGTCAGCAGCATTTTCTCTCCTTCCGTCAAGATGACGGACTGAAGCACGTTGACGATCTGGGCGATATTCGCCATGACGACACGGTCATTATGCTCATGGAAGATGTTCAGCGTCAAGCCGGCAACGAGAGCGTCCCGAATCGTGTTTTGCTGATACAGGAAGCCGGGATTCGTTCCAGGCTCCACATCATACCAGGTTCCCCATTCATCGACGATCAAACCGATCCGCTTGTTCGGATCGTATTGATCCATAATCGCGGAATGTCTCGTAATCAACTCATCCATATGAAGCGCCTTTTTCAAGGTCGTAAACCATTCCTGCTCCGTAAATCCGGTCGCTGGGCCCTTGCCTGTCCAGAATTCGCCCGGAATCGTGTAATAATGGAGGCTGATCGCATCCATGAACGGATGGGCTTCCCTCATGACCGTCTCCATCCAGCGGTAATCGTCCACGTTCGGGCCACATGCGATTTTGTACACCTTATTCTCGCCGTAATTCCGGACATAGGTTTGATACTGGCGATACAGGTCCGCATAATATTCCGGACGCATATTGCCGCCGCATCCCCAGTTCTCGTTGCCCACGCCGAAATACTTCAGCTTCCAAGGCTTCTCCCGGCCGTTCTCCTTACGCCATTCAGCCATCGGAGACACTCCGTCGAACGTCATATACTCGACCCATTCCGACATTTCCTGAACCGTGCCGCTTCCGACGTTGCCCGATATGTATGGTTCGCATTCCAGCAGCTCGCAGAGCCGCATAAACTCATGGGTGCCGAAATGATTATTCTCGACCACGCCGCCCCAGTGCGTATTGATCATCCGCTTGCGGTTCTCCCGCGGTCCGATGCCGTCCTTCCAATGATATTCATCCGCGAAGCAGCCGCCCGGCCAACGCAGCACCGGAATCTTGAGCTTCTTCAGCGCTTCCAGCACATCATTTCGAATTCCTTCGGTGTTCGGGATATTCGAGTCCTCGCCAACCCAGATCCCTTCATAAATGCAGCGTCCCAAATGCTCGGAGAAATGCCCGTAAATATTGCGGTTAATCGTTCCATGCGACACATCGGCGTTAATCGTAATAACATGACTCATTGGTTACTCGCTCCTCCCTGTACTTTTATAAATATTTATATGAATCAATTCATATTTCTTTAAAACAATGATATCGGTCATTTCTCCATTCGTCAACCCGGAAATTAAACGCTTTCACCAAAAATACATTTTTTCTTCGTAAAAATAGACCTGCTCCACAGCAGGACGACGTGGTCCTGTACGTGCAGCAGGTCTATTGGGCTTAACGCATCGCCCGGTTAAGAAACTCCCGGGTCCGATCGGTTTTTGGATGGTAAAATATTTGCTCCGGCGTTCCGGATTCGATCACTTGTCCATGATCCATAAATAGAATACGGTCCGCTACATCCCGTGCAAACCCCATTTCATGGGTGACGATGATCATCGTCATATTCTCTCTGGCGAGCTGCTTGATTACTTCAAGCACTTCGCCCGTCAGTTCGGGATCGAGCGCCGACGTCGGCTCGTCGAACAGCAGGATGTCAGGATTCATCATAAGCGCCCTCGCAATGGCGACACGCTGCTTCTGCCCCCCGGACAGGTTCGCCGGGTAGACTCCAGCTTTATCCGCGAGGCCGACCTTCTGAAGGAGCGCTGTGCCCCTTCTATTTACTTCATCCTTCGATTCCTTCTTGACGTATTTCGGGGCGAGCGCCAAATTCTCCTGAACGGTGAGATGCGGAAACAAATTAAAGTGCTGGAACACCATCCCCATGCGGGATGTGATCGTCTTGATTTGTTTTGGAGCGGAATATGCGCCGTCCTTCACCAAGTATTGGTCCTGGACCTTGATCGATCCGCCGTTGATTTCTTCCAGATGGACAAGGCTCCGAAGCATTGTACTCTTGCCCGAGCCGGAGGGGCCGATTACGGCCACGACTTCGTTCCGTTGGATATCGAAGCTGACGTCTTTCAGCACGTCCAGCGGTCCGAATGATTTCTTCATGTGGGATACTTCAATAATCGCCATAGCAGCCATTCCTTCTATTGAAATTTAAATCGTCGTTCGAGGTATTTGAACAGCAGCGTAAGTACGAGCGTCATCAGCAAATAAATGATGCCTGCAATCACAAACGGCATGATCGTAAAATCGCGGTTGACGGCTGTATGCGCGAAATGAAGCAGCTCCGGTACCGCCACCGCATACAGCAGCGCGGTGTCTTTAATCAGCGTAATGGATTCGTTGGATACGGCCGGCAGGGCCACGCGGAACATTTGCGGCAGGATGACTCTGACCATCGTCTGCCATCTGCTAAGGCCGAGCACCTGAGCGGCCTCATACTGCCCCTTATCGATGGACAGCAGGCCGCCTCTGAAGATTTCGGCAAAATAGGCGGCATAATTCAGCACGAAGGCCAAGCATGCCGCAACAAAACGATCAAAAACGAGATACTCCCCGATGACCGGCAGCACAGGCAGACCGAAGCAGATGAACAGCATCTGCAGCAGCAGCGGCGTGCCCCGCATGACGTAAATATAAACTCCCGCAAACCAGGCGAGCGGCTTCACCGAACTTCTTGCCATTAACGTTAAGGCAAAGCCGAGCGGGATCGATGCAATGATGGCGATGAAGAACAGCAGAATCGTTGTCTGTGCGCCCTCCAGCATCGGCTTGCCGATCTGAATGATATAATCCAAATTCATGTTGATCACTATACTCCCGTTATGAAAACTCATATTCAGAGTTTTTCATTAATGTCGTCAACAAAACCGGAGCCTTTGGTTAAAGTCCGGTTTCTTGATCATAAGCTATGAAATGACTGCGTACATACTCTAGTTTCTGCGAATTACTTCAGTACCTTGTCTTCGCCAAACCATTTTTCCGATATGGACGCTGCGGTTCCATCCGCATTCAGCTCATCCAAAGCCTTCTGCAGCTTGTTCAGCAGCTCTTCATTGCCCTTTTTCACACCGATGCCATATTGTTCGGGCGCCAAAGATTCGTCCAAAATCTTGAAGGTCCCCTCTTCTTTGGACATATAATATTTCATGACAACTTCGTCAATCACGACGGCATCTACCCGGCCATTCTTCAAATCGCTTAAGGCAAGCACATTGTCCGGGAATTCGGAAATGTTCTTTACCTGGCTATGGATAGCATTCGCACTGAGCGCATCGGCTGCGGAAGAAAGCGACTGCAGGCCAATATTCTTGCCGGCCAGGTCACTGATGGTACTGATATCCGAGCCCTCAAGCACAACGACTACCTGGCTGTTCTCAAGGTATGGCTTCGTAAACAGCACCTTCTCCTTGCGCTCATCCGTAATCGTGTAACCATTCCAGATCAGGTCGATCCGTCCGCTGCTAAGCTCCGATTCCTTCGCTTTCCAGTCGATCGGCTGGAACTTTACCTCCATCCCCATCTTCTCTGCAGCGGCACGCGCATAATCAATATCGAAGCCGACGATTTCGTTGTTCTCGTCCCGGAAGCCCATCGGAGCAAATTTGTCATCGATGCCAATCACCAGCTCATTCGAGCTGCCGCCGGAGCTTGAACAGCCGATCACGGTCATTAGGATAACCAATCCTGCCAATAATGACGCCAATTTTTTCATGTATAAATCCCCCTTGTGACATATCATGCAGCCATATTCAGGATATCGGTGATCCGTGCAATATGAAAATCTCTGCTTTTTGCTTTAGTGCGTTATCAGGACACCATAATACCATATTAGCAGAAAAGAGTCGATAGGTTCACAGAAGCTTCATGATCATCGCCGAAATATGAAATTTATGTATTTTCATCCTAATTTAAGGTTATTTTAATGATGGACTCAGCAAAACCGGAAACAATGACGAACGTTACACCAAACATCCAGAAAGGCGGTAACCTATATGAACCGAAAGCATGTGCATATCACCAGAAGACTTGTCTTGATGACGATCGCCATCGTCATGGGGCTCGCCTATCTGCCTGGCTTGGCATGGGCGCAGGAGCCTGCAGGCAATGAGAATCAGGCGCCTTCGCCTTCCCGCCCTGCCGCGCACGACGGCCATGGCCAGCATAAACCCGGCCGCATGTTCAAAGCCATTGCCGAGTACCTCAAGCTAGAGCCGGAGGTTCTGCGGGATAAGCTCAAGACCTCCTCGCTCGCGGAAATTGCCAAAGAGCAAGGGGTATCCAGAGAGGATATGAAAGCGAAGCTCGTCGAGATGTTGAAGGAGAAAGCAGCTGCACATCCGAAGCAGCTCGGTAAGTCCATTGATTACTCCGCAGCTGCCGACAGGCTGCTCGATGCCAAAGGCGGGTGGAAGAAGCAGCGGGTGCATCTTCGCCAAGGAAGAATGATTGCCGCCGAGCATGAGCTTGCCCAAATGCTGAAGCTGACCGATGACCAATTGAAGGAGTCCCTCCAGTCCGGCAAAACCCTTGCACAGCTGGCGAAGGAGCAAGGAGTAGCCGTGCAGTCCGTGATCGATCAGCAGGTTCAGGCATTTACAAAGCGTCTTGACCGAAAACTGTCGGAAGGGAAAATTTCCAAGGAAGAATATTCGGAGCACAAGGCGAAGCTGCCGCAGTTCGTCAGCGATGTCGTAAACGGAAAGCTGGCGCCGTCCGCACATCCAGGCCGCAAAGACTCTTAGTCCATACTGGCGATCCGAGTCAAAAACAAATAAAGTGACATAAGAAAGCGCCGCTATGTATTTAGCGGCACTTTCTTTGTACATGACTCCATCAAGGAGCTTGTTGATTTTCCTTGAAATTGCACTAAACGACGTGAGAGATGATTATTCTTGAGCCTTCTTGGGCCCTCAGGGCCCAATTACGGCACATATTGCTGGATGATCTTCACAACCTCGCCGTCTTCCACCGTGATGTGGAACGGGAACCATTTCATATCCACAATATCATCTTTTCGATAAATGTCGGTGAACTTGTCAAGGCTGACCTGCTGATTCCAAATGATCTGTGCATCCTCATACCGTCCGGTATGATCATACAGCTGCAGCAGAACTTCTGCATCCGCCGCCACCGGCAAGGAAATGCGTTCTTCCGTATCATTCACAATATAGTAACCGTCAGGGGCCTCGGTCATTTCCGGATCTTGCTCCCTTTCACGGAATATTGCGTTTGCTTCTTCGCCTTCGTACCATTCAATCGGATCGATTTCCAGATAAACCTGTCCGTCTTTCACCTCAAGCGCATTGATATAGGCAGCCTCCTGATTCGAAGCTTTCGGAACCGGCTCATAATTGTTGCTCGAGGCTACGCCAACCGAATGGACCATGAACAAACCAAGCAGCATCAACGCTCCCAATCTCCAAGCCGTTTTCTTCATACTTCTCATCGCTCCCTCAACATTACTAAGTGTGAAAGATCGTTTTCTCACCGTATATTACCCGAATTTTGTGAGATTGAAACAATCCTCTATGTATGATTCATAATATGATTATACGGAGCATCGCGCCAAAAAGGATGTCAAAGCGATGTAATTTCATTACAAAATTTCAATCTTCGCCATAACGGACTGGTGGATGCATGCATCGCCCCGCTGTCCGCAACAAAAAAAGCCCGTCCGCCGAACCATTCTTCGGCAAGGACAGGCCCTGATCATCAAGATTATTGAGTAAATGCTTCGGTAAGCACAGGAACGATTTGCGATTTGCGGGATACCACGCCTTTCAGCAGTGCTTTATTGTCCGAAAGCGTCACATTGTAGGCTCTTTCCACCGCCTTGGCATCTTTGCCAAGCGCAAGGGCGATCGAATCGTTATTCAGAATGTCTGTGACAACGAATACGAACAGATCCAGGTTTTTCTCCGCGATAATGCCTTGAATCGCTTCTTCCAGCTCCGCTTGACGGGACAGAACGTCGTTCGTGTCAACCGCATTCACCTGGGCGATTTCAACCTTCGCAGCCCCCATGTTAAATTCCTTCGCGTCAAGGGAAATAAGCTGTTCGATCGTTTTGTCGCTCAGATCAGCACCGGCCTTCAGCATTTCGAGTCCGTAGCTTTCCGCATCGACGCCTGCAATCTCTGCGAGCTCCCGGGCAGCCGCAACGTCTTCTTCCGTGCAGGTTGGAGATTTGAACAGCAGCGAATCGGAGATAATGGCGGACAGCATCAGACCTGCGATTTCCTTACGAACAGCAACACCCTTCTCCTTGTAGATCTTGTTCAGGATCGTAGCGGTGCAGCCGACAGGCTCAGCACGGTAGTACAACGGCTGGCTTGTCTCAAAATTCGCAATCCGATGATGGTCGATAACTTCAACCACCCGAACCTGGTCGATGTCGCTGGCGCTTTGCTGGCGTTCATTATGGTCGACAAGAATAACGTCCTGCGCTTCATTGGCAACAGTCTCTACAAGACGCGGTGCTTCGACGTTGAAATATTTCAACGCATAAGCGGTTTCACCGTTCACTTCACCGAGACGTACCGGTTCTGCGTCGAGTCCGAGCTGGTTCTTCAAATCGGCATAAGCGATTGCCGAGCAAATCGTATCCGTATCCGGATTTTTGTGTCCAAAGATTAATGTTTTAGCCATTAGGTTATTCCCCTTTCACATCCTAGATTAACCGTTTAAATCCATAAACAGATGTCACCTATCTGATTATAGCGTTAAATGCTCCTTATTCCAATGACTTTACAGAGAATTTTTGAATGCCCCTTCTATACCAAGACAATCTCAGGCTCCGGAATAAAACCGAACTGTTGATGAATCGCCTCTGTAATGACGTTCATCAGATATAATATATCCGTCGCTTTGGCATGATTCTGATTCAGGATCATATTGCCATGATGCGGGGAAATGATTGCTCCGCCGTATTCCGTCCCCTTTAAATTCAGCTGATCCACCAAGGAGCCGATGGCAACTCCATAATCATAGTTATTTTTAAATACGGAGCCGCAGGAAGGGTAATCGAAATGCTTTTTACTTGTCCGGTACTTGATAATGTCGAGCATCGACTGCGGGGTCGGTATGCCTCTTCCCGCTAGCGCATGAACCTCGCCAAGGAAGAAGGAGAAGAACGACGGCAAGGAGGATGGATGGCTTCCTCTTATCTTCCATTCCTGCAAGAGCAGCGCGGTAGAGCTGATCTGCTCCTCGGAGCTGACCGGCGTGTTCAGATCTGCCCCGATAATTATCCATGGGTGGTGCTGGAATATCGACTGTTTGTAAGCGAACTGGCAGTCTGAAGCCGGGATAGACCGGACGCTGAGCGCCGGATCCATCGTATCGATATAATAGACGGTATCAAGAATATCGCATACTTGACTGGCATTATATTTAGCGTTCATATAGATGCCTGCCCCGACACAGCCCGGCAGCAGGAACGTAAAGTCCAGCGAATCTCCCCCGCCGATCAAGCCCATAAGCGACAAGAGCGACATCGGCGTTCCCGACGCCACAAACCATTTGTCATTCTTGACCGTAAGCTCGACAAGCCGCTTCAAGGAAATATACACCATGTCCGGGTTCGGTTCGTCCGGAAACAGGATATTGGAGCCCATGCCGAATATATACCAAGGCATGCCGAGCCGCTTGCAATCCTGCAGCAGCTCCGCAAGATCGGCAGAAGTCTCCGGCATAGCCAAATAGTTAGCCAAGCCGCCGACTCCGTAAGTTGAAAAATCGGATAACGCAACATGGCGCTTGCACAATCGATCCATTGCAGATGTATGTAAAGTCATCTTAGACACTCCCTATCGTTTCACTTTCACACAGCGGATAATCGCCTGCCTGTGGGGATGCTACATAATTATGATGCAACTCGTCGGTTGGTGTCAATCGAAAGGGACACATGCATGAGTCCATAAAAAAACCCTTGACTGCAGCGCGCGCACCGCAATCAAGGGGTGTTGATCCACTTCGTGAACGAAAGAAACGGTTACTCCAGAAAATCCTTGAGCCGCTTGCTGCGGCTCGGATGACGCAGCTTACGGAGCGCCTTCGCTTCAATCTGTCGAATCCGCTCGCGCGTAACGCCAAATACCTGGCCAACCTCTTCGAGCGTCCGAGTCCGCCCGTCCTCAAGCCCGAAGCGCAGCCGAAGCACGTTCTCTTCACGATCCGTCAAGGTATCGAGGACTTCCTCTAGCTGCTCCTTAAGCAGCTCGAATGCAGCTGCGTCAGCTGGAGCCAACGCATCCTGGTCCTCGATGAAATCCCCCAGGTTCGAATCGCTCTCCTCGCCAACCGGCGTCTCCAGCGATACGGGCTCCTGTGAAACTTTAAGGATTTCCCGGACCTTCTCCGGCGTAATATCCATCTCCTTGGCAATTTCCTCCGGCGTCGGTTCCCGCCCAAGCTCTTGCAGAAGCTGTCTGGAAACGCGGACGAGCTTATTGATCGTCTCTACCATGTGAACCGGAATTCGAATCGTTCTTGCCTGATCGGCAATCGAGCGGGTAATCGCCTGCCGGATCCACCATGTCGCATAGGTGCTGAACTTGAAGCCTTTGGAGTAATCAAACTTCTCCACCGCTTTGATCAATCCCATATTGCCTTCCTGTATCAGATCAAGGAACTGCATGCCCCGACCTGCATAACGTCTGGCAATGCTGACGACTAGACGAAGATTGGCTTCCGCCAGACGTCGCTTCGCATCCTCATCGCCTTCCTCGATACGCTTGGACAGCTCCACTTCCTCATCGGCTGAGAGGAGGGGAACACGGCCGATTTCCTTCAGGTACATGCGAACCGGATCGCTAATCTTGATGCCTGGCGGAAGGGAGAGGTCATCATGAACTGCAAAATCCTCCGCGGGAGAATTAGCCGCTTTTTCCGCATCCACTACCTCACGATCCAATGCAAAATCCGCACTCTGACGGTTCTCCATTCTATGCCCCCCTGTTGACAATCCTATAATTTTGTGCTAATCTATCATTAGGTCATTATGACATCTACCTAATAATTATTTATCCTTCATTCTAGCATATTACGCCTATTTTTTCAACTTCTAATATATTCTATCTCCAACACGGCAATCTCTTCGGAAGAGATTGCTTTTTTTCATATCATGAATGGCCGGAGAATCCGGAGGGGCATTCTTACGGGAAGGATCCCGGGAATGCCTCTTGTAGTATATGTTCTCCGATGTTCTTCAAGTACATATGGATGCTACTTGATCTCCTTCAGCACTGCCCTTGTATCCTCGTTTAAGCGTTCGATGTCCGGTATGTCCGCCGGCTCGTCCTTCAAATGGTATCGCTGCTTTAGCGCCAGGGTTGCCAGCACGCGTTCATCCAGCACCTCCCCGGAAATCACCCCTGAATTCACGGCCTCCGTGATGGCTTGAATAACAGCCTCCTCCAGGGCATAATCGTGCCCGATCATAACGATATTGGTTCCGGCCAGGATCGATTGAACCGCAGCCTCGCCAGCATCGATATTCTTCGTAATGGCGCCCATCGTCATGTCGTCCGTGATGACGACACCATCAAAACCCAGCTCCTGTCTTAACAGATCCGTGATGACCGCCTTGGAATAGGAGGACGGCGTGTTCTCATCAATTGCCGTCATGAGCAGGTGCCCGACCATCACGACGTCAGCGCCTTCCTCGATCGCTTTGCGGAACGGAGCAATCTCCAGCTCCTGCAGCCGCTTGATATCATGCGTTACGACGGGGAGCCCAAGATGGGAATCGACAGAGGTATCGCCATGGCCCGGGAAGTGCTTTACGACCGGCACGACGCCCGCTTCCTGAATCCCTTTCATGGAAGCAATGCCCTGCCTGCTCACCTCTTCTGCCGTCTCACCGAAGGATCGGTCTCCGATCACCGGGTTGTCCGGATTGCTGTTCACATCGAGCACAGGCGCGTAGACCATGTTTATACCGATCGAGTTCACTTTCTGCCCGATAAGCTCGCCGACCTGCCGGGTAACGTCGGGGTCATTACCGCTTCCCACCTTTCCGCTTGACGGCAGCTTGACATAATCCTCCGGAAAGCGGGTGACCCGCCCTCCTTCCTCATCAATGCTCAGCCATAGAGGCACCGGATTAGACGCATTCGCCTTTTTCAGCTCGTTAAGCAGCGATACGGCCTGGCTGGTGCTTTCGATATTATCCTTAAAGAAAATAAACCCGCCGACGTGGTAGGCATCCAGCATCTTTCGGGCAACGTCGTCCATGCGCGTCCCCTCGATCCCGACCATGACAAGCTGGCCAATCTTCTCTTTGTCTGTCATTTCGGAGAGCTGTGCCGCTGCGGCAGCCAATGCTGGATCTGCTTCCCCGCTTTCCTTGGACGGATCCCCTGTCTCTTCATGATCCGAACCATCCGTGTTACTTGCGGCTCCGCCCTGCTCCTGATGTTCAGCAGGCGGCTTGGCATCGCCTTCCTGCTGCTGCGACTGCTGTCCATTCCCGGATGGCGAATCCGCCGATCCGCTTCCCGGCATATTGGTTCCTGCTCCGCCTTGACAAGCCGTCAGCATCAAGAGCATGACCAGAAGGATCGCCCATATCCCTGCTTGCTTATGTTTCAATAACTGCTTCATCTTCTTAGAGCCACCACCCTTTTATAAACCTTGCTACGTAATTATTCGGCTCCGAAACTTCAAATTCCTTTTTCCTAACTGATCAGGTTCAGCTGCCTGGCCTGCTCCTCCGTCAAGATGAATTGTTCCGTGTCGGCGATTTTGTCGTCCTCATTTAGACCGAACATCAGCATAACGTCATCCCATATTTTCCGTTCCATCGCTTCGGCCTGCGTAATGATAATCTTCACAATGGGTCACTCCCTTCCTGAATCATTCCTTGGACATCTTCCTCAAGCCAGCTCACACCTGACCTATTTACATATACAACCTGATACACGGATTCGAATCTCTTGGCCCTCCAAAGCCATTACCCACCCTAGTATGAATGCATCCTCGCGTACGGATTCGAACCGCTGACAGCTTCCTGCAGGCGGTATCGCTCTTTCCATATCAGAGGAGATCCGCCGTATGCGCACTTTCGCATGAACAGCAGCAACAGCCGCTGGGAGCGAAGCAGAAAAGAGCCTGCAGTTAACTTCTGCAGGCTCTACTAATAATATAACAATAATTACGCTGGATAATGCCGAATCCAGGACATCGCGATCGTTCCTTCGCCGGCATGAACGCCGACGACCGGAATGAACGTCATGACTTCGGTCTTCACGCTCGGATGCGCGCCGCTGATTTCCTTCCGCAGCTCTTCTGCTTCCGCCTCGTTATTTGCATGCATAATGCACACCTTTTTAATCATTTGGATCTCATGCTTCAATGTCTCCAGCATTCGCTGTCTGGCCTTCTTGAACGTGCGAATCTTCTCCTCGACGATCACTTTGCCCTCTTCGAATCGAAGCAAAAGATGAATCCGGAGCAGATTGCTCAGAAGCAGCTGCGTCCCCGATACTCTGCCGCTGCTGTGCAGCCGGTGCAGACTGGCTGGAATCAGGTAGAAGGACATATTATGGACCATGCCCTGGATCTTCTCCTTGATCATCTGCACGGTATCGCCCTGCTTATGCCACTCAATGCCGGATCGTATCATTTCACGGAGCGGGAAAGCCCCGGCTCTCGAATCTATTCCTACCACGGGTACCTCAGCGATCTCGGCAGCCTGCATCGACGAATGCAGTGTCCCGCTCAGCTCGGAGGAGCAGTGGATTGCAATGACGTCATCATATCGTCCCTTCAGGGATTCGTACAGCTCGATGAATTCCCCGATCGGAGGCTGGGAGCTGCTGACTTTGGGTTCATCCTTCATTTTCTCGTAAAAGGCTTCAGCCGTCACATCAATGCCTTCCCGATACGTTTCTTGTCCAAGAATCAATCGCAAGGGCACAATATAGATATGATGGTCCCGGGCGAACGCAGGATCGATCGTGCTTGTGCTGTCGGTAACCCATGCTATGGATCTCATTATGTTGTTCACGTCTCGCTTTCGTATTTATGAAATAGTTATGGAAGCGATTTAAGCCGCTGAACCCATCATATCTCACCATAGCTGCGCATGCAAATGGAAGGAATATCATCTCTGTAAGCTCGGTTTTGCAAGATCTGCGAGGAAAGTCCCCTGTTCCTATCCGTTATTTTTTGGCGGCGGGTTATATCCTTTATCACCAAACGGCTCAAGCTTCCGTATCCAATGCTCCTCCCGCTTATTCACCGCGTCCTTCATATCGAAAAAGACACCCGGCTTAGGCTCAATCTGCTCCAAAATTTCAAATTCAAACGCATCCTCGCCGAATTCGTTCCACTCCTGCTGCAGCGTTTTATTATAGCTGGTTCCCATCTGCAGTTCAAAGCGCTTGCCGTTTATCGTTTTCAAGTTCGGCGTACCCGCGACAAACACTTTCCCGTTCACCTTGTTCCGGATTTGATAGACTCCGGCGATGATCTTGATTTCCTTGTACATCTGCGTCAATTCCGCTCTACGGTTCACAGTTACCTTGCCTCCTCTTGTATTCCTGCACTGCCTCTAACAACCTGCTTCTTCAGTTCCCGATGCGGTATCCGGTACCGTCGATACAAGCTGCTCGGCGCTTCATTGATACTGTTTATTGCCATCTACGTGAACAGTTAAGTCATCAGCCAATATTCACTGCCGTCATCCTTGCGGTCGATAAAGCCGTATTCCACCAGATAACGGCGGATCGTAACATAATCGGGATTATCGCGCCCGATCAAATCATTAACCTCGTTCTCGGTGTATACCCTGCCGGGCTCAAAGCGCGTCGCGATTTCCCGGAGCACGACATACTTCTGCTTCTCCCTAAGCTTGAAAGTCTTCAGCGGGCCTTGAGTCCCGCTGGGAAACACCTTTGCCAGAATCGCCTGCCGTTCCTCCTCCGTTACGTTATAGCGGTCATCGACCATTCGGGCTTGCTTCGGAATTTCCACAATGGCCGGCGCATGATTATCCTTTTCTTTAAGGAGCTCCATCATGGTCAGCAGCACCTTCGACTGGCGTTCCTTCTCCTTCAACGCGAATCGGTGGTTGCGGATCGTGGACGCGCTGCCGATCCCCATCTCCTGCTGCACTTCTTTATCGCTCTTCCCTTGATAGAACAGCTGCAGCAGCCGGTTTTGATGCTCTGTCAGCCCGGTCAATTTCTTATCCAGGCCCGACAAATATTGAAATACCGAGCCGTGCTCACGCTGAATATGAACCGTCATATACCGTTCAGCCTCATATAGCTTGTCATGGTCGGGGTATATGATCCCCTTCTCGATTGCTTTGCCGCATAGCAGGCACAAGAAGCCTGCCTTTTCCTCAACATAGCCCCGTTTCAATTCATCGATCGAAGCATTCCAAAATCGTTCCGTATGATCCAATACTAACACCACTTTTCATATATTGAGCTACTGACAATCACATATTGATTATATAGACATTTTGTTATTTTGTCTATGTATATGTAAAACCTCGTGAAATCAGCGTGGCTGTCAAAGCTGTGGATATTCGAGCGATCCGAGCCGGCAACGGAACCAAGCCATTTCTTCGGATTTGTTTACCTTCTCCCGTGCCTTCACACGGTATTTCGGAATAACCCCGAGCGGCGCGTTATGGAGTTTTGGCTCAGACTCCCTTCAGAAGAGCTGGGAGCCGCCCACTTTTCCCATAATATGGTCGACCTTTTCGGGTTCTCCTGGAATCTTTTCTTCCTCCCATGAAGCGAACCTGCTAAAATATAGAGGTTGCTGCTGTCAATATTAGGGGGTATCATCATGGGAATTATACAACGGTCAGCAAATGAGCTGCGAACCTGGCCGCGTAATATTAAGCTCTTTTTCCTTTCCAATGTCCTGTACCAGTTCGGTACAGGCATGTTCAGCGTGCTCTACAATCTGTACATACAAAGCCTCGGCTATAATGATTCCATGAACGGTACCGTCGTAAGCGTTCAATCCCTGGCTACCGCACTGTTGTTTATCCCGATCGGGCTGATCGGAGACCGCACCAGCCGCAAACGGATCCTGGTGCTCGGCGCGCTGCTCAGCGGAGCAGGATTGATCGCCCGTTCCCTGTTTGAAAGCGAATTCAGCTTAATGGCTCTGGCGGTTTACACCGGATTGTTCGCTTCATTCTTCCAGGTGCTCGCCATTCCTTTTCTGGCGGAAAACACGCCCAAGCAGGCGCGCATGCGCATCTTCAGCATTCATGCCTCCCTCGTGCTTGCTTCCCAGGTGCTTGGCAGCATGGGAGGGGGATTTCTGGCCGATGCCCTGCAGGCGCTCGGCATGAACAAAGTCGGCAGCTTGAAGTTCGCACTGCTCATCGGGGGCATCGCCACCTTCGCTGCCTTCGTTCCGCTGCTCTTTACAACCGACAAGCGGGAATCTCTCGAACCGCAGGAACCGCAGCCTGTCCATCCCGACCAGGAAACGGTACCGAAGCAGCAGCCGTCCTTCACGAAAGACAAGCCTTCGCTGCAGCCTGCAGCAGCTGGTGCCGGCAAGAAAGCACAACGCGATGACTATAAAGTCATCGGCCAATTCGCCTTGGCACAGCTGTTGATCGGGCTGGGCTCGGGCCTCGTCGTGCCGTATCTGAATCTGTATTTTACGAACCGGTTCTCGGTATCGCTCTCGGCGGTCGGCATTCTGATCTCCCTTGGACAAGTGATGACGATTGTATCCATGCTGATCGGGCCTACGCTGGTTAACCGGGTCGGCGCCGTTCGGGCCGTCGTGTATTTCCAGGTCATGTCCCTGCCTTTCCTGGTGCTGACCGGCTTTACCAACATCCTGATCGTGGCGTCCATCGGATTCCTGTTCCGTCAGGCACTGATGAACGCGGCCAACCCGATCCAATCCTCCATTCTGATCGACCGGGTGCCGGACGACAAACGTGGAATCGCAAACTCCGTGACCCAGACGGCATTCATGATGGGCTGGGCAACGATGGGCCCGGTGCAGTCCGCTTTGGTTACCACCTACGGCAGCTATTGGGGATATGCGATCACCTTCTGCATTACGGGCACGCTTTACGTTTTCTCGTCGTTATTGTACTACCGCATGTTCCGGGAGCCTAAGAGCAAGAAGGCGGCCGAGGCCGCTACACTCTAGCTTCTTCGCGCAGCGGCTTGACATGCGAAGGAATACCGCTGTCCCGCGTCGATAGGAATCGGGCCTGGAAGCTTCCGCGATAGCGGAAGACAGGCCCGAACAGCGGGTTGAGCACATCCACCCGAATCCGGTAGGTTTGATGCCGGTCATCATACCATTCGCACACATCGGCCGTTCCCGTGAGTCCCGCCGGAAAGCGAAACCCAAGCCACCCCTCGTAAAACCGCTGCTCCCCGGAGCGAATGTTTATTCCGCCGTTGCCGCCCGCCGACACCTCAAGGTCTACCGCTAAATGCTGCTTGTTCCCCAGATAATCCACGATGCCGTTCCGCTCATGGCTGTAAATCATCGTCGCGTCAAATCTTCGAATGCCGGACGGAAAATGAAAGCTTCTGCACCAGGTCACCGTCTCTCGTCCGTAACGATCCAAATAGGCGTAGTTCTCAATCCGGAAAGGGATATGGAGTCCACGTTCCGGGAACATAATGTGACGCACCGTCCCGATCTGGAGCGGGAGCTTTGCCCAGCGCGCATACCAAATTTCATCCATGGTCCCTTCGCCGATCGAAGCGACCTTGTCCTTGCTGCCGAACCCGAACCTCTCCTGGATTTTGGGATGAAGCTTCCGAAATTCCGGGCCCAGCGCCTGCTCATAAATGGATGTCATGCCCTCTCCTCCTTCTGCCGGGCTTTACTTGTCCTTCGAGCGACCGGCTCCCGCAAGCATCGGGATGCACTCGGCAGATCCGTCGAAGACCAGGAGGCAAGCAGACATAGAACCAGCATCGTACCGCTTAGAAGCAGCGGATTGAACGGCGCTTTAAGCAAGGCAGGATCGGGGATGAGCGCTCCCAGCATCAATGCAGCCAGCAGGACGGACTGGAGCCTGTACCACCACCGGCTCTTATGAAAGGTAAGACTGATCAAGCCCACCAATATTTCAAAACCGCCCAGCATACCAAGGACAGCACGTTCCTGACCGCTCCACCAGCCGAGATGCTGCAGCATCTCCAGCTCCCCGCCCTCCGGGAACAGCAGCTTCGGCACCAATCCCTCGTAGATCCACAGCATGGCCAGCGTCAATACGCTGCATGCATGAATCCACGTTTGCCGGATCGAAACGGCAGGCGGAATGCTTCTCTCCAGCCACAGCCGCAGCACGTCAAAGCTCCAGGCCGTAGCCGTCCCGAACAGCGGACGAAACACCAGCCGGTCAAACCAGGCGCCGATTAACCCGAATCGTGTTTTGTAATCATATTGGGTCGAGAAGGTTATGACGCCACTCCCTCCATCCCGGTACCGCCAGTAACCGCTGCCTTCGCGGATCAAAGATATGTTCTGATCCGAGCCAAAACGCAGCACCGACATCCGTTCCCCGTCGTCCCGCCGCGAAACCGCATGGGTTACCCCTATTCCGGTGATCGTAAGACCGAATCCGATTCGGGTCTTATATAGAAACCGCTGAAGCTCGGAATCACCTTTGGGCAAGTAATGGATGCTTGAGAACCGCAGGTCCCACTGCTGATGCAGCTCCGGTTGCTGCGTATGCTTCCACAGCGTATCCGGATCTGACTCGATATCAATTTCTACATAGATCGGCTTCCTCTTCATGCTCTAATTCCTCCATACCAGCAATTTTACCGGTGTAACGGTACTTTTCGTTCGCCGGGTGTTGCTGCATTTAGCATACAGCCGATTCCGCGATCCGGTTAGTTCCGACTTTCATAGAACCAAAGCCAAAAAAGGTACTACATTTCGTAGTACCCCCACAATAAATACGCTATGTTTTTGGCTCAATACCTTGCACCGGGCGTTCGCCCTAACCCCTAACGGTCCTTTACGATCCCTTTTCGCCGCACCTTTTCTACGGCTTCTTTGCCGCTCTTTACGCCAAGCTTTTTCAGGATTTTATTAATTTGATTCTTTAATGTGCTTTCCGACTTGAACAGCTTATGCTCAATCTGGGCATGGGTGTACCCTTCCTCCATCAGCTCGAACACTTCCCGCTCCGCTTGCGTTAAGCCTCGCAGCTGCTCCTCCCGTTTTAAGCGGGAATATTCCTTCAGCAGCGCTTCCATCGGACCGGCATGCAGCACGGCGCCCCGGATCGCCGCCGGCAGTTCCTTGAACCTGGTCTTTTCGATATATTGCGCGGCGCCGGCCGTAAAAGCCTGCGTGATGGTCTGCTCGTCATCCATGGAGGTTAGCATGATCACTTTTGCCTGCGGCCTGATTTCCAATATGTCGGCCGCTGCGTAAATGCCGTCCAGTTGTGCCGGGGTAAGCTGTATATCCATCAGCACAACATCAAACGAAAGGACCCGCGCCATCTCCGCAGCCTGCTCGGGCGTCTGGGCCGCACCCGCCACCAGCATGTCCTCCTGTCCGTTCAGAAACACGGTCATTGCCTTAATCCAATCGGGATCGTCTTCAACCAGAAAAATTCGTATCGGATTCATTCCTCTCCCCTTCCTGCCAGTCGTATTAACACCCGGCGGGGGAAATACAAGGACACCTCGGTTCCTTCCCCCTGGCGGCTCTGCAGGCCTATCGATCCCCCGCTTTTTTTCATCACATGGTAAGCGTAAGAAAGACCCAGTCCGTAATTGCTTCGTTTATCCTTCTTGGTGCTGTAAAAAGGTTCAAATACCCGCGCCTGCAGCCCGTCCGGAATGCCGTCGCCATAATCCTTGACGGACACCACCGCGCCTCGCCGTCCGGCATCCACCGTCAATTCGATCACTCCGTCCCCGGGCGCAGCCTCGACCGCATTTCGCAGCAGATTGCCCGCGGCCTCGGTAACGTGAACCGGATCGATCAGCAGCCACGGGCGCTGCCGGATGTGAAGCTTCACCTCGATGCCATGACTGTCCAGCATTTCCTGCTCGCGCTGCACGAGCTCCTCGATGAGTTGATCCAGCCGAATCGGCTGCACCTTCAGGACAAGCTCTTTGGTTTGCTGCTGGATCCGTTCCGTCATCGCAAGGAGATGCTCCGATGCCTGCGTAATGATTCTGAGCTGCGTAAGCACCGCACCTTGGTTTGGGAGCAGCATTTGCTTTACATTTTCCGTGCTTAGAGCGATTTTTCCAATTTCATTCTTGAGGGTGTGGTTCAGCAGGGAGGTTCCCGTCGAAACTGCTTCCATCGTACGGTCCATCGGATCCCGTTCAACCTTCAGCCGCATGCCGAGCACACCGTAAACGAACACGCAGATCAACCCGACGCCGAATGAATAAACAATCAGCAGTGATACATATTGAAAGAAATCGTAACCCGGGAATAACAGGCTGCCGACATTAATCAGAAGCATTACACCCAGCAGCGTGGGGACCATGATCATAGCCGTGATCAGCAGACTTCTGCGTCTGTACGGGTTTATTTCTTGAGCATAGGCCCGAATTAACAAATAGCAGGAAATAAAGTAATACGTAGCCGTCCAAACAAGCAGCAGTCCGAAATCGATCCGATGCTCATGCGAAAGAATGACTTGGATTACCGATGCAAGCGGGGGCAGAAGCAGCCCGAGCTTCAAGTACCGCAGCTTGAGAGGATCGATCTGCTGCCGGGTGTACACGATACAAAATACAAGCACCCCGTATGGCGACATCGTATGATTGAAGCTTTGAATGATCGGCTCAAACGAAGCCGGTATAAAGCCGTCCGGCTCAAGGAGTGCGGTTAAGCCGCCTACGCCTGAGCTGAATAAGAAGAAAGCCGCCCAGCGATTCACCTCTTGCCGCGGCTGGTTCGCCAGCAGCACGATTGCCGCGATCCATAAGGCCGCCACATAGTATAGCATTTCACATCGCCCTATCCTCTTTCATTTTCTAGTTTCATCCTACCATACCTGTTCGACAAATGGAGCACGCTTTACATTACGAAAACACTCAGTTTACATTCAGCTGGATTTAAGCCAGAAATCAGAAACGATTGATAGCATGGTTTCAGAAGCAAATAAGCGAACTGACAGAAATGAGGTGGAAGCATGAAGAAAGGATTGAAATACCGGAATGAACTGAAGTTTTTTGTCAACATGCATCAATACCGGATCATCCGCCAGCGGTTGAACCATTTGATCCGTCACGATAACCATGCGGGACCGTCCGGAGAATACCATATCCGAAGCCTGTATTTCGACGATATCAATAACAAAGCGCTGCACGAGAAGCTGGCCGGTGTCCGGGACCGCGTAAAATACCGGATCCGCATCTATAACGTGAAGGATGACGTGATCCATTTTGAGAAAAAGATAAAGTTCCGCGACTACATCGCGAAGCTGAAAGAACCCCTTACGAGGGAGATGACGGACCGGATTATGGCGGGAGATTACGAATGTCTGTACCAGCCGGACAAGCCTCTGATGATGGAGCTCTATCACGAGATGAAGCATAACCTGCTTCGCCCGAAGGTCATCGTCGATTATGTCCGCGAACCGTACGTATGCGCAAACGGTAATGTCCGGATCACGTTCGACAAGGAGCTGCGTACAGGGCTCCACTCCGTCGATCTGTTCAACCGCGAGCTGCTGCCGATTCAGGCTATTGATGAGAATCTGATCATTCTTGAAGTCAAGTATGACGAGTATATACCGGATTACATCAAGATCGCCCTGCAGCTGGAGGGACTTCAGCGGCAGTCCGCATCGAAATATGTCATATGCCGAAAATTTTTAAAGTATAACGCTTGGGAGGATCAATAATTCATGAATGTAACGTCTAACGAAACGACCAACTTTTCTAATATTATCAAAAAATCCGTCCTGGAGAACTTCGCATCCGATATCAGCATCGCCAAAATATTGATTACGCTCGCCATGGCCTTTGTCATCGGATTGTTTATATATCTGCTGTATAAACGGGTATTCAGCGGGGTGCTCTATTCGAAGAGCTTCAATGTGTCCCTGATCGGAATGACCATGATTACGGCGGTTGTCATCATCGCCATCAACTCCAATCTCGTGCTCTCGCTCGGCATGGTCGGCGCGCTGTCCATCGTTCGTTTCAGGACCCCGATCAAAGACCCGACCGATTTGATCTTTCTGTTCTGGGCAGCTGTTGCCGGTATCGTAACCGGCGCCGGATTCTATACGCTGGCGGCGATCGGTTCCGTGGTCGTAGGCCTCATTCTGTTCTTCTTCATTAAAAAAGCGTCCGTTGACACTCCCTACCTCCTTGTCATCCATTGTCAGGACGAGCAGAGCGAGCAGGCGGTCCGCACTCGCATCGCCGAAGCGGTGAAGCGTTACAATCTGAAGCAAAAGACCGTAACGAACGGGAACATCGAGCTGACGGTGGAAGTCAGACTGAAGGATGCCGAAGGCGAATTCGTCAACAAGCTGTCCGGGCTCCCCGGCGTCCATAACGCGGTCCTGATCAGCTACAGCGGCGATTATGTATCCTAAGACAGGTGGTGTCTTGATATGAAAACAAAATATGCCGCGGCTCCCCTGTCCCTTTTGCTGGCTCTGATGCTATTCCTGTCCGGCTGTCAGCACTGGCTGGCGCCCGGCGCAAGCCAGGCGAACAAAGCGGAGGATGAAAATGCAGCCGCGCAGGAAAGCGTGTCGGCGGTGTTCCCGAAGGATCAGGTTATCGATGTGAAGATTACGATCGATGAAGCGGATTTTGCGGATATGATCGACAATGCCGAAGCGGAGGAATATAAAGAGGCTTCGGTCGAATATAACGGGCAGAAGTTCGAACATGTCGGCATCCGGACCAAAGGTAACCTTAGCCTGCGGAGCGTGGTCAATTCCGACTCCGATCGATATAGCTTCAAGCTGTCCTTCGATGAATATGTGAATCAGACGCTGGATGGGATCAGCAAAATCAATCTCAACAACAACTACAGCGACGCCACGTACATGAGAGAGTTCCTCGCCTATGAGCTGGCAGCCTCCGCAGGCCTGCCAACGCCCGGCTTCTCATACGTCAATGTCTATATCAACGGTGAGCTGTGGGGGTTCTACCTTGCCGTCGAGCAGATCGGCGATGCATATCTGGAACGCCACTTCGGCAATGCATACGGCGCATTGTATAAGGGCGTGATGACCGGAGCCGGCAGCGATCTGACCTGGCTCGGCCAGGATCCGGATTCGTATACGGGACTTGAAATGAAGTCCAAATCCTCCAATGACGACGCCTTGATCGACATGCTGGACGAGCTGAATAACGGCTCAGATTACGAGCAGGTGCTCGATGTGGACCAGGCGTTGAAGTATATCGCCTTAAACGTGGCCGCTTCGAATATGGACAGCTATCTCGGCATGAACAAACAAAATTACTATTTATATGAAAATAAAGGCGTCTTCTCCATTCTCCCGTGGGATTACAACATGGCCTTCGGAGGGTTCGGCGGTTCCAATATTCTGATCGACGAACCTACCCAAGGAGCCTTAGCCGAACGGCCGCTCGTTGCGAAGCTCCTGGAGGCGGATGAATACAAGGAGCGCTACCATGCCATCCTTCAGGACATGCTGGATGGCTATCTCAAGCAAGAAACGTTTGCTAAGCGCGTGGAAGAGCTTAAGACGTTAATCTCGGAGCACGTCCGTCAGGATCCGCGCCCTTTCTATACGTATGAGCAGTACGAAGAAGCCATCCCTGCCCTCCTCAGCTTCGTCCAGCAATCATCGGAGAATATCCAGCAGCAGCTGGACGGGACGCTCCCTTCTTCGGGAGACGGCAGCGGCAGCGGAGGCGGCATGGGGCCCGGAGGGATGGGCGGCATGCGTCAGGGCGATGCAGGCGGCATGCCGCCGGGAGACGGCGAGGAGACCACCGGCGGTGCCGAAACCACCGCGGCAAACATGCTCGCAGCCGGCAGCACCGCTGATGACGGGAACGCCGTTCCCGTATCGCAAGCGCCGGCTGGAGAGCAGACACCGGAGCTGTCGCAGCAGCAATCACGGCAAGAAGCCCAGCAGGAGTCCTCGCTGGTAACGTCCCAGCAATCCCAACAGGAAGGTCAGCTGCCTCAGCAGTCGCAACAGGAAGCTCAGCTGCCTCAGCGGTCGCAGCAAGGAGCCCAGCAACCGTCCCAAGAGGACGCAGCTGGCCAAGGAGCGGTGCCCGGGGATGCGCCTGTTCCGGACACCGACGCTCAAACCGGGCAGCCGAATGCCAATCAAGAGCAGCCGACGAATCGCTTTGGCGAATTCGGCGGCGGTATGGGCGGAGGAATGCCGGGCGGCCGGGGCATGGGGCCGCAGGACTGGAGCCGCAGCCAGGATCAGGAGGAAGGGAATATGCAAGAGCTGATCTATACCGGGATCTCCGTCCTCCTTCTCATAGCGGCTTGTCTTGTCGTTACGCTGTATAAACGCAAAAAGCTGTAACTCTCAGCATATCATCACAAAACAAGCTCCAATCATTCAAGACACGAATGAATGGAGCTTGTTTGTGATCGTACCGATAACCGTTTATGCTAAACGCCCAAGTAAATCTAGAATGGCAGGCAGCGCAACATATCGCAATGACGATCGTTCATTCCCCGGCCAACCGGCATGACCACATTAAGGTGCTTCGCTATTCAGGTCGGTAACGGGCGATTGCTCCGCTTTCTTCGCATGGCTGTTTAAATAATAGCTTTCCAGCCGCCGGCTCCCCCATAAGGAAAGCGCGATAAAGGCCAGAACGCCAACGAGTTTATAGGGCTCGGCCGCAATGTCCGACAGGTTCGCACCAATATAGGATACGCAGAATACCATAATCCCTTTTCCTAATGTAACAGCCAGCAGGTAGGACAAAATATGCATTCTCGCCAGTCCTGCGGCGATATTTACAGCGACGAACGGACCGACCGGTAAAATGCCGAGCAGAAACACGTAACTGAACCCGTTCTTCTGAATCCAACGCATCCCCCGCTGCACCTTGGGCTTGGCTGCCCAGCGCGAGAGCAAGCGGCTGTCGGATATTTTCCTAACCAGCAGAAAGGTTGTCAGGCAGCCTGCAATCATGCCGATCCAAGAATACAGGAACCCTTCCCACAACCCGTATACGGCGGCATTCACCCCTACAATCACAATCGTCGGCATTGGCGGAACGAAGGACTTCAAGAAGGTCAGCAGGATGCCCGGCAAAGGACCAAGCGCTCTGAACTGCTCCAGAAACCACTCCAGGTTGCTCTCCGTAAAATAAGACGTGATATCCAAATAACCCGTCGGCATTGCGTTCACTCATTTCTATCGTCAGTTGCCTATAGTATAAATCAATAACGACCCTGAATCTATAAAAGAAAGTATTGACTCGCATTGTAGGAAGCTTGTGTAATCCACTCGCGGCTCACATGAGCGCTACCAGCTCCAGCTGTCTTAGATGATGGTTGTCATGCCATATAAAATCCTTCATAAACTGCGCCACCTTAAACGGATGACCGTCCTTATCCGTATATTCCCCCTCGTACACGTTTTCCGGCATGGCCCGGATCGCTTCGATCAGCCGCTCACGCGCGGCAATCGTCTGGCGGACCAACGCCTCGGTCGTGCACGCTTTCGCATAATGCCTCGCATTTTCATTAAACTCGTCATAGTCCAAGTGTTCAGAGGTCGGATCTTCCCCGCGAGCAATTTTCTCAATCGCCTCTGTGAAAAAGTATTCGTCCCATCTGAAAATATGACAGACAACCTCGCGAACCGTCCACTTGCCTTCCGCCACCGGTGTGCTCCACAACGTTTCATCCCGTTCGGCAAGCTCCTTCACCCGATCGATCCATTCCCCATATTGCCCAAGCAGCTGCTCCTTCTCACGCATCTTCGTTCCTCTCCCTCGCTAATAATTTGTAATATAATCCGCTTAGCCGGTCATCCGGCCAGTAATACATGTCCAGCAGCGCCGCATAGGGATCGCCCGGTATTCCCAGCAGCTCCGCAAAAGCCGGCTCCGTCTTGATTCCCGCTTGCTTCATTGCGATAATCCGTTCTCTCCCGGCTCCCCCGATCAGCTGAAGCAGCCGATACTCTACGACCATATGCCGGTATCCGTTCTGCTGCTCCGTCGGCACAGGCTGGCCGAATATTTCGAACATCCAGCCTCTATGGCGGAATCGAACCACGATGCGATCAACACCATTTACGTTTCGGCTAACGACCGACAGATCCGGCAGATGTCCGAAATTCCGACGGATGGTCTGTTCAAATGCAGCGAACTCCGTAACGTGGCAGGCGATATCGAGATCACTTCCCGGGATGTCGATGCCAATAGGGACCGTGCCAACGAGAATGGGATCATTACGCGCAAGATGGGCAAACACCCCCAAGTCTTCCATGACGACAGCGGCCTGCTTCTGCTTCTCCGTTCCCTGATACAAAAAATCGATATTCCGAAAGTTTATGTCCTGCATGCTCAATCTTTTTCCTTTCCCGGACCGGCTGCACCCATAGAACCAACTAACAAACTAACCCTCCCCGCAAAATTATGCCGCCGGTCGGTCAGAAAGAAGGGTCGGTCTTATCCTGTGGCTATCCCCCAGGGTCCTACCTTTCCGTCCACGTCGTCCGCACATATCCGAGCCGCATGCCGACCGCTTCCATATTGCGGTGGCTTTGCGACAAGAACGCGCACTGGCCGACCACTAAAGCGCAGCCTGCTTGCTGGGCGATCCGGAACCGATGGCGAAGGAGCAGCCGATGCAGGCCGTGCCTGCGATAATCGGGCAGAGTCGCTCCGAAAGTAAGAGAGGCAACGCCCTCATTGATGTACATCACGCCAGCTGCGGCAGGCTCATCTTGGACATAGGCAAGATAAAATCTCCAGCCTTTCCGCGAGGAGAGCACCCGGTTATTTGCGGCCACGGACGGGATCCCCTGATCTGGAAGCCCGGTTCCGCGGCAATGGATCATGGCATACCGTTCGAACTCATTCTCGGCGACCTGACGAATCGCAACAGCCGAATCGCTCTCTTCCTCCACGTTAATCGGATACATATACATCGAATTGTGAAACCCTGACTGGTATAACCCTCGTTCCGCAAGCGCCTTCAAAAGTTCCTGATTTGCCGTGGAAGGCACGATCTCGAACTGAAATCTCCGGTCCCTCGACCGATAGAAATCAATGATCGCATCAAGATGGCTGATGTCTTCCGATTGGATGCCTTTGACGGTGTTAAAGGAAAGCCAAGGCATTGTTTTGCTGTACATGCACAACGCATTCCCGAAACGTTCCACCTCGACGCCCTCCGGATTGCCCGGCCGTTTCGCAATGGCATCCATCCGATCGTGCATATACGCTGTTTCGGAGCGCTGAATATGTATGATTAGCTCCTTCGTCGGGAGTTCGTCCATAATAACCTCCATCGATATGTAATAGGACGGTGATAAGAGATCAGCCTGAAGATCATGCGAACGATGCATCTTCAGGCTGTTATCATCACCTATTTATTTCGTGCTGCCAGGCAGATCGCAGGATCCGTCGGCACATATCCCCTCATCCTTCTCGTTCACCATCACAAGCGGATGGGCTTCACGATAGGCTTTCTCCAGGGCGTCCGTGAAGACCTCCAGCGGCTGTGCGCCGGATACGCCGTACTTGCCTCCCAGCACGAAGAAAGGAACCCCGCGAATACCCAGCTGGTTGGCAGCCGCTTCATCAGCGCGCACTTCAGAGCTGTAGGCGTCACCCTCAAGCACGGCCTCTGCCTCTTCTCGCTTCAATCCGACCTCAGCGGCCAGGTCGGCGAGCAAGGAGCGGTCCTGCAAATTGCTGCCTTCCGTAAAATGAGCGTAGAACAAACGCTCCGTCATCTCTTTCATTTTGCCATGCTGGCTTGCAAAATGAACCAGTCGATGGGCATCAAAGGAATTCGCTGGGATGATCCGGTCCATGTGATACGTGAGGCCGACGCTAGCCGCCTGCTGCGTAACATTGGCGTTCGCCGCCCGGGCCTGCTCAATGCTCATCCCGTATTTGGAAGCCAGCAATTCATCCATCGACACTCCCGGCTCGTACGATGCGCCAGGATCAAGCTCGAAGCTCCGGTAAACCACCTCGACCTGATCCTTATTCGGAAATAATGCCAGTGCATTCTCGAAACGACGCTTTCCTATATAACAGAACGGACACATAAAATCCGACCAAATCTCAACCTTCAATGTCTTACCCCCTATAAGCATGTATTTTACTTACTTATTGTAACTTTCTTTCTGGATTACTTCAAGATAAGCCTGCATCGCTGCATAAGGGGAAAGGCAAGTTCGGTTCTCCAGATCATAACAACGGGGCGGCTATCGTCCATCTGTCATTTGTATCGTTTCCAGTCCATATCACTGTTCTCCAGCAAATACTCAAAATCGTTATCCCTGCGCTTCTGCTCCGCTGCGCGGGCGGCCTCGCGCTCCTGTCTTTCTTTCTCCAAACGCTCAGCCTCCGAGGCCTTCAACGTTTCGGAGGTCTCCTTCAATTTCTGAAGCAGCTCGGGGTTCAGAAGATCCTTCAACGTTGCCGGCTTGTCGGCCTGAGAAGCACTCGGAGCGGGTACGTTGCGTTTCTTTTTAGCCATATTCACTCACCTCGGTTTCCCCATCATTATATCATCTTCCATGCGGACTGACAGCACTGGAGGGATGCAAAAAAAAGAGAGAGCCTTACGGCTCTCTCTTCTCGGTTATGTATAATATAAAGGGCGATCGATGGGACTTGAACCCACGAATGCCGGAGCCACAATCCGGTGCGTTAACCCCTTCGCCACGACCGCCATCTTATGAAAGGACAACCTGTCCGGATAATTAATATAGCATAGGATTCGAGAATGTGCAAATTGTAAAAGTTTCCACCGGGGTCCAGCGGATTTCTACCGGTTTTGTTCGCGGATGCCGGCCACTGGCTATTAGGATCGCAAAATATTGATTTCTTGCTGCAGTAAATACTATACTAACAAGAATGTTGACAGCGCGCGGCTTCAAATAACAAAAGCATTGGCATAAAAGATTTCAAAAACCGTATCCATCGGGTTACAGCTGGAGGTCGATTCATCATGATATATCATATTGATTACGTTTCCGAAGGACTTCATGTTAAGGGGTACCTGGGCCTTCCCCCTCAGCTTCCCCACGCCCTTAGTCATTCCATGGCTGACACTGCCGGTACCCGGCCCGGCGTTTCGGTCAAAGGCACATTGGCTTGCTCATGGCGCCCGTATAAAGAATTTCAACATCCTGACGGATCAACCCGGAAGCTTCCTCTCCTGATCTATTGCAGGGGCGGGATCGGCCGCGTCGGGGCGGTGCGTCTGAAGTGGGTCGAGGAGTTCGCCATGCACGGCTTCGCGGTCTTCGCCCCTGCATATCGCGGAAACGAAGGCAGCGAGGGGCGGGATGAGTTCGGCGGAGCCGATACGATGGACGTCGTAAACGCAATCGATTGGCTCCGGGACATACCGTGGATCGACCCGGCCCGGATTTATCTGCTCGGCTTCTCCCGCGGTGCGATCAATGCCGCCAAAGCAGCGGTTATCTCGCCGGTGGTTGCGAAGCTCATTCTGTGGAGCGGGGTATCGGACCTGGCCCAAACATATGAAGAACGGATCGACCTCAGACGAATGATGAAACGGGTTATCGGCGGCTCTCCGAACAAAGTGCCGGAGCGATATCTCGCTAGGTCTCCGCTGCATTACGCGGAGCAGCTTAAGATCCCGGTGCTCATCGTCCACGGGACCCGCGACGAGCAGGTCCTTATCGGGCACAGCTATCGAATGGCGGACAGGCTCGCGGAGCTTGGCCGGCAGGTAGAGACTCATTTCTACCGGGATCTGAAGCATCATTTTCCCCCGCCGCAGCATGAAGCGGCGGTTCATCGCATGTGCTGTTGGCTGATGAAAGATTAACGGCTCCCGGGTTTAAGCTCTCGGGATGCCATCAGTTTGACGCAGTCCCAATCAGACCTCCACCTGAAACATGGAATCAACAATCACCGGTAGTTGGTCCCTTAGGGATATCGCACCAAAGACGGATCGCGCATGGCTTCCGTTATCCCCGAACACTTCAACCATTAAATCAGAGAAGCCGTTCAGCACCTTGTGATGCTCCTCATAATCCGGTGAAGCATGGATAAACCCTTGGACCTTGACTACGCGCTTCACATGATCGAGAGAGCCCAAAGCATCCTTCAACACGGCAAGCACTTCGATGGCGACGGAACGGGCGAACGCATATCCCTGCTCAGTCGTAAAGTCCACGCCCAGTTTGCCTCTCGGATGACCCGAAGGACCTTTCCCAGACACATACATCATTCCGTCTACGATGACGTAATTGGCATATTTTGCTGCCGGCGCGCTGGCCACCGGCAAAGCAATCCCCATCTGTGCCAATCGCTGCTCTGCATTCCCCCCCATATCAGCCAACTCCCCCTTTAGTAAAATCCTCCTATAGGTTTCGATTATTGTACCATGGAAAATTCCCTTTGCAAGAGTAAACATGCTGTTCCCTCGCACTAGAGAGAACTCAACTTCGATTTATGATTGTTAATCCTTATTAACTGAAAATTATGGATTGACAGTCGGCAAACGATCCTTTACAGTATCTCATATATGAAAATGATAATCATTATCGTTTAGTGCATATGTCATTATTCTACATACAAGGAGAATCGAAATGAAGAATAAGCTGTTCATCCCCTTTATCGTTGTGCTTCTCGTTATCCTCAGCGCTTGCGGCACTGGTTCCGGAACGCCAGCCTCATCGGCTTCAACAACTCCTGACGCTCAAAGCAGTCAAAATGCGGACACGACGAAGGCCGCCGCTCCATCCGAAGGGACGATTACGTACCAATCGGAGAAAGGTCCCGTTAAAGTACCGGCCCACCCACAACGGATCGTCGCGTTGACATATGCGCCAAATGTGCTCTCGCTTGATGGAACGCTGGTCGGCGTCGATCAGTGGACGAATGCGAATCCGCTGTTCACGGACAAGTTGGAGGGCGTAACCGTCGTATCGAAAGAAGACCTCGAGACCATTATCGAACAGGATCCGGATCTCATTATTGCCGGGACCGAAATGAAGAATCTCGATAAGCTTAGTCAAATCGCTCCCACCGTTGCTTTTACCTGGGGAAAGCTGGACTACTTGTCCCAGCAGCTGGAGATCGGAAAGCTGCTCAACAAGGAGCAAGAAGCACAGGCATGGATCGATGATTTCAAGCACCGTGCGGCAGCCATCGGCAGCGAAATCAAAGCCAAAGAAGGCGATGACGTCACCGTTTCCGTGTTTGAAACCGATTCGGCCAAGAACTTCTACGTATTCGGCAATAACTGGGCGCGTGGCACCGAAATCCTGTACCAGGCCATGGGATTGAATATGCCTGAACAAGTCGAAAAGGATGCGCTCGGCCCCGGCTATTTTGCACTGTCGCAAGAGGTGCTCTCGGATTATGCGGGAGATTATATTGTACTTAGCCGAAATTCGCAAGCCGATACCGCATTCATGAAGACCGATATTTGGAAGGGCATCCCGGCCGTTGCAAACGGACATGTCATTGAAATCGATACCGAGGCCGCCACCTATAGTGATCCGATTACGCTTGAATATTTGCTGAATATTTTCAAGACCGGGTTCCTTGGCGACGGTTCGACCCAATAAAGAAGACTGTTCGTTCTAACAAAGAAAATGCAATGATCGTAACCATACCCCGGAGCTCGTTCTTGCCCGAGCTTGATCCGGGGTTTTTATGTGCCTTTCCAGGGGGTCCGGTGTTTTTCTGCATTGGAAAATAATTTATCTTTGCTGCCTAATAAAGAATAATCCCTCTCACAAAGGGCAATATAATTCTGGTACCTGTCCTCTACAAATAAATCACCTTAACGGAAAGGAGTTGTGTCACGATGAAGAAGATCATTGCTTCGTTCTTGGCCGGATTGAGTTTGGCTATGGTGCTTGCGGTTCCGGCTTTTGCGAATAATAACAACATGAATACAAACGATATGAACACCAACAACGTGAACACCAACAGCTATAACGCAAATGCTACAGGCAATGACAATGATATGGACTGGGGTTGGCTTGGATTGATTGGTCTTGCCGGCCTTGCCGGTCTGAGACGCCGTAATCCTGAGCGCCAATAGTCAATAAGTACAAAAGCATCGTGGTTTTGTTCTTTTTGACCGACATCATGGCGGCGGATCGTAAGCTAATCAAATCATAGTCTAAGCAGCATCCGTTTAAACATCAAAAAGGCTGTATCTAAGCAGGCATTTACCTGCCAAGATACAGCCTTTTGGCGCGAAGTGAACTATAGCCGGTACACCTCGATGACTATGTTTATCACGCAAGTTTGTCTCGGGACCACTTATTGAATGTAGAATGAATAGGAAGCATAACGCTGGGCGTTCGGGATCGCCTTCCAGACGTCAACTGTCTCGGCTCCCGGATACCAGTAGGCAAAACCGGCAACTTGATAAGCCGAAGCCATAAGGTGCTTGACGGACAAGGAACGGGCGTCTTCCGTCCAGATGCGATGCTGAACGTCGCCGTATCGGTATCCTGCTTCATATTGCCCCACTTCCGCATTCCACGATATCGGAGCCTGGAGACTGCGAATTCGCCGCCCCTGCTCCACCAAGGTGATGTCCTCGGAGGAGACGCTGGATGCCAGCTTCCAATCCCTCGTATACAGCGGAAAGGCGACGATTGCTTGGCTCGCCCGAATCTGGGTCAGCAGCCGCTTTAGTGCAGATTCCGACCAAGGAAGGGACGACACGGAGCCTGCTTTGGGCGAGCCTCCCCAGTGCTCGTCATAACTCATCAGCACGACATAATCCAAATGCCTGCCAAGTGCCGCATAATCGAATGCCGCCGTCCAATCCGAGTTCAGATCAGGGGATACGTCAATCGACAGCTTGGCACCCAGTCGCTTCATTTCAGCTGATAATTCCGTAACGAACAGCGTCAGATTCTCGCGATCCTGCGGCATCACGTTCTCAAAATCAATGTTGATTCCATCCAGCTTATACTTCACGGTATTGTCGGCGATGCTGCTGATCACCGATTGCCGGAGCGCCCGGCTGCCAAGGATTTGATGCGTCATCTCGGCATTGCTCCGGTTGCCGATCATCGCCCACACTTCGCGGCCGTTCTTGTGCGCCCAATTCAGCAGCGCCGTATCGGTATAATCCGACAGCTTGCCGGAGCTGTTCAGGTAGTACCAGCGAGGCACCAGAACGTTCAGTCCAGCCCGCTTAGCATAGCTGATATATTGGCTTGTTGTTCCATTATACAGCCATCCCATGCGTACGCTTGCTCCCTCTTGGCGGTCCAGCACGGACTGGACATTGCCCGTACGCAGAACGCGGTCCAGCAGCATGGCGGTCTCCTCACGGGTAATCGGATCCTGCGGCCTGAACCGGCCTTCGCTGCCCTGCAGCCAGCCCGTTTCCGTTGCGCGCCCTACGGCGCTCCAGGCCCAGTCGGCTATGGAACCCGAGTCCGAGTATCTCCAGGCGCTGCTCCCGCTGCCTTTACCGCTCTCCTTCATCGCTCGGACCATCATGACGGCAGCCTCCTGCCGGGTAATCTGCGCATTCGGATAGAAATAAGCGCCGCTCCCCTTCACAATCGATACGTTCAGCCCGGCATGGATATAGCCGTAATACCAGGCAGCCGGGCGCACGTCCCGGAACGCTGAGAGGTCATTATTCACGGGTGACAGTTTCAGGAGCCTTGTCAGCATCGCCGTGAATTCGGCACGGGAGATGTGATTTTTCGGCAAAAAGGCTCCATTGCCGTCCCCGCTAATGATCCCCCGCTTCGCCAATCGCAAAATCGCTTCCTTTGCGTAGCTACCGGAGATATCATGAAACGCGGGTTGGCTTGGAGCCTCAAGTCCCGATACCTTAACAGGATGAATCACGCCTGCTAGTAACAGAAAAACACATAACGCCAGAACATATTTCTTCAAGTGGTACGCCTCGATTCTATCATCTGATATCCTCAGCATATCAGATGATCATAGAATCGGGCATTGCTCATTTATTGGTAATATTCGCTTAAGTTTTGCCGGCCATTCAGCAAGAAAGAATAACAGCCCCGATTCCATCCACGGTCAGGGATTTCGGAGACAGCTGCTTGATCGTTTCTTCCCCTAGTAGGACGGTCCATTCTCCCAGCTCCGGCAGACGCAAGGTTGCCTCGCTTCGGCCGGCATAATAGAGAACATAAAGATGCCGGGCCTGATCGCCGCCGGCGTTGTCTCGCAGCGTGAAGGCGATGGCATGCTCCGGACAAGCCTCGAAGCGTAAATGCTTTCGTATCGTATCTGCATCCCGCAGTCGGAATGCCGGATGCTCTTTTCGCAGCTGAATGAGCCGCCGGATATATTTCACGCCATCCTGATGCTCCGCCGCTTGCCGCCAATCCAGGCGGTTGACCTCATCCGGCTTATTATAGCTGTTCTCGACCCCGCCTTTGGACCGGTAATATTCCTGACCGGCATGGATGAACGGAATGCCTTGGCTGGTAAGCGTGATGGCTGATGCCAGCCGGTGCATGTCCCGGCGAATCTCGTCACTCTCTCCTGCGGTGGAGAGCTGGATTTTGTCCCAGAGCGTGTGATTATCGTGGCACTCTACATAATTCACATTCTGATCCGGCTCGGACGCGAACGAGCGTATATCGTCCGAATACGAAATGCCGCCGGCAACTCCCTGCTTCACCCGTTCTTTGAGCCCAGTTCCGCCGCTAATAAAACCTTTGTATTCAAATTTGAAGATATCGCCCTTGACCGCATCCCGGAACCCGTCGTTGAAATGTCCGATTCTCGGCATCCGGACGGCCTGCTGCTGATTCGCGCGCAGCTCTGGAGCTAGCTCGGTGTCCATGACCCAGCCTTCCCCGATCATGATGATCGACGGATCGATCTCATCAAGCGCTCCGCGGATTTCATTCATCGTCTCCACATCCATCAGGCCCATCAGATCAAAGCGGAAGCCGTCGACATGGTATTCCCGGACCCAGTGCAGGACGGATTCCACAATGAATTTGCGCATCATCGGCCGCTCGGTTGCCGTGTCATTGCCGCAGCCCGAGCCGTTCGAAAACTTGCCGTCCTTCTTGTACCGCAGATAATAACCTGGCACAAGCTTAGTGAAATTGATTAAATAACCGTCGTAAACATGGTTGTAAACCACGTCCATGATGACCCGGAGACCGCGATCATGCAGCGCTTGGACCAATTGCTTGAACTCGCGGATCCGCACCTCCGGCACATATGGATCCGTCGCATAGGATCCTTCGGGTACATTGTAATTTTTCGGATCGTAGCCCCAATTATATTGCGGCTCATCAAGCCGCGTCTCATCCACGCTTTCGGTTGCATAATCGAATACGGGAAGCAACTCCACATGGGTAACCCCGAGCTCCACAATGTGATCAAGCCCCGTCCGGATTCCATCAGGTCCTTTGGTACCCGCCTCGGTCAGCCCCGCGAACTTACCTTTATGATGAACACCGCTGTCCGGATGGATCGTGTAATCCCGAACATGCAGCTCATAAATGACGGCATCCACAGCGCTTTCCAGCTTGGGCTTCTCTTCGGTCCAGCGCTCCGGATTCGTATCCGACATATCCAGAATATAAGCGCGGTCGCCGTTAACGCCCACGGCCTTGGCATAGGGGTCAATGGCTTCATTCCATTGTTCGCCGATGCGAACCTGATAGGTATAGAACCGGCCCTTCAGGTCCTCTTTCACCCGCAGAAGCCATGTTCCCGATACATCGCGGGTCATCGCATAACGGTCCGCCTCTGTTGTTTTCCAATCGGAATAGATTAACACATAGGCCTCGCTCGCCGTTGGCGCCCACAGGCGGAATTGACTCTCCTGCGGACGATAGGTCAGGCCGAGATCGTCACCGTCATAATAAAATAACTCATCAAATTCCTTCGAGAATACCGATACGCCTCCGGTTACTGCCGGATCTCCATAATCGATAACAGCATTGCTTTCTTTCTGTACGGACAAGCTCTTCACTCCTCATCTCTTCCTGCTGTTCTGCAGCCGCTGTACCTCTTCTTCCGTTAAGGACCGATTACCATAACGGGCTTTCTCGTAGAGCTCGACCAAGGTCTTGGGCATCCGCTCCTGCGAATGTTCCTGCCAGTCCTTCAGGTCGTTCTCCGTTTCCCTTGGCGTTAAGGCCGCCTTCCAATTATACCCTTCCCTGATGCTTTGCAAAAGTATCCTTCGGTACATTTGGCGGATGATCCGATTCGGATCATGCCGCTCTTCGCCGCGGTCCTTCTTGGAGAAACGCACGCTGGCAAGAGCCCGCCGCAGCCGCTGTCCAGCTCGTTCATGCTCGATATCCTCGACCTCATCCTCATACCCCAGCGACGCTTGCGTCTCTTGCCGGGACATCATCCGATTCATCCACTTGGAGAGGATCCCAAGGAGCTTTGGCAGCTGCTTCCCAAATCTCATAAAAAGCAGCAAAAGGCCGATGCCAATCGCGATAAATACGCCGTATACCAGCACCGTCTCCAACGATTTCATGAACCGGCTCGGCGCCTTCTGCTCGCTGTCGGGCAGCTGGAGCTCAGGCGGCGGTTGAGGCGCCGCCGGCGTTTCCGGAGGTGTCTCCGTTCCTGCGCTGAACAGCCCCGATAACCATGCGGTCAGCCCTCGGGCCATCTCCTCGAACCAATGACGGAGCTGGGGAAGAAACGCGATCGCTGCGATGATCAGGAGCAGCACCACGATGAATGAGCGGTTATATCGCAGCACGCGGCGCTCCAGCACGGGCCGGTCATTGCCGGGAAGCGTCTCGTCCAGCACCAGCTGCTGATTTACGATGAGCAGCGTAAGCGCCAGCGCGCCTGCTCCGAACCAAGTAAGGACCGGCATTCCTTCCCGGAAGGAATCCATGAAGGCGAGCACGAAGCTGCTTGCGCCGTATAGAATCAGGCCGGCCAGGTAATAGGTTCCGGGGAACATGCTGCTCCAATTGATCTGCTCCATCCGGCTTCCGCGATAGCTGGCTGTGAATAGTACCGGTATCGCATAAGCTAGAAGCAGGTCCACGCCTAACAGCCAGCTCCCCAGGGCGATGGATACGATAACGGCCCACATCACTGCTTTGAACTGCCGGTTCAAGCGAAGCAAGGCGCTGCCGGCATAGCCGATCAGATATGCGCCCAATGCAGCAGCCGGCCAAAGCCATCTTAACGAATCGGGGAACAGAAAATAGGCGGGAATGAAAAGCACAGGGAAATAAAGCACGCACTCCACCAGGCTGTTGAAGAAAGCCTGCAGCATCCCGAATCCGCGGATCCTCATGCGGACACCTCCTTGCCTGCCACGATCATCCCGTCCTCCAGAAGCGTAACCTCGACGGAGTGGCCTTTCATCCTAAAGCGCTCAAGCAAGGCTTCCAGCCGGGGACTTACATACGTCGTGAGCAAGATCATATCCACCGATTCCTCCTGGCGTTCCAGCATGGACAGAAGATAATCATGGAACGACAGCTTCCGGGTGAGCTCAAGCTTCGCAAGCCGTTCAAGGATCAATTTCTGCTGGCCTTCGCCGCCGGCTGCAGGGAGAAGCATGTCCTGCTCCTCGCCATCCTCCACGGCTCCGTTCGTACCGAATCCAACCTCGATGCCCTGCGAGAGCAGGTGCGCGCTAATACCCGCAGCCAGACGAATCCCGTATTCAATCGGCTCCGGCCGCGTCACCTTGGTCCACATCCCCTCATGATCTTCAATATTCAAGTAGATCATAAGGCGGCAATCTGCGGTCGTATCCCGCCGGTATACCTGAAGGCTGCCCGTCCGGGCAGTCGCTTTCCATTGAATGTCCTTCATCGGATCGCCGCTGCGGTACTCGCGCACGCCGGAGATATGGAACGGATCCTCCATAATCCATCGCCGTACCAGCAGCTCGCCGATCCATGTCCGTACCGGGAGCTCCATCTCCGAGACGTCGAGCGGCCTCGGGTACACCGTAATCCCGCCGGCAAGCGTCATGCTCTGCACGACGGACTGGATCCCCAGCAGATCACCCGTCGTCATGGATACGGTTCCAAGCCGGTACACGCCGCGCTGCTTTGCCGTGATGCGGTGCCTGCGCACGATTTTGGTCCAGGGAAGAAGGCTGAAGAAGCTCTTATGATTCTGGTTGTACTGGCCTTCGCTGATATTCAGATTCAGCTGGCTCTCAAAGGCCAGGCCTGTCCGGAATTGCGATTCGACCCTAAGCCAGGGAACCGGCAGCGCTTTCCGGTTTTCGATCGTCTCGATCAGCTCGATCGAATCCCCCTCGTAGCAGAATGACGCCTTGAATGATCGGCTGTAGGTTAATTTTTTCAGCGCCATTCTCTTGAAGATCATGCCCTGCAAAAAAATGATTACAGCGGCGATCAGCAAAATCCAGTAAGCTCCCATCCGCGAGCCCCCTTAAGGCGCGATGCCGGCTTCCGTCGGTACCGGAACCTGCGTCAGCAGGCGCTTGATGACATCCTCCGCCGCCTCCGTCAAGCTCCGGCCCCTGACGCCGCCGCGCAGCTGCAAACGATGGGCCCAAGCCGGCACAGCCAGTGTCTTCACATCGTCCGGCGTCACGAATGCTCTGCCCTCAAGAACCGCCTGTACCTGGACGGCCTTGAGCAGTGCCTGGCAGCCCCTTGGGCTTACGCCTGCGACTACGGCTTCGTCGGCTCTTGATTGCTCGGCCAGCTGTACGATATAAGATAACAGCTCATCGCTCACGTGCACCTTGCTGACGACTTGCCGCGCTTGAATCAAGCTGCTTGAAGCCGCAACCGCCGTCAGCGATTCCAGCGGCTGCTGTTCCTTGAACCGTTTTAGAATATTGACGCTCTCCTCGGAGGAGGGATATCCCATGCTCAACTTAAACAGGAAACGGTCCAACTGCGCTTCCGGCAGCGGAAAGGTTCCCTGCTGCTCCAGCGGATTTTGGGTCGCGATAACCAGGAACGGCTCCTGCAGCGCGTGCGTCACGCCGTCAATGCTGATCTGGCGCTCCTCCATGCATTCCAGCAGACTGGCCTGCGTGCGGGGCGTAGCCCGGTTAATCTCATCCGCAAGCAGGATATTCGTAAACAGCGGGCCTGGTCGAAATTCGAATTCAGATATTTTTTGATTATAGAAATAGATGCCGCTCAAATCGGAGGGGAGCAGGTCCGGCGTAAATTGTACCCGCTTGAATGTGCAGTCGACAGATCTTGATAAGGATTTTGCCAGCAGCGTTTTCCCCGTGCCCGGAACATCCTCGAGGAGCACATGGCCTGCGGTCACCATCGCGATGAACAGCCTGTCAATGAGCTGCTCCTTCCCTATAATAACCTTGGATACGTTGTCACGAATCTCGTCTCTTAAGCGTCGAACGGAATCAAAATCGGTAATGATGGTAATCACTCCTTATGTTTTAAGCATATCCATCAAAGTTCGTCATCAGCTGCCTTGATTCCTGTTCGAGCCGTAAAATTAGCCGAAGTTCTTAGGTGCTCTTATAAGCTCCACCCTCGGGATGTTATGGACCATATGCCGTCCGGCCATCGCCGGTTTCCGCGAGCTCGGCCAACTCCTGCTCCGCCTGCTCCCTGCTGTCCACGCGGATGTCAATATAGTGCTTAATCTGCGGCGGATCGGCATAATAAGGCTCTAAAGCCTGAACCCATGTCTTGTAATCCGGATGGCCTCTGAAGCCGATCAGATGGTCCTTGATCCCTGTCCAACGGATCAGGAGTATATATTCGTCCCGATTCTCCACGCATTTGTGAAGCTCATGGTCAATATAGCCTTTTTTGGTCAACAGAACGGCTGAAGCCGTCCGGAAGACACTCTCGAATTCACTAGCCAGCCCCGGCTTGATTTGCAGAACAGCGGTTTCCAGAATCATGGCGCTTCCCCCTCTTCACATCCGTCATTCAGCCTTGCATCGCGTTTCGGCGGATCATGTTCGATACAGGCATAGAATGCATTAGGTGCAGTGAAGTATATGCTGGTATAATGGGAAGCATGAATACTCTTACAAGGATGAGACCAACATGGCATTCGGCATCACCAAACAAGAATTGCAGCAATGGAAGCAGAAGGTGTCTCGGGGAGAAATCGCATTTTTGACGCATTTCTGGTATGATCAGCGCTTCCCTCAGTATCATACCGTAACGAAGGTGGGATGCTCGGACCTCCGGCGGCTTGCGGACTGGTGCTTGACCAACGGGCTGAACCCCCAATATATTCATGACCGGCAGCCTTATCCGCATTTCGACTTACTCGGCCCGAAGCAAACGGAGCTGCTGCGAAAATATAAGCTGGAGGACCATATCACCCGTTTCGGCTTGACTTAATAAACCCGCCCCTTGGCAGGGCTCGTTGAAGATCCCTTCTCCTAGAGGCGGGTTTATAGGCAAATTACTTGCAAACAGGGTAACCCTTCGATTCGTTTCATGTTCATTTTCGAGTTGGATCGGCTATTTTTCGAAGCTCCTTATTGATCCAGATCGCCGCCGTCGCCCCTTCTCCCATGGCTACGGTGGTCAATTCGGAATGCACTCCGATATCTCCGGCGGCCCACAGATAGTTGACATTGGTCATCTTGGACCTCGGATCCGTCTTGACATGCTGATTGTGCTCCAGCTCGGCCCCAAGCTGCCTTGCCAGATCGGAATGGATCCGGTTTCCGCCAAAGGCGATAAAGCCGCGCTCGGCCGGGATGGATTGCCCGTCCGCCAGCTCTATGGACGAGATTACCCCATCTCCTTTACATTTGACCTCCGTCACGCGCTCCTCGATATAGGATATTCCCCGTTCCGCTATCCGCTGCATAAGCTCTGCGGATGCTGGCTTACCCTCATGATTGACGTACGTCATATCACCCGTTCGCTCGGATAACAAAAGTGCCATATTGGCCCCAGGGTCGCCCGTTCCGAGTACGACGGTCTTCCGGTCCTGAATTTCATATCCGTCACAGTCCGGACATACATAGACGGTACTGCCCAGCGTCTCCAGCAGTCCCGGAACGTCGGGGAACCGGTCCGACAATCCGGTTGCCAATAGGAGCGTCTTCGCCCTGTATACCGTCCCGTCTTTTCCCGTCAATTCAAAATAGTCCTCCAGCCTGTTCGCCTTCCGGATGTCATTTTCTATAAAATCCACGCCGTACGATTCGGCCTGCGCTCGGCCAAGCTCCCTAAGCTCCTTGCCGGACACGCCTTTCGGCCAACCAAGAATATTATGATAGCTCCTGCAGATGACCGACCGTCCCGTTCCTCGGTCAATGACTGCAACCGAATAGACGGAATACCGCCCCAGCTGGATCGCAGCCTGTAATCCCGCAATGCCGCCTCCGACAATGATACAATCCTTCACGTCCGTGCTGTTCATCGTTTATACACCCACTCTTTTCTATACCGGATTCAGGTTTGTTTCGCATTTTCCATCAATCTGCTGAGGAAGATGCTGGCTCTTTGTTCTTATTGATACACCCTACATATTTAACCAATCCGGCAAGAATTACTCCTGTAACGGCAAATAGGCTCCGGATTAGGATCCAGAGCCTACGGTATCCCGCTGTATGAGAACCGGGAGTATGATTGTCGGCGTTGACCGATTCGGGTTACAACAGCAGTTGCCCGGCTGCCGCACCGGCGAGCACGACCACCCAAGGTGGGCATTTCCAGAACATCAGCATGGCGAACAAACCTGCACCGATGACAAATTCAATCGATCCGTGAATCGAGGATGTCCAGATCGGGTGGTACAGGGCGGCCAGCAGGATGCCTACAACCGCTGCATTCATTCCCGTCAGCATTCCCTGGAGCTTCGCATGGGTACGAATCGTGTTCCAGAAAGGCATGACGCCGACGATGAGCAGAAATCCCGGCAAAAAGATGGCGAGCGTCGCCAGAATGCCTCCAGGCACGCCTTGAATCAGCATCCCCAGGTAACCCGCAAATGTAAACAGAGGTCCCGGAACCGCCTGCGTTGCCCCATACCCGGTCAGAAATTCCTCTTTAGTCATCCATCCGTTCGCTACCGTTTCGCTCTCAAGAAGCGGCAGCACGACATGACCGCCGCCGAATACCAGTGATCCGGCACGATAGAAGCTGTCCACTACGGCAATCCCGGTGCTGCTGGACAAGCTGGCCAGGAGAGGCAAGCCGAGCAGCAGGATCAGGAACAGACCGAGGCATACCAGCCCTGCCCTCCGGCTGATCGGTATTCGCGCCTGTTTCGGTGCCGCCTCTTCCTCCCCTTGCTTCTTCCTGAAGATCCACCAGCCGAGGGCACCCGCAGCGGCGATAACTGTTACCTGGGCGACAGGAGAGGTCCAGAGCAGCACAACAGACATGGCCGCAAAAGCAACCGCAGCGCGGATCGGACCGGAGGCCAGCTTCCCGGCCATTCCGAGCACGGCCTGTGCGACAATCGCAACCGCCACGATTTTGAGACCTTGGATCCAGCCTGCCGCGCCCGGATCGAAAGCCTCCATCAAATATGCAAAGAGCATCAGCATGACAACCGATGGGAGCGTGAAGCCGAGCCATGCGATGATTCCGCCCCATATTCCGGCACGCATGACACCCACGCCGATGCCTACCTGGCTGCTGGCAGGGCCGGGCAGAAATTGCGCCAGCGCGACCAGGTCTGCATAGGATTTCTCGTCCAGCCATTTCTTCTGCCTTACATAGGTCGTATGAAAATAGCCAAGATGGGCAATCGGACCTCCGAATGAGGTTAATCCAAGCTGGAGCGCGGTCCACCAGGTTTCGCGTATTGCGCGCCATCGGCCTTGCTGCGTGTCATAGGCAAGCCGGTTCTCCGTCTGCTGCTTCTCCATGTTCATCGCCACTTCTCTCCCCTTGGTCAACAGTCATATCACAGAGCCTTGACTGTCCTGTCCGTTCTCAGCACGTTTGCCAAAGCTCTTTCAATGCCAGTCTCTTTTATTGGTCAACCTATAGGATATATCAGATGCGTCGTAACCATCTACAGATTTATGTTAACGCTGTGTAAAATGTATTGCCGGAGGAGGAGTTCTTCGCTGGGAGGATGTCTTCACCTGGAGAGAAAGCGGGTCCATGTTTAAGGTTCTCCCTGTGTCCATAGAATGGTCGCATAAACGGGCTTAGGAGCGGCAGGTTTCAGAGTTATACGATAAATCGTGCAAAAGGGACCTGGAAAATGTCTTGTTACAGAGGTTTTTTACCATAAATCGTTCAAGAAATAGCTAGGGAGCGGCAAGTTTCAGAGGTGGTACCTTCAACAAATTCGGATGCTCATAAACGAAATAGGCCAGCCAGAAATTCTGGCTGACCTCATCACGCTAAAGATTATTATGAGCAGATGAACTTGCAGTGCTGTGAAGCTTCTTACGCTTGAACATTCATTTTGCTTGTGCACGGAAGAATCGATCTGTCACGCCGAAACATATGAACTCCCAACCCGCAGTGGACGTTGGATTACCGAGCAAACAATCGATTACAATCGATTCCGGTCTATTCCTGCTCTCCCCGTACCTTCAGGTATCCCGGCTTGGCTGCACCCAGTCCAAACAGGAACAGGAGAACAACAACGGCGGACAAAATCATAAGCGGAACCTTCCAGCCTGTGGTTATATCATGCAGGAAACCGATAAGCATCGGCCCGATCGCTGCTAGCAAATAACCAAGGGATTGGGCCACGCCCGACAGCGCAGCCGCCTCCTGAGCGGTCCGGGTCCGGAGGGTAAAAAACATGAGCGACAGGCTGAAGTTCGCACCGCCCGAAATGCCGACCAGAATCACCCACAGTACATTCAACGACGTTAATCCGAACAATAAGCCGAGATACCCCGCCAGCATGCAAATCGCCGAAATCGAGACCAGCAAGCGCTGATTCGGGTTGCGGCCGGCCAGTACCGGAATAATGAATGAGAACGGTATGCTGACGAACTGAAGAATCGAGAGCATCCACCCGGCACCGCTGTAATCCATGCCTTGGCTTCGCAAAATTTCCGGCATCCAGGAGACGTTGACATAAAACGTAAACGACTGCAATCCCATGAAAAAGGTGACATACCAAGTCAGCGAAGAACGCAGCACATTCGGTGCTTTCCCCTGTTCGGAACGAATCTCTGCCTTCCGGTCACTGCTTCGCCATTCGATGACCCACACCGCTGTAGCGATCACCGCCAGGATTCCCCATACCAGCAAGGCGCCTTGCCATCCGAGTCCGGCCTGGGTAGCAAGCGGAATGCTGACCCCGGATGCTACGGCGGCCAGCAGGTTCATGGATGCCGAATAGGTACCGGTCATCAATCCGATCTGACGCGGGAAATCGCGTTTGACCAGGCTAGGCAGCAGCACATTCCCCAGCGCTATGGCCATACCGAGAAAGGCAGTGCCGAGCAGCAATGTAACCGGCGAGGATAAAGAACGGATTCCGATGCCAAACATGAGCAGCACCATGCTCAGGAGCAGGGTTGTCTCCAATCCCCATTTTCTAGCCATAGCCGGCGCCATCGGAGACAGCAGCGCAAATGCCAGCAGCGGCAGCGTGGTCAGCATGCCGGCCAATGTATTCGAAATCCCGGTATCATCCCGGATGATGCCGATTAACGGCCCTACGGACGTGATCGCTGCACGGAGGTTAATTGCAATCAGAATAATGCCTGCAAAAATCAACCAGCGGCGTCCAGAGGACACGGAGTTCTTTTCGACCAATGATGTAGTAGACATGATAAGACTCCTCACTCCAACGATATGTAAAAATAAACTTATCCGATTTTATCACAAACCCTTCCTTTCGGCTACCGATCATCACAAACTTCTGCATCCATCGGATGGGCAGCCCGTCTGTCACAACGAATGAAGAGCATGGTTCCAAGTCATTTTTACACGGGTTAGACGACCGGCATCCAGGCATAAACCGATAATTTCTAAACTTCACGGATTAGCTCCTGATAACGCTTCTGGATCTCTGCTGAAGCATATGAACGGAATTGCTCGAATAGCCCCATGCATCTTAGCATGCCCTTATCGCTCCGAATCCGAATCGAATATTCAAAACTGTCCACGATGTAGGCTAACCCGCGCTCGTACTGCTCGGCATTTAAGTAATAGATGCCTAGCTCGGCTAATAGGCGGGTGTAGCGGTTTAGATTAACTTGTTCACTGATTTTACCTAGTTTATTTTTTTGAGGCTGATATACAATAAACTCCTTGAAACGCTCCAAGATATGATCCACTTTAAAATCGTGCCGATTCGCAGCCAGCATGATGTAACTTAAAGCATGATATATTTCATCCTTTTGCTCGGATATATATTTTACGTAGGTATCTAGAATGTCAGTCTCACCACTCATTAGTTTGAGCATATATCTATTGGCTTTAGCCCACTCAGAAAATTGATCAATTATAATGAGTTCTTCTTCGCAAGGGTTAACCAACCAGCTGGGATTGTCATATAACGATACTATATCCGATGCTTTACCATAATTTCCTCGCTCTTTATGCGAATGGGATTCCATAAGATACGCATATAAGATATAAAAGCTGATGGGCTTCTTTGGGTAGACCTGCCCTTCATATAACTTTCTTTTTAAATTATAAAGCACTTTTGCAAGTAGCCTCATCTTCCTGCTTAAAAGTTCAATTTCTTCCCATCGGTGCAAGGATAAATAACTGTTAATTATTTTCGTATATGCATCGAGCTGATAGCATTCATCTAATTTGTCGATAAATGATTCAAAATGCACAGCGGCTTGTAAATTTTTCTCTTGATCAGCACTTAATTTGATTAAAAATAAACGATATTGACAAAAAGCCAATCGTTCAGAATGTTGGGACTTCTCACTCTCGGCTACACACTCATAGAGCATTTTTGCAGCTTCATACCTCCCCTCACCGAACAACGTTTCCGCTGTTTCAAAAAGCACAGGAAGATAACTCGTATTGTCCAATGTCATGCGGGCTGCCAGATCCAAACAATCGAGTTTGTTCAATTCGGCACAGCGGTGCAGAAATGGACCAAGCCGACGCCAATCCGGCTTCGAAGGAAATAGATATTCATGGATATACATTTCATAGAAATGCCCTTCACTGCATCCCATCGCTAAAGTCATTTGATCCAATTGTTTAATGGATATAGGGCGGCGACCATTAAGGATGTTGCTGAGGGTTCCGTTGTTTATCCCCGATATTCTTGCGAACTGGTTGATCGTCATCCCACGTTCATCGATATATCGTGTAATTTGCTCACGAATCGTGGCCGTCGATATCAATCCATAACACCCCAGAAACTGACCATTGCATTGTTATCCGACGCGCTGCTTTTATATTCGGAGCCAATAGTAATACATAGGTGAGGCCTCATTGGGCAGATTTTCGTACCGTCAAGATTTAAGGTTGTATGTGGACATTCGCTGCATACCATTCCCCCGAAGTTAGCTTTAGATCCAAACGGACGGGCTCTTTGAAACCAAAATGAGCATTTTCATATTGCTGAGTTACAAAGACTTTCGAAATGAAAAAGAAATGCAGCGGTAAAATTACCCCCACGTCATGTAATTCTTTATCGAATTCAAAATGACTTGCCGTCAATCCACGTTCGATTGGATTTATCGTTTGGAAGGCCGTTTGGTTCATATAATGCGAATAATCAAGGTCACCGCTCATTGCCTTTTCCAGAATAATTTTCGCATCATGAGCAATCCATACTCCAAATATAACGTAAGCTGCAACAAAGAGAATTGCTAGAGTTAGCATCTGCTTTTTGCCCCTCATAATCATCCCCCCTTTATCCCATATCTATAAAAAAATCCAGCACAATTGGTGAATTGCGCCTTCTGTCTATGCTCTATATAAAATCTTCATACCAACTATACGACCGGCATCCAGGCATAAACCGATAACTTTTGTACTTCGGTGATTAACTCCTGGTAGCGCTCCTGGATCTCGGACGATGCAAATGAACGGAACTGCTCAAATAGCCCCATGCATCTTAGCATGCCCTTATCGCTTCGAATCCGAATCGCATACTCGAAACTGTCCACGATGTAGGCTAACCCACGATCGTACTGCTTGGCATTCAGGTAATAGATGCCTAACTCAGCCAATAAGCGCGTGTAGTTGTTAAGGGTCACCTGCTCATTAACAGGAGCAATAACGTTCCGTTGCGATTTATAAACGAGGTAATCCTTAAATCGCTCTATCACATGATCGATATTTAATTTATGACGGTTGGCAGCCAATACAATATTGCATATCGCTGTGAAGATTTCGTCCTCTCTTGTAGAGATATACTCAACGTATTCAGGCAGCACTTCCCGGTCACCGCTTAATAGCCTGTACAAATAACGATTAGCAATGGCCCACTCGTGGAATTGATTTAAAATTTTGCGTTCTGCTTCGGAAGGATTAACGATCCAGTCTGGGAAGTCATATAGCGATACATATTCTAGAGCGCGTCCATAATCTTCGAAATGAGCATAATAATTTTCTAAGACCAAATAATAGTAGAGTACATAAAAGATGATTGGCTGATTGGGTTTACCCGAATCCGTATCCAAATAGTTGCCGTTATCATACTGAATACGGGCCTTTTTCCCCATCCTCTCCGCGAGATTTCGTATACTATCCCATCGATCGAGAGGAAGACTTACATTGATAACATGTACATATGCATCCAACTGATCCGCTTCATTTAAACGTTCTATGTAAGGTTCAAAGAGTACGACAGCTCGCCCATTTGATTCTTGATTGTTCTCAATTCGATGTTTAAATAGTCTATATTGACATAAGGCTAAGCGTTCGGAATGCTGATACTTCTCGCTTTCGGCTACGCATTCATAGAGCAATATTGCTGCTTTATATTTCGCTTCTTGCACAAACGTTTCCGCTAGATCATATAGCATTGGCAAATAGGTAGTGTTATCCAACGTCATCCGGACAGCCGTATCAAGACAGTCTAATTTATCAAGCTCCGCGCAGCGGTACAGAAACGGGCCTAAGCGACGCCAGTCCGGCGTAGAGTGAAAAATGCATTCATCGATGTACAGTTCATAGAAATGCCCCTCTTCCAATCCCATGACTGAAGTAATCCGGTCTAACTGCTTCATGGATAGTGGACGACGACCATTTATAATGCTGCTTAATGTTCCGCTGTTTATTCCTGTAGCATTGGCAAACTGGTTGATCGTCATTCCGTGCTCATCAATAAAACGTTCAATCTCTCCGCGAATCGTGGCTGTCGATTTCACGCAACAACACCCCCAAGCTCCACCCAAAATATACATTAATTACATTCTATTATTTAATATACCCCAGGCCAATAGTAAGGTTATACATGGAATTGATTGAAATAAATTTAAATTCCTATTGCCCACCTATAGCTTTTCGAATTGGTAGACTATATCATGGGCAACCATGCATAAACCGATAATTTTTGAACTTCGCTAATCAGGTTCTGATAGCGTTGCTGGATTTCGGGCGAAGCAAAGGGGCGGAATTGCTCGAACAGCCCCATACATCTCAGCATGCCTTTATCGCTGCGAATCCGAATTGAATACTCCAGACTATCCACGATGTAAGCTAAGCCCTCTTCGTATCGTTTAGCATTCAAATAATAAATGCCTAGCTCAGCTAAGAGGCGGGTATAGTTATTAATATTTACTTGTTCATCAATGGTGCCGATCCTGCTTTTTCGAGGCTTATAAGCGATATAATCCTTGTATCGCTCCAAAATATGATCCACTTGAAGATGATAGCGATTGGCAGCCACCATGATGTGAGTCAGAGCATGAAAAATCTCGTCTTCATTTGAGCTTATAAACTCTACGTACATGTCCAAACTGTCAGGCTGTCCACTCAGCAATCGATACAAATACCTATTGGCTTTGGCCCACTCGGAAAACTGATCCGTTATAACAAGTTCTTCTTGACTGGGATTATCCACCCAATCTGGATCTTGATAATACGATATCAATTCCAATGCTTTATCAAATTTCCCTCGCTCTTTGTAAGTATGGGATTCCATAAGATAAGAATATAAAATATAAAAAATCACCGGCTTGTTGGGATAATCTAGCACCTGATATGCATTCCTGTTCTCTGTGTAAAGCATTTTTGCTGCTTGTCTCATTCTCCTGCTTAAACGCTCAGCATCTTCCCAGCGATGCAATGCCGAATAGGTGTTTAATAGATTCTTGTATGCATCAAGTTGATAGCGTTCGTCCAATTTATCTATATAGGGTTCAAATTGTACTGCTGCCTGTAAGTTTTTCTCTTGGTCATCACTTAATTTGAGTGTGAATATTCGGTATTGACACAGAGCCAAGCGTTCAGAATGCTGTGATTTTTCACTCTCTGCAACACATTCATATAGCAGCATTGACGCTTCGTTTCTTCCTGAATAATAAAACGACTCTGCTAACTCAAATAACATGGGTGCATAGGAGACGTTATCCAGTATTATTCTGGCGGCTTTATCTAGGGAATCAAGCTTATCTAACTGAGCGCAGCGTTGCAGAAGCGGGCCCAACCGGCGCCAATCTGGTGTTAAGTGAAATATAAACTCGTCGATATACATGTCGTAGAAATGCCCGTCTTCCAACCCCATACAATGCGTAATCCGATCCAACTGCTGCATAGACATAGGGCGATGACCATTAAGAATACTGCTGAGTGTTCCGCTATTCACTCCTGAAAGCCTTGCAAATTGATTAATAGTTAAACGATGATGATGTAGAAATTTATCGATTTCACTGCGAATCGTGGCTGTCGTTTTCAAGCAACAACATCCCCCCAGAGCCTAACCAAATAAAAGTAAAAAGATGGAATTAAAAAGTTTTACTCCATTTTATGAACTTCATAAGTAACTATGTACCAATGGATCACTTCACTGAGTAACTCGATAAAAAAAACACTTTCAATATCGAAAGTGTTTTTTTTAATTCTTAAAACTCTGCCCCACTTCCATGTCCTCCTGATTGAAGAGTCATTATCTCACTGTTATCAGCATACGATGTACTAGAAGGGGTTACAGTAATAACCAAGGCGCTACAAATAGCTAATAGACAAACCAATTTTTTTATCATTTATTTTCTGCACCTCACTTACCAATTTTTTATATTGCTGCTGTGCTTCGTCTGTTGCATTTTGACGAAATTGCTCAAATATTCCCATACATCTCAGCATACCATTACTGCTATTTATTGCAATACAATATTTCAGACTCTCTAAAATATATTCCATACCTTTCTCAAATCTTTTCAAGTTTAAATAATATAGGCCCAATTCGGATAATAATCTTGTAAAACGACTTAATGTCACTTGATTACTAACTTTAGCAACAGAATACGTTTGTTCCTTATATACTAAGTAATCCTTAAATCGTTCCAGAATATGATCAACATTTAATTTATATAGGTTCGCAACAATCATAATATTGCAAACTGCTGTAAATATCTCGCTCTCTCTTTCGGCAATATATTCTACGTATTCAGATAATACATCAACATGACCCGCCAATAGTTGATATAAGTAACGATTAGCTACCGCCCATTCCTTAAACTGTACCAGAATGACACGTTCCTCTTCATTCGGGTCAACTACCCAATCCGGATCATCGTATAGAGATACGAAGTGCAATGCTTTCTCGTAGTCCCTTTCCTCGCTATAGAAATTTTCAATGGAAAGGTATGCGTACAGAATGTAGGAGATAATCGGCTTCTTTTTTCCTTGTTTATTTGTTATCTTTGAGGATCTGCTATATTTATACTGAACCGTTGCTAGCTGCAACATTTTTTCGGCCAAGATCTTAACTTTGCTCAAACGATTTAAAGATAGATTTATATTTATTAACTTCACATAAGCATCCAACTGATAACCCTCATCCAACCGATCAATATACGGCTCAAAAGACACGGCCGCTTGCAGATTCGCCTCCTGGTCCTCCGACAAGCTGAGCATAAAAAGCCGGTACTGGCAAAGAGCCAGCCGTTCGGAATGCTGGAACTTCTCGCTCTCGGCAACGCATTGATATAAAATGGCGGCTGCCTCATTCTTCCCTTCTTGAAACAAGGTCTCCGCCATGTCGAACAGCATCGGGGCATACGCGACATTATCCATCGTCATCCGGATCGCACGGTCCAGACAATCCAGCTTGTCCAGCTCGGCACAGCGAAGAAGGAAGGGGCCCAGGCGCCGCCAATCGGGCGTGGCATGAAAAATACATTCATCTATGTACAAATCGTAGAAATAACCATCAGGAAGTCCCATCCCGGACGTGATCCTGTCCAGCTGCTGCATCGAAATTGGTCGGTTCCCGTTCAGGATGTTGCTGAGCGTGCCGCTGTTCACCCCCGATAAATCTGCAAACCGGTTTATCGTCATCCCATGCTTGCGCAAATGCTCTTCTAACTGTTCGCGAATCGTGGTTAATTTCTCCAAGCTAACACCACCTCCGGGGTTGCAACCAAATATTAGGATATTGCTGTATATAGCTATCATATTGATTAATATTACACCGGTCAATACTTATTTACGTCATTATTTGACATTTGGTTTCGAAAATAAGAGAAAATATTTAAAGATTCAAGTATTTCCTGGAGGTTTCCCCAATAAAAAAAGAGAACAGGCGTTTCCCGGTATGGACCGAAAAACGCCTGCATCCTATATCAAATATTCATGAAGTCGTCCGAACGCCGTTAAAGTTTTTTAACGATTAACCCAGCACAAGCCGGTCATCCGACAGCTTATGACCGCTGATCTGCTCGAACTCGCCGAGCAGCTGTTCAACGGTCAGCGATTGCTTGCGCTGCTCGTCCACATCGAGAATAATTCGTCCCTTATCCATCATAATGAGTCGATTACCGAGGCGGATCGCTTGCTCCATATTGTGGGTCACCATGAGTGTCGTCAGGTTCATATCCCGGACGATCTCGTCGGTAATGCGTGTGATCAGCTCCGCACGGGCCGGGTCCAGCGCCGCTGTATGCTCGTCAAGCAGCAGAATCTGCGGCTCCGTGAATGTCGCCATCAGGAGGCTGAGTGCTTGGCGTTCACCGCCCGAGAGCATGCCAACCTTCGCGCGAAGTCGATTTTCCAGGCCAATGCCGAGCCGTTCCAAATGCTGACGGAACGCCGTACGCTTGGCTGCGGATACCCCGATCCCAAGTCCGCGGGATTTCCCCCGCTTTAATGCCATCGCCAGGTTTTCTTCAATCGTCATATGCGGTGCCGTGCCTGCCATCGGATCCTGGAACACGCGGCCGATCCAGCGGCTGCGGCGGAATTCGGGCAGGTGACCGATGTCGTTGCCGTCAATCCGGACCTCGCCCGCATCGGGCCTCAGCACTCCGGATATGATGTTCATTAATGTGGATTTGCCTGCACCGTTGCTTCCGATGACCGTAACGAAATCGCCGGGCTTCAGATGAAGGTTCACATCCATGAGAGCAACCTTCTCATCCACCGTTCCAGGGTTAAAAAGCTTGGATACATGATTCATCTGCAGCATTAAAAGGCACCTCCTTCCGACTTGCCTTGAGCGGTCAGCAGCTCGGTCGAACGCTTCTTCGCCTGCGATCGCTGCTTCATCGACCGCTGCACGGTCGGCAGCACAAGCGCGACAATTACGATAACGGCGGTAATCAGCTTCAGGTCGGAAGCTTCAAGCCAAGGGATTTCATAGGCAGCCGCAACCACGATCCGATAAATAATCGAACCGCATACCACCGCAAGTGTCGTACGGAATACGGAGCCCTTGCCAAGGATCGCTTCACCGATAATGACAGACGCCAGACCGATCACGATCATCCCGATCCCTGAGCTGATATCCGCAAAGCTGGACTGCTGCGCAACGACGGCGCCTGAAAAGGCAACCAAGCCGTTGGAAATGCTGAGCCCGAGAATCGTGGTTGTATCGGTGTTCGCGCCGAAGCTGCGGATCATCCGTTTGTTGTCCCCCGTTGCCCGCAGGGCAAGACCGAGATCGGTGCGGAAGAACGCATCCAGCAATAGCTTCACGATGATCACAATAACAAGCATGACATAAATCGGATCGATAGAGCCGAATACGTTATCCTCCTGGCTGAGCGAGATGTTCGGCTTGCCCATAATCCGCATGTTAATGGAATAAAGGGCAATCATCATAATAATCCCGGACAGCAATCCGTTAATCTTGCCCTTCGTATGAAGGAGTCCTGTGCATACCCCCGCGGCCATCCCGCCGGCAATCGCAACCAACGTTGCAAGCCAAGGGTTGGTGCCGTTTATAATCAGTACGGCTGCAATCGCGCCCCCCATGGTAAAGCTTCCATCCACCGTAAGATCCGGAAAATCCAAAATGCGGAACGTAATATAAACGCCAAGTGCCATCAGCGCATACAACAGACCTAATTCAATCGGACCGTCCAGTCTCATCAGGAATTCCAACATGTCTTGACCTCCTTTATGATTAAGGAAGGCGCGGGCTCAAGACTCCGCGCCTTACATTTACTCAATGATGTTGTTGTCAGGGTCTTTGACTTCCTGCTTCATGGCGTCCGTAACCTCGATGCCGTAGTCCGCCGCAGCCTTCACATTGAGAATCAGATCCAGCTTGTCAGGCTTCGTGATTTCCATGTCAGCCGGCTTCTTGCCGTTCTTCAAAATCTCTACCGCCATCTGACCAACCTGATACCCATGGTCATAATACTTGAAGCCAACGGTAGCAAAAGCCCCCTTCTCCACCGTGTCGCGGTCACTGGAGAAGAACGGAATTTTATTCTGTTGGGCGGTTTGAATAATCGTGTCCACTCCGCTTACAACCCGGTTGTCGAGCGTAATATAGAATGCATCCACCTTACCGACCAGAGACTCGGCAGCCTGCTTCACTTCCGAAGTATTGGTGACAGAAGCCTTCACCAGTTCGATCCCATGCTCCGCGAGCACCTCTTCGGCTGTCTTGGCCATGACGACGGCATTCGCTTCCCCTTCATCGATGATCAAACCAATCTTCTTCACATTAGGAAAATGGGTGCTGACAAAATTCATCAGCTGCTTTGTCGCTTCCGGATTCGTGTCGGAAGCGCCGGTAACGTTGCCGCCCGGCTTCTGCAGGTCGCTGACCAGCTTCGCATCCAGCGGGTCGGTAACCGCTGCAAACAGGACCGGCTTCTCCTTCACTTCGTTTGCCACGGCTTGCGCGGATGGCGTAGCAATCGCCACAACCAAATCGGCTTTCGAATCCTTCAGCTTCTGAGCGATGGTGTGATTGTTCGTTGAATCGTTCTGAGCATTGTTATAGTCAAGCTTCAGCGTGTTGTCCTCTTCCGATATTCCGGCATCCTTCAGCGCCGCAAGAATTCCTTCCCTCGTTGCGTCAAGGGACGGATGCTCTACATATTGCGAGATCGCGATGCTGTAAGACTTCTTCTCGGCATCGCCGCCGCTTCCTGTCTCCGTACTTCCGCCTTCCGGCTTGTCCCCGCAGCCGACTGCCGTCACGAGCACTGCCGACAATGCAAGTGATACCCACATTTTTCTCTTCATCTAATGAATCCCCTCTCTCATGAATGACCCGTTCGTTTCGTCATTTAAGCTTCGACACAAAGCGACAACGCATCGCCGCTTTTATTGACAAAAGCATTAAAGTAAAAAAATAGGACGCACCAATTGAACAACGGTCTATTATGAACCATTGTAAAGGTATCCAAACACATTCGTCAATCAGGATTTTCTTTACTTCTGGAGCATCTCCTGTCGAATGAACGAAACGTCCCCGGAGGGCTCTCTCCGGGGACGTTGTCTCCCAATAATGCCTTGTATATGAAGCGGATAAACAGCCTTACAGCACCGAACGTCCCTGAATAGCTGCGAGCCAGGACTGAGCAATCAGCGCATGGCCCGCTGGGGTAGGATGCACGCCGTCTTCAGCCCAGTAGGTCATCTCGATCGTGGAGCTTGCAGCAGCAAAAATACCGTCCAACGGCACATACAGTGTCTCAAACTCCCGCGACAGCTCCCGCACCGCCGCAATCTTCGGGTCCAGATCCTCGCGCCACTCCTTCTTATCCTCCGTGACGGGCAGCAGAAACGGTTCCATAAGAATCAGTCTCGCGCCTGTATGCTCTCGGGTCTGGAACAGCAGCTCCCTATAGCCTTCATAAAAAGCCTCAACTGAAGTCGGCTCTCCCCGCCTGTATTTCCTCCCCGTCTCGTTGATGCCGACGAGAATCGAAACCCAAGTCGGGTCGAGCCGTATACAATCTTCCTCCCATCGTCCCCGAAGATCAACAACCCGGTTTCCGCTGATGCCGCGATTTACAAACCGTAAACGCTTATGAGGCTGCTCCATGCTCAACCGGGCCGCAGCCATCAGTGCATATCCTTGCCCCAAACTGCTAGGCTCCTCATAATTCCGACCACAATCGGTAATACTGTCGCCTTGAAACAATACGAGCGCATTTTGTTCGATATGTACCATGCTGTTCACGCCTCCAATTAATGAAAGTGTTCGCATTCCTGCTCCTTCATCATAACCGCTTTACAGCGTTCATGAAACCCTAAAATTCACATTTCATGGCAAACTTTCTATACATTTAAGTTGACTAAGTGGTCTGAAATCAACTACAATTCTATAAGTATGCTTTTGGCTAACACTATCAACAGAACAGGTGATAAAACATGACTGATTCACAGCAATATCAAATTTTGCTTTATTATAAATTCGTGCCGATTCCGGACCCGGAGGCCTTCAAGGAGGAACATCTGCAGTACTGCAAGGAGCTGGGCCTCAAGGGCCGCATCCTGGTTGCAGCCGAAGGCATCAACGGTACCGTGTCCGGTACGATTGAACAGACAGAGCAGTATATGCGGGATATGCACGCCAATCCGCTGTTCGCCGATATGGTGTTTAAGGTGGACCCTTCCGAAGGGCATGCGTTCAAAAAAATGTTCGTCCGTCATCGTAAGGAGCTCGTGACCTTCCGTGTCGAGGACGAGCTGGATCCGAATGTCATCAGCGGCAAGCGCCTGTCGCCGAAGGAATTTTTCGAGTACCTTCAACGCGATGATGTCATCGTCATTGACGGCCGCAATGATTACGAATACGATATCGGCCATTTCCGCAACGCCATTCGGCCGGATGTGCAGTCGTTCCGCGAGTTTCCGGAATGGATTCGGGAGAACCTGTCCGAGCATAAGGATAAGATCATCCTGACTTACTGCACCGGCGGCATCCGCTGTGAGAAGCTGACAGGATTCATGCTGAAGGAAGGATTCCATGATGTTGCCCAGCTGGAGGGCGGGATCGTAACGTACGGGAAGGATCCTGAGGTTCAAGGCCGGCTGTTCGACGGCAAATGCTACGTCTTTGATGAGCGCATTTCCGTGCCTATCAACCGCACCGATGAAGATATCATCGTCGGAAAATGCCATCACTGCGGCAAGCCGGAGGACCGTTACATCAACTGCGATAACGATGCATGCCATTTGCAGCATATTTGCTGCGAGGAATGCGAAGAGCTTCACAATAGCTGCTGCTCCGCCGAGTGCGAAGAGATTGTTGCTGCAAGCCATCACGCTTCCTAAAGTCCCCAATATTATAGAAAAGGGCATGTCGCTTGGAATGAGCGACATGCCCTTTTTGAATATATCATATAACGAAGCATCGCTTAGGACGCTTTAAATCTCATTGTAGATGGCCAACTCAGCTTCGATGGCTGCCTTAATCTTCTCGATGCACTCCTCCGTCGTGGCTGCAAATACACGCTTGCCATTGACCAGCGCGTAGGGGCGCAGCTTGCATAGCCCGCACAGGTTCATACAATCTGCACGCAGCACGGCGATCTCGGGATACAGCTCCTCCAGGTGCTCGAGCTCCAAAGCGCTCATCAAGTTGCTGTCGCACACTTCCACGATGACGATTCCCATCGATATCACCACTATTCTATTTGACAATATATCTATTTATTATGCGACAATAAAGTCCATATTGTCAAATCCGCCAGCGGTGCGGGCACCTAGCTGACCGAGCGCTCAAGTTAAGCTTGAGCCGGCCAATCAATGGATCAGAGACTCGGCTCCATCGATATAAATTTCGGTTCCGGTAATGTGCGAGGCGTCGTCGGATGCCAGGAAAGCGACCAGACGGGCAACCTGCTCCGGCTGGCCGGGACCGTTCGCCAGCGGCTGATCCCCTTCCGGGTATTCGATCGGAATCGTCACTTCCTCCAGCTCCGGCTTGGCAATCGTGCTGGAGTCGATATTGGTTGCAATGGCTCCCGGACAAATCGCGTTCACGCGGATTTTGTAACGGGCCAGCTCCAGCGCCGCCATCTTCATGAAAGCCACCTGCCCTGCCTTGGTCGTGCTGTAGGCGGAAAATCCGAAGCCGGTGAACACCCGGTTGCCGTTTATCGAGCTCGTAATGATGATGCTGCCGCCCTTCTCCTTCAAATAAGGAATCGAATATTTCACCGTCGCAAAGGTTCCCCTCAGGTTCGTATTGATCGTTGTATCCCACTCGTCCAGCTCCATCGTCTCAATCGGAGCTTTCGTACCGTTAATGCCGGCGTTGGCAAAAACAATATCGAGGCCGCCCCATTTCTCCACCGCTTGCTGAAAACAATCCTTTAGGGTCTCCGCTTTCGAAATATCGCAATTGCCGGTTATCGCTTGCCCCCCGGCAGCCTCAATCTGCTTACGAACCTTCTCCACCCGTTCAGGGTCAATATCGATCAGCAGCACGTTCGCTCCCTGCTCCGCCATCAGAAGGGCTGCAGCACGGCCGATTCCTGAGCCTGCACCTGTAATGATTGCCGTCTTCCCTTTCAATTGTTGGTTCATAGACATTGCCACACCCTCCTCAATTACATGTTCATGTTATTACATAACCAATCGAGGCGAGCTCTGAATCCCGTCAAACGCCAAACGCGGAGCCGCTTAAGGTCAGCGAAGCGATTTGCCTGCACGAAAAAGCGCCCCTGCAAGGCAACGAACCTTTAGGTCCATTGCCTGCATAGAGCGCTTCTCTAAGCAATTCCAAGGATTATTTCTCAAGCAATCGCGATCCACTACAAATACAAACCATTTCAGCTGTTATCCGTTAAATACGGCCGGTTTCACGCAGACCGGCTTGGATTGGGATACGGTATAACCGGTGAAGGCAAGCTTTCCGTCCTCCGGATTTACCGTAAAGAGCACGAGATTATTACCGTCCCGGTTGGCCGCCAGCAGCTGCTTCCCGCCCGGCAGCAGGCTGAAATGCCGCGGGTGGCCGCCCTCGGTCGAAATATACTGAACCGGATTCAGGAGCCCGCTATCCTGGTGGACGGTGAATACCACGATACTGTCATGTCCGCGGTTCGATCCGTACACCGTCCGGCCGTCGCCGGATACCGCAATTTCGGCGCAGGAGCTTTCCCCTTCGAAATCGGCAGGCAACGTCGAGACCGTCCCAAGCGGCGTCAGACTGCCGTCTTCACTCGAATACCGGAGCGTCGTCACGCTGGAGTTCAACTCATTAATGACGTATGCATAGGCTCCGCCCGGATGGAAGGCCAAATGGCGAGGCCCCGCCCCGTCCTCAAGCTGGGTTTCGCGAACGAAACGAAGCTGGCCCTGCTCGCTGTCTAAGGTATAGGTCATAATCTTATCCAATCCTAAATCCTGCACGAATATGTATCGTCCATCCGGACTGTAAAAGGCGGAATGCGCTCTCGGCTGCTGATCCTCCCGGACATGGACAAGCTCGGCGTGCTTCTTCTCATCCAGCAGTTCACCCGCCGTACCGTCCTCGTTAATCCGGTGAAGGCCGATCAGTCCCCCGTGAAAGCTGGATACGATCAGAAACGTACTCCCCTCGTCCCGTTGAATATGGCAAGTTGAGCTGCTGACACTCCGAACGCGGCTCAATTCTTTCAGCTTGCCGGTATCAGGTTGAATCCCGAATGTGACGATCTCGGCTGCTTTATTGCCCTGGTCCGATATCTCCCCGATGGCATACAGCCGCTTGGCTGCCGGATCCACATTTAGAAATGTCGGATTCTTGATCCCTGAGACTTCGTCCAGCAGCTGAAGCTCTCCGGATGCCTCGTCCACGGCATATACGCAGATTCCGGTCTGATCGGCTTCGGCATAAGCGCCTGTAAAGAGTAATGTATGCTGTGATTGTTGTTGCATAGAAGACAACTCCTCTCGATATCGGTTATTCATGCGATTCGTCTCTGTAACATGTTAACGTCAAGTATGCGGAAAATCAAATTCCTCCGCAAACGGCTCTTCCCTGTTTGTCTTTTGTCACACAGGGTATGTAATACTATATTCGTATGAAGGAGGTATTCCCATGACATCATCTAGCGGCGATGAAGTGCGCAATCACCAGTACACGGAGAACGATTCCAAAGAGCAGCGAGACAAGGTGAAGAAGCATCAGGATATCGAGCCTCAGGCTGAGAACTGGAATCCTCGCGATACCACGGAATCGAAAGGACAAGACCAGAAGCAGGGTTCCTCCTCGTAGAGGCGCATGCTTTCGAATCACAGCGCAGCATCATCTGTATTTAAGGACAATGGCCAATGTGTAGAATAGGCATCGCTATCCATAGTAGTACCATGCCATCTGCATCGAAGGACAAATCATCGGATAAGGCGTAAAAGAGGGCCGCATGGACTTTCCCATGCGGCCCTTTATTTCTTGATGGATGTCGCTGTCTTGGCATTAACCTTCCAACAGCAGAGATTCCGGATCTTCCAGCAGCTCTTTTACGGTGACCAAGAAGCGAACCGCTTCTGCGCCGTCGACGATTCGATGGTCATACGACAATGCGATGTACATCATCGGACGATTCTCCATACGCTCCTCATCGATAGCAACCGGACGAATCTGGATCTTATGCATACCCAGGATGCCGACCTGCGGTGTATTCAGGATTGGTGTCGACAGCAGCGATCCGAAGACGCCTCCGTTCGTAATCGTAAAGGTTCCGCCTTGCAGCTCGGACAGCGACAAGGTGTTACTGCGTGCCTTGTTCGCGAGGTTCACGATTTCCTTCTCGATCTCGGCGAATCCGAGACGGTCAGCGTCACGAACGACAGGAACGACGAGTCCTTCCTTCGCCGAAACGGCAATGCCGATATCATAAAACTTCTTCACGACGATATCGTCACCGTCAATTTCCGCATTGAGCAGCGGGAACTTCTTCAATGCGCCGACAACAGCCTTCGTAAAGAACGACATGAAGCCCAGTCCAACGTCATGCTTTTCCTTGAAAGCGTCCTTGCGGCGCTTACGCACATCCAGGATAGCGGTCATGTCGACTTCGTTGAAGGTGGTCAGCATTGCAGCCGTGTGCTGCGCCTCGACCAGGCGATTGGCGATTGTCTGACGGCGGCGAGACATCCGCGTACGCTCGACAGGCTTGCCGTATTCCGCAGCCGGTGCCTGCACCGCGGGAGCTGCTGGCGTGGACGGCTTGCTTGCAGGCGCAGCAGGCTTACTGCCTTCTGTATGGTTCTTCACATCATCGTGATAAATGCGACCGATTGGGTCGCGGCCCTGTACCTGTTCCAGGTCAATCCCGCGCTCACGAGCCAGCTTGCGTGCGGACGGCGATGCAGTCAAATTCGAGCCTTCTCCACCGGCTTCCGGTGCAGGCGCTGGTGCCTTTGGTGCCTCTTGCGCAGGCTGGGCCGCTGCCGGAGGAGCAGCAGGAGCTTCCGCTTGCGGCGCAGGTGCGCTTGGCTTAACGCCTTCCTGTGGAGAGATTTGGCCGATGACTTCGCCGATCGTAACATTTTCTCCTTCTTGGCGAAGGATTTTTTCCACAACGCCTTCAGACTCCGCGCTAATTTCCAGATTAACCTTATCCGTTTCTAACTCGAGCAGAACGTCACCGATGTTGACGCGGTCCCCTTCTTTCACGTGCCATTTGAATATCGTTCCTTCGGTGATGGATTCGCCCATAGCTGGTACAGTAATTTCACTCACAGCCGCTACCTCCCCAATGAGATCTGTTGATTTATAGTTTTACGATTAAGGGCAAACGAAATGATCGTCTGTTGTTCGTATGCGTGTACATCCTGATATCCGGTGGCCGGGCTGGACCGTTCAGGTCGTCCGTTGTAACGAACCTCTACGCCGCTTGGCGCGATTTCGCGGATTCTTGGTTCCATGAAGCTCCAGGAGCCCATATTCTGCGGTTCTTCCTGAACCCACAGAATTTCCTTGAGATTCGGGAACTTTTGCATAATGCGCGAAATTTCTTCTTTCGGGAACGGATACAGCTGTTCCACCCGCGCAATATGAATCCAGGAGTGATCTTCGCCCTTCTGCTTGTCGAGTGCTTCGTCCAGATCGATCGCCACTTTCCCCGAGCACAGCACGAGGCGTTCGACCTTCTTCGGCGATTGTCCGAGACCAGGCTGCTCCAGCACCTTCTGGAAGCCGCCTTCGCTAAATGCGCTAACCGGCGATGCAACGCGCGGATTCCGGATCAAGCTCTTCGGAGCCATCAGCACGAGCGGACGGGCATCGTCCGTTTCCGTCAGCGACGCTTGCTTGCGCAGCAGATGGAAGTATTGCGCGGCCGACGTCAGGTTAGCCACCGTCCAGTTATCTTCCCCGCTCAGCTGCAAGAAGCGCTCGAGTCTTGCGCTGGAATGCTCAGGACCGTTCCCTTCATATCCATGCGGCAGCAGCATGACAAGGCTCGATTTCTGTCTCCACTTCGAACGGCCTGCCGAGATGAACTGGTCGATGATAACTTGGGCGCAGTTCGTGAAGTCCCCGTATTGCGCTTCCCAAATCACCATCGTCTCCGGCGAATACACATTGTAGCCGTATTCGAAGCCGACAACCGCTGCTTCTGTAAGCGGACTGTTGTGAATCGCAAACGATGCCTTTGCCTGCGGCAAACGGTGCAGCGGGCAGAACGTATCTCCATTCGCGGCATCATGCAGAACCAGGTTCCGGTGCGCAAATGTTGCGCGCTCAGCATCCTGTCCGGTAATCCGGATCGGCTTGCCGTCTGAAAGAATCGTAGCGAACGCCAGCGTCTCTGCATGGCCCCAGTCTACCTTCCCGCCTTCGTCAAGCGCGTTGCTGCGGCGCTCCAGGATGCGCTGAAGCTTCGGATATACCGTGAAGCCTTCCGGCCATTGCAGGAGCTCGCGGTTAATCGCACGAAGCTGTTCCGCGGATACATTCGTAGCCGTTTCCTTCTTGGAGTTCTCGTCGGACGGGTTGATGCCGAGCAGAACCGAGTCCACCGAATCCTTCGATTTCACGGTTTCATAAGCAGCTTTCAGCACTTCGACCACTGCGTTCTTCAGTTCGTCCGCCTGCGCTTGGGACAGCACCTGGCTATCCACCAGTTTCTTCATATATAATGTGCTGACCGTAGGGTGATTCTTCACCTTCTGGTAAATCAGCGGCTGAGTCGTTTCCGGATCGTCAGTCTCGTTATGGCCGTACTTGCGGTAGCCGACCAGGTCGATCAGAATGCTCTTCTTGAACTTGTTGCGGTAATCGCTCGCGAGACGGGCAGCAGCGATACATGCTTCCGGATCGTCCGCATTCACGTGAATGATCGGGATTTCATATCCTTTCGCCAGATCGCTGGCGTAATGCGTGGATCTCGAATCCTTCCCTTCCGTCGTAAAGCCGATCCGGTTATTGACGATAATATGAATCGTTCCGCCGGTACGGAAGCCAGGCAGCTTGTTGAAGTTGAGCGTCTCCGGTACGATTCCCTCGCCCGGGAACGCAGAGTCGCCGTGAATCTGAATGCTGACGGCCTTGTTGACGTCCTGCTTCGGATAGCCGGCTTCGCTGCGGGTTTCTTGAGCCGCGCGCGTGTACCCTTCAACGACCGGATTGACGTATTCCAGGTGGCTCGGGTTGTTGGCTAACGTAATACGAACCTCGCGGGCCTCGTTCTTCTTCATATAACGATCGGCGCCCAAGTGATATTTCACGTCGCCGGTCCAGCCGTAATTCATGCCCATCGAGCCTTCGGAAGGCACCAGATGCTTATTCGGCGAATGCATGAACTCGGAGAAGATCTTGGTGTAATCCTTCCCGAGAATATGCGCAAGCACGTTCAGACGTCCGCGGTGCGCCATGCCGACAAGGATCGAGTTGACCTCCACTTCCGCTAATTGCTGGACGATTTCGTCAAGCAGCGGCACCAGCGCTTCGTTCCCTTCGACCGAGAAGCGCTTTGCACCAACGAAGGTACGGTGCAGGAATTCCTCGAATTGCTCGGCCTCCAGCAGCTTCTTCAGGAGCTCCTTACGCTCTTCGACGCTCAGGTTAAGCGGGAAGCGTCCGGACTCCGCTTGTTGGTTAAGCCATTTCCGTTCTTCTTCATCATGAATGTGGCTGAATTCATATGCAATGGTTCCAGTATATAGTTTCAGCAGCCGCTGGATGGCATCCCAACCGTTCTTGACATCGCCGGGAGCCTCCTCCCAGACGATCTCGGCAGGCAAGGCCGCCAAATCCGCTTGGCTTAACTGATAGCTTTCAGGCTGAAGCAGTCGTGTATCCGTTTCACCGCCGATTCCGATCGGGTCGATGACGGCGGCCAAATGGCCGTATGTTCTAATGTTCCATACCAGTTTACCGGCGGCTACGCTTTTCTTAAGCAATTGCGGGTCAAGTCCTACGCCTTGTCCCTGCGAATCCGCTTTCTTTTCATTGTTTTCCAAAGCAGGGGGCGGTCCCCAGCTGGCGAACAGTTCACGGTATCCTGGTTCCACAGACTGCGGGTCTTGCAAAAACTTCTCGTACTGATCTTGAATGTACCCCAGGTTCGGACCGTGATATTTTTGCCATGGTCCCACTGCCTTACTGTCAAGGGTCTTCATCGCTGACTCCCTCCGTCAGATTATTTTGATAGTTCATGGACGGAATTTCATTTTTTACATTCGCAAAACACTTTCTTACGATTTCATTATAATACACTTGACCGCAGAACCGAAAATACCCTTTATATATAATAATGATCTCATAAACAGATGGATTTGCGTCAATTTTATGACGGTTTCGGACAACGGCTTCCAGTTCCCTGTTTGGTTTACATTTAAAGTCATTAATCAGTAAAAATATCCTCTTCCAGCCAATCCATCTGCCTGATCGGTTCGGGTCCGCTGTCCATTCCAAACATGCGAAGGAGCTGCTTCGCATTATCGGATGCATCGCCTCCCGAGTTGTTATTGAAGATAATCCAGCATTGGCTCGTCTCCTCAAGCAGCTTCAGCACGGATTCCTTCCACTGCGCAAGCTCTTCCTCATTGTATCTGTACAAATAACGGACCTCCCGCCAATTCGGCTGCCCGCCCGTTTGCCACCCTTTCTCATTGCGGCCATGCATGCGAATCATAACCGCATCCTGACGGGTTGCGGCAAGGACAGCCGGTACCGATCCGATTCCGGCCTGGGGCTCATCGGCAATGCTGTGAATCCACCCCTCGCTTCGCATGAAATCCAGCGTCTTCTCCCGGAATTCGGGAGCGAACCAGGTCTGATGGCGAAATTCCAGGGCAACCGGCAGATCCTCCATCCATTCACGCGTCCGTTTCAAAATGTCCACATGCTTCCGCTCGCAGCCAAACCACGGCGGATATTGAAACAGCACCGCTCTCAGCTTGCCGGCGGCTTGAAGGGCCCTTACCGAAGCCCGGAACTCGTCGAACATGCTTCTCGTGTTGGAATATCTCGACAAGGTGCCGCCTCTGGCATGGCCGGTCATGCCTTGATAGGCTTTGACAATAAATCCGAAATGGGCGGGCACGGCATGAGCCCATTTGTCCATCTGCTCCGGAGAGGGTATCGCATAGAACGAGTTGTCCATCTCCACGATCGGAAAGTGCCGTGCGTACATGCCCAGCCGATCGGAGGCCTTCGCTCCATCATCGTACAGCTTGTCATGATCTCCCCAGCCGGACAGGCCGATCTGGATTCTTCGCTCGAACTGTTCTTCCTTTACCATAGCCATCCTCTCACTTGCATCATGTGTATCCATCAAGGACTCATATTTATTAACCCGATGCTTCCGGAATTAAAAGCATGCAACCGATTCACTTACCATCAGTATATGACTGAATCTGCTTTATGTACGGTCATAGAACACATGTCCCGCATCCAACCGGCCTTCGGCAGCCCGAATGATGCCGTGCGAGTATTGAGGCTGTCTTCGTTTATCGGTCGGAGAGCCGGGATTGAAAAGCAGCGTGCCCCGTACCGATTCCATATAAGGAATGTGGGTGTGACCGAATACGATCATATCCACTCCGCTTCCCTCGAATGCCTTCAGGGCGCGCTCTGGCGTCGTCCCGCCTTTTCCGTGTCCATGCACAATTCCGATCCGATGACCGAGAACCTCAACGATCTTCTGGTATCCCAGCTTCGAAATGATCTCCTCCGGGTCTGTATTGCCGGCCACGCCTTCGACCGGAGCATAGCGGCTGAACTGTTCATAGACGTCCCAGCTCGACCAGTCGCCCGCATGCAAAATAAGCTGCGCTTCCTTCAAGTCCTCCACCAGCCGAGACGGGAGCTGCTTGCTCCGCATGGGTATATGGGTATCCGATACCACGACGATTTGGTAAGGCCTGCTCATGTTATCCCTCCTCTTCGCTGCCGGTTCGATCCCTCTACGGTATCGAAGGCATCGCTACTACTATCCTAGCAAAATCGGCCGACGAATCAAAATACGGGCAAAAAAATAACGGCTTCCCGTTCTCAGGGCAGCCGACGGATTCGTACGCTTTTTTTCTATATTGGATGTTCTTAGATGGGCTTTCCCGTGAATAGAATGGTACGAGCCATCTTCCGTACAAGCAGTGCAAAAAATTCGGGAACCGTTATAGAGGAGGAATTTGTTGTCATGAGCATGATTTTCAGCTATATCATTCTGGGACTTTCGCTCTCTGCGCCGCTCGGTCCGATTAATGCAGCCCAGCTCGATCAAGGGATCAAAAAAGGGTTCTGGCATGCCTGGATGTTTGGAATCGGTGCCGTGCTGGCGGATATCCTGTACATGATCCTCGTATATTTGGGCGTCGTTCATTTCCTGAGCACCCCTTTCATGCAGACGTTCCTGTGGCTGTTTGGCGCATTCGTTCTCATCTATACAGGCGTGGAAAGCATCATCAATGCAAGAAAGGTAACGGTCAGCTCAGCCAGCGGCGGGGAATCGATTATGAAAACGCTGGTCTCCGGATTCCTGATGTCCGTCTCTAATCCGATGACCATTCTGTTCTGGCTCGGCATCTATGGCTCCATTCTGGCCAAGACGGCGGCCGACAATGGTACTGGCCAGCTTTTCATCTACAGTATTGCCGTCATTTCAGGCGTCGTCCTGTGGGATTTCTTCATGGCCATGGTCAGCAGCATGTTCCGAAAATATTTAAGCCAAAGAGCAATATCGGTGATTTCCGTGCTCTCTGGCCTCTCATTGGTTGTATTCGGTTTGTACTTTGGCATTCGTGCGGTGTCGCTGCTGTATCCGATGCTGTTCTAACGGGCAGGCTTCGGACGCAGCTTGGGCTTGCCGGGCTTCTTGGACTCCTGGGCGGATTTCTTCCAAACCCTCTGCATGAACAATACGACGATGCCGATGAGGATAATAAAGCCGAAGCTGATCCACAGTCCCGGACGGCTCGTCGGATGAAATGCGGTGCCGCTTACTCCTGCAGCGATCATTAGCATGCCGGCGAAGCGTTTGACATGTCCCCAAACGGTGAGCCGGATGACTTTCCCTGCCGTAACCAGGATGAAGAACCAGTTGTACAGAAGCATTAAACCGGCGGCAGTCGTAAGATACTCGTAAATCTTGCCGGGGATCAGAAGCGACAGTATGATCGATACGGCAAGACCGGCTGCCGTAAGCCCCAGCGCAAACACCGGTGTTTTCCGCTTGGTTTTCTTTACGGCAAATACCTTGGGCGCGTCCCGGTCTTCGGATAACGTGACCAGCATCGTTGTCACGGCATACAGTGAAGCCACCATCGTCGAAAATCCAGCAATAATCAGCACCGCGTTGAAGACATGCGGTATAAAGGGAAGGTTATACGACCCTAACGCAACAACGAACGGGCTTTTGGCCGGTGAAAAACGGTTCCATGCCACCATCATGACGGCAAGCCCGATGGATAGGATATAGACGATCGACAACAGCAAAATCATGATTTTTCCTGACTTGGGAGCTTCCTTCGGGTTCTTTAACCGGATGGCCATCACTCCCATCACTTCGATTCCCCCAAACGCGTAGAAAGCAAAGATCAATGACGCCCACAGCCCTCTTCCTCCTGCAGCGAAAAAATCCCCCCACGTCGCAGGCAGCTGAGGCCTTGCTCCCCCGTGAAGCCATCCGAAGCATGCCGCTGCGGCAATCACCAGGAACATGACGATCGCGGCAATTTTCAGAACGGCCAGCACATTCTCCAGCCGGTCAAACCCCTTGTTGCCGATCCATATGACAAATAGTCCGAGAACCGCGTAGCCGCAAGCGAATATCCACATCGGGACGTCCGGAAACCAGAAGCGCGAAAAAATGGAGAGCGCCGTCATTTGACTCCCCATGATCAGCACCTCCGCACACCAGTACATCCACCCTGTCGAAAATCCAGCCCATCTGCCGTAAGCCTGCTTTGCATAGGTTCGGAACGAGCCCGGCTGCGGGTCATCCGCGGTCATTCGCGCCAGCATATCGAATACGAGATAGGTGGCGAAGGCGGCTATGACGATCGAGATTAGAAACGCCGGCCCGCCAACCCGGATACCAAGCGCCGATCCAAGGAAATAGCCTGTCCCGATGGTCGACGCTACGCCCAGGAGGGATAGCTGCCACCATTTCAATGTTCCTACCTTTTTCCTCGACTTCCTTTCTCTGCTCACGCATGCATCCCCCAATCTTGTAATCCTACAAAAGCTTACCTTATTATGCAGGGATGCGAATGGCTTTATGTACCGGGGCTCGCCCTAATTTATGGCTTTCAAGGGAACCTGCCGATTGACGTTGTGTTCCTTCGTATTGGATGAGATCGCATATTTTGGGTATTCCCCGAGAACTCTAAACCGTATAAAAGCCGGCAAGGAGGATGAGCATGTCAGGGGGAATTCCAACGAATCAGGCATTTATGATGATGATGCTGACAGCCGGTTTGACGAACCACGTCATGATCATTCCGGTGCTGATCGAAATATCGGGGCGGGACGCCTGGATCACGATTCTTGCTTCCGGCGTTTTGTTTCTTCCATGGGTGCTTCTGATTTACGGCATTATTCGGAAGCTCGGAGACCGGACGATCCGGCAAGCCATCGACGAAAGCAGCGGCAAAGCGGCACGCGTGCTTATCATGAGCATGGCCTCCCTCTATTTCATCGCATTTGCCTTCTATACGCTGAAAGAAGTGATCGACTGGACGAAATCCACTTATTTGCTTCAGACCCCCGTCGTCGCCACGTCCTTGATTCTGGTTTTGCTATGTTTGGTGACCGCGAGGCAAGGATTACGCACGGTCGGCATCTCAGCGGGAATATTGCTGCCCATCGTTGTACTTCTTGGCATATTTGTATCCGTTGCAAATTTTAAAGTGAAGAACTACCACTATCTTATGCCGGTTCTTGAGCATGGCTTCACCCCGGTCCTAGAGGGTCTGCCGGTCATGTTCGGGGGGCTGTCGCAGTTTATTTTAATCCTGTTTCTCAGGCCGCATCTTCAGAAAAAGCCCCGTTTCCTGACGGTGCTTGCCATTCATGCCGTGCTTGTGTTCTTGACATTCGGTCCCACAATCGGCGGCATTGCAGAATTCGGACCTGAAGAGATGAAACTGCAGCGGTATCCGGCTTATGAGCAGTGGCGCCTCGTAAAGCTCGGCAAATTCGTTGAGCATGTCGACTTTCTGTCGATCTTTCAGTGGCTGAGCGGAGCCTATATTTCCATCTCGCTGTCGATTTATTTGCTGTGCGAGACGCTGCTGCCGCCTTCGAAGCGAAGCGTCGGTATACTGGCGGTCTCCTTGCTGATGATCATCCTCTGCGCATCGCCTATCAGCAATCTGAAGATGTACTATGTCATGGCCGACTATTTCTTGCCGATCTCCAGCATTTACCTCACCGTATTGAGCATACTCATGTTCCTCCTGATTCGAAGACAACCGCGGCACAGCACAGCGAAAGGAGAGCATTCATCATGATCACCGTGCAAAGTCTTCAAGAACGTTTTGCCGATTGCGACGATATCCTCATTTCAACGTTCCCTGCTATCGACGGTGCCGAGCTGCCTTGGGCCGTAATGATCTATAACGTCTACATGAGCGACTCGGCGTTGATCTCCAAAATCATTCTGCCCGTCATCCATAACAAATGGAAAGCTAGCAGCGCTCAGCACAAAGCCTTCGATCCCTCCGAGCTGAAATTGGAGCTTTGTCTGGATCCCATAACGGATGAGGATGCATTAGTAGATCATGTTTTTTCAGGGGACGTAGCGCTTTATTTCCCAAGCAGCGACAAGCTGTATTCATTTAGCGCGGCGAATAATATTTCAAGATCCCCGGAGGAAAGCTCCTCCGAAACCTCGATCAAAGGCCCCAAGGACGGATTCGTGGAGGAATTGGACACCAATGTAGCCCTTATACGCAAACGCATGAAAACGACAGATCTCGTCTTTACCGCGTTTGAGCTGGGTGACCGGAGTAAAACCTCTATCGGAATCATGTATCTCAAAGATAAAGTCATCCCTGAGACGGTGGATGAAGTTACCAAGAAGCTTCAATCGTTCAATGGGGAATCGCCTACCGGCATCGCAGAGCTGGCTGAGCATATATCTCCGTACCGGTACAGCGTGCTGCCGATGTTCGATTATACCGGCCGCCCTGACCGGGCCTATGATTCCTTGACGCGCGGCAGGTTGATCATCATCATGCAGGGAAGTCCGGTCGTACTGGTCGCGCCGGCCAGCCTCATGCAGCTTCTCTTCGCGACTGAGGATCCCCAAATGCCATACTACTACGTGTTTCCTTGGAGACTGCTCCGGCTGCTGGGTTTTCTGATCTCCATCATGCTGCCGGGATTCTATATCACGGTTGTGTCCTTTCACCAAGACCAGATCCCGTTCCCGCTCCTGGCTACGATCGCCAATACCCGGCTCGGCCTTCCGATTCCGACCGGATTCGAAATGCTGATCATTCTGTTTCTGCTAACGCTGCTTCGGGAAGCCGGCATACGGATGCCTTCTCCGATCGCTTCTACCATCACGGTCGTATCCGGCATCATTATCGGGGACGCTGCCATTCGGGGCGGTTTCTTCTCCCCGACCATGACGGTGATCGGCGCATTGTCCTTTGTGGCCGGCTCTACCCATAACAACGAGGATTTCGTCGTCACGCAGACGATTATGCGATACTTCATCCTTGGCTTATCTTCCATTCTCGGATTATTCGGCTTCTTCATATCGGTGTTCTTTATCGTCCAGTATGCGGCGCATCACCGCCCGTTCGGACAGCCTTTCCTGGCCCCCTTCTCCCCGTTCTCGCTATCCAAGGTCGTGCGGAACCTGATGAGACTGCCGGAAAAACGGAAGAAAGGCGGGGCGATATGAAAAAGCTCCTATGCCTCTTCTTCATCATATCCGTGCTGCTCGCAGGCTGCTGGGACAACAAAGAGGTTCAGGATATCAATTATATTACCGCGCTCGGGATCGATTACAAGGAAGATCAGTATATCATTTATGTCCAGATGCTTGATTTTGCGACGATCGCCAAACAGGAAGGGACGAAGCAGACCGAGACGGCCCCGATATGGGTCGGCAGAGGAAGCGGCGGCACGCTCTCTGATGCGCTGATCGACCTTTACACAGCCAGCCAGCAGCGGGTTTCCTGGGGACATGTTACGGCGTTGGTTCTCAGCGAGGCCGTACTGGCGCCCGAACGGTTGTCCCAAGTATTCGATATGACGAACCGGTCGCAGGAGATCCGCTATACCAAATGGGTTTACGGAACCAAGGACTCGATGGATGATCTGTTTACCGTGTCGCCTTTTTTCCAATTGTCGCCGCTGCATTCCCTGCTCCATGAGCCGCAGGAGAGCTATCGGCAATTCTCGTTTATCCGCCCGATCCAATTCGTGAATTTTATCCGGCTCTACCGTGAACATGCCGCGACCGTCGTTCTTCCCTCCCTCCATATTTCCACGGAAAACTGGACGGAAAATTTAAAGCAGCATCCGCTGCTTGAAGTAAACGGCGCATTTCTGATCCAGCATCAGACCCTAAAGGGATGGATGGATCGTTCCGATCTTACCGGTGCCCGCTGGCTGTCTACGCCGGAGACGCGCGCTTCCCTCGTCGTACTGTCCGGAAACAAGGCCGCTGGCAGCATTAACCTGGAGAATCCGAAATCCGCCATAGAGGTTATACGCGAAGGGAAAGAGGTCTTTTACCGGATCAAACTGAACGTTGATGGGATGGTGCAGAATATTTATCAGAAAAAGAGGATTGACGAAATGAGGAGGTTAACCGAGGCTACGCTCCGGGAGGAAATTCAGAATACGTTCCTGAAAACCGCGGCCATTCATGCCGACCCCTATCAATTAGGCCTCCAGCTTCGCAGAACGGATCCCAGTCTATGGGACGAGCTGAGGAAGGAGAAGCGGGTAGTGCATCCAGCATCGCTGCGTGAGATTGACGTTCATGTAAGTCTTCGTTATTGGGGTCAGCGCAAAAATGTAAACCGGTAGGCCGGGTAATTTAATAGAAGCGAAAATTTAATTTCCTTACTCCGGTGGCCATGGAAACCCTGCACTTTCTGTACTTGCGCAGGGTTTCTTGCATTACATATACGCTCTTCGATTTTTAATCCTCCGCTCACCCCACTTTTCGAATCTTTCCCATCGCTCTTCTGACCCGAGACTGATTTGGCGCATCATACGAATGCATAAACCGAAGGCTGAAATGGAAATGATATCTATGAATCGTTGGACTGGGGAGTGATATCGGGATGGAGCTTAAAGAAAGGCTGGCTGCCTATTTTGATGGAAACGCCGATTATTTCAATGTTGATATTCGGTTGCTGCAATACCAAGTTCAGATGATCGGTTTGGATTCGTTGGTTGATCTTCCCCAGAGCATCGCATCCCTTCAAACCCAAACCTCGAACCTGGACCATGCTTCGCTTCAGCCTGCCGCTCTTCTGAACATATTGGGCAAGCTTGTGGAGCCCAAGCTGGAGGCGATCGTCCCTGACATCATGAAGGGGAATCTGATCCTATTCGAACCCAAGTCCGGAACCTGCAGCTCCGTCCTGCCGATCCCCAAAAATGTCACCCGTTCCGTTACTTCACCCGAAACCGAAAATACGCTGTATGGCGCAAGCAGCGCTTTTCAGGAGGATGTCGATACAAACATCGGCATTTTGCGTAAGCAGTGCTCCGGGGCCTCCATGCAAGTAGAAACGTACAAGGTCGGAAAGCATCATCCCAGGTCATTATTTTTAATTTATCAGGAGGATCGGGTCGACTCCCGGTTATTGCGTTCCGTTCAAGCAAAAATCAAGGAGGGGCAGGATCAGGAGGTTCATCATATTCAGCAGCTCGGGAACATGCTGGGAATGAATCCATGGTCGTTCTTGCCCAGCTTCAACATGACGGAATTGCCGCAAAATGCAGCCCATTCCCTTCAGCAAGGCAAAATCGTATGCATGATTGACCGTTATCCTTTCGCGATTATTTTGCCTAGCCATATCATGGATATGTTCCGTTTGAAGGATGATTATAATTACGCTCTCCCCTTTATGTACCTGATCCGGCTCCTCAGAATCATTGGCGCCTTGATCGCTACGATCATTCCCGGACTGTATGTTGCCCTGGTATCCGTCAATCCTGAGGTTCTGAGGCTTCAACTGGCCTTATCAATTGCAAACAGCAGACAGGATGTCCCTTACCCTGCCTTTGTCGAGACGCTCTTGCTCCTCATCGTTCTGGAGCTCATTCTCGAAGCAAGTGTCCGTCTTCCCAAAAGCGTCGGGCCTACCATAACGATGGTTGGCGGTATCATATTGGGCCAGGCGGCCGTATCGGCCAAACTTGTCAGCAATCTGCTGATTATCGTTCTGGCCGGTACAACCATTGCATCCTCAACGGTGGTCGGCTTTCAGAACTCGGTGACTTTACGCGTATTTAAATATGTGCTGATCATCTTGTCCGCCATCTATGGCATGCTGGGGCTTCTTGCAGGAATCGTTGTCGTGTGTGCTTATTTAGGTCATCAAACAAGCATGGGCGTTCCTTACTTATCGCTGCCTGCATTCAATAAAAAGGATGAGCGAAATGGATAAGAGCGGTTATCAAGCAGCCATCTTATACGTCGTTTGTCATATGGGGCTAATCTTTTTCCTCTACCCGTCCGATCTGTTCACAGCCATGGATATGGGGCACTGGATCGGCATCGGGATCAGCTATGCGCTCCATGCAGCTGCGCTTTTCCTGTATCTAAAGGGGCTCGCCTGGACTTCCCGGAAGAACGTCATTGATATGTTCCGCAGCGCCGGAGCATTGTTCGCTTGGCTGTTGTTGGTTCCCGTCTTCGTCTACTTTGGCATAGCAATCATTATCACGCTGCGAGCGTATTCGGAGATGCTGACCCTGGTCTTTTTATCGAGCACGCCGCTGTGGGCGATCCAGCTGCTATTGATCGGCATTGCCTTTCTTATGGCCTGGCAAGGAATGGCCAGTATGGCACGCACCGGGGTGCTCTTGGCCATCCTGTTTACTTTTCCCATTTTGTTTGTCCTCTGCCTCAGCTTTCAAAACGTGGACTGGTATTATTTGCTGCCGATCATTGATCACGAGCAGACCTTCCGGTTCTTGATAAAGCCTGATTTTCTTGTCAGTTTATTCGTATATGCAGGCGGCTTCTTTTTTCTGGGACTGTTACCTGCATCCATACATATCAGCATAAAAAAAATGATGCTGGGCTGCCTCCTCCTCCTGCCCATGTTCCTGTTATCCGTATATTTGCCGCTGCTGACCTTTGGGCAAGCAACCGCGGAAATGTACGAGTTCCCTATGCTCATGACCATCGATACCGTGAATATCACGTGGCTCTTGTTTGACCGGATCACGATTTTCTTTCTATTGAGCCTGATGGCGTTTGCGCTCCTGTACCTGGGTGTCACGCTATGGGTGCTTTTAACGCTTACGAAGCGGGCCGTTCCGGTTATCCCGAATATCTACCTGTTAATTGTACTGACTGCGGGATTGTTTGCCATCTCCATGGCCATTCCCAATTGGGATTTTCTTAAGAAGCTTCAGGGCTGGATCATCCCTCTGAGGATGTATGTATTTCTGGTCGTTCCCCTGATCACGTTCATTATCGGATGGCGGCACAAGCATAAAACAAGCCGCGCTACGGAGGTTACTTAATATGAACAAGTCGGAGATGAACAACCCGCATATGGACAGCCCGGCTAAGCCCTGCAAGGCAATCAAGCTCATTCTATTACTGGTTGCAGCGGTGCCCCTGCTTGCCGGCTGCTGGGATAACAAGGACATAAACCATCGCTCGCTCCCGGTCATCATGGGCATTTCGCTGACTGAAGAGAATCAATATAAGGTGTACCTGGACATTCCGGCAACGAATGAGACGAGCTCGGTCAGCATCGTTTCGGAAACCGGCGACACGATCAATGAAATCATCGATGACATAAGCATGAATATGGAGACCCAGGTGGATCTGCTCCATTTGAAGATCGTTATTGCAGATAAACGCATTGCCCGAAGAGGGATGGAGGACATCATCTCCGCCTTTAACCGCTCCCGGGATATCTCCGCCAAAACGCTGTTTGCGATCAGTGATCAGCCTCTAGACCAATTCTTCTCCGAAATGCAAGCGAAATCGGAGCAAAGCGGCAGTATCATCTATGATTATTTCGAGAAAAATGCCGGCTGGAACCCCCAATTGGCCGACACGCGCGTATGGCAGTTGTTTCGAAGCATTCATTCCTATACGCATGACGTGATCGTCCCGATCATTCGTTCTGGCGTATCCACAAGCATCGAATGCACAGGCTCGGCCATCATCAAGAACGGACGGATGACAGGCCAAATCGGAACCGATGAAACGCTTGTGGCTAATGCCTTTTATGGAAAAAGCGCATTCGGCAAAATCGAGGTCATGGATAGCGCAACCGTGCAAATCACAAGCAACCGGCTTACCCATCAAAGCTGGCTAAAGGACGGGAAGCCTTACCTTCGAAGCCATCTCAGGCTGAAAGTCACCATCTTGGATTCCCGGGGACATCCGACGGAAGCGCAGATCAACGAGAAGCTTGAAGAGCTCCTTACCCTTCGACTGAATAAGTTGTTTCGGAAAACGCAAAAAGAACAAGCCGATATCTTAGCCCTGGGGCAATACTTCAGAAAACATTTGACCCGGGAACAGCTTCAGGAATGGAGATCCGGGTACTATCCCAACCTGGATTTCAAGCTGAGCGTAACGACCGTCATCGAAAATCGGGGCAATCTCAAGAACTTGTGAATGTGTCTATAATGACGGATCAAAACATTTATTGAATGGCTTGATAATCAAACCAATCAAAGTGGGCCCACGAAGCGGAAGGAACGCCGTTGCCTGTAGCATACATGGCAATAAGTACTCCAGTAAACCCGCCGGCAACTTCCGCGGCTAACATGGCACATTCGCCTTCCCCGAACCAAAACGGATCCTGGCCGCTGCTGGAAAATCCGAAGGCATACATCTCTTGGTCGGCGCGAATCGTAAGCACAACTGTATCTGCATACCAGGGAGCCTCGTTTTCAATTTTCCACAAGCTTCCGATCCTTCTGCGGAAGATGATCTTTCGATGACCGTCGAGTCGCGTTAGAGCGATCTCATAGTGAAAACGCTCGTTCATAAACACGGTTAATCCTGCTTCCTCGCCGTTCTGATGCGGCGTAAACGTCAATTGTGCCGAAGCCTTCATCGTAAAATGCTGTTGTTTTCTTCCGACGAAGGCGGGAGCGCCCCCCTCATTCAAGGATACCGCCGATCCCTTTAATGACAAGCAGCTCTCCTTTACGGACAGGGACCATTGATCCCGATTCGGTGACCGAAGGAAATTCCAATATGGTGCGAGTTCCAAATCTATAAAGTCATCTCTTACAGGGGAGCTCCCCGCGGATTGCAAACGGAGACTTCCTGCTGGCATCGTTTCATCAATCATGCCGTTCTCTCCAATAATCGGCCATCCATCCTTTGTCCAAGTTACCGGTGCCAGAAACGTTTCTCTGCCCAGATGATGGCGAGGGGGGTAGCCGACGGGCCGGATGCCTAGAAAGACAGCCCACCAGTTGTCATCAGATGTCTGTACCAGATCGGCATGGCCCGTAGCTTGAATTGGCTTCAACAGACTCCGATGAGTGAGAATCGGGTTGTAGGGACAGCTCTCGTAAGGACCGTCTGGCCGCTGACTCCTAGCGACAGTAACCATATGTCCGTATTCGGTGCCTCCTTCGGAAATAAGCAGATAATACCACTCCCCGATCCGATAGAGATGCGGAGCTTCCGGATATTGCCCGCCCGTTCCGTTCCACAGGAGCTTGACGTCGGATAGCCTCTTTCCGGTTTGCACGTCAATCCGGCTTTGATAGATCCCCTGGTTCCAAGATGTCGTATAATAAACCGCACCATCCCCATCAAACAACAAATCGGGATCAATTCCGGGATGGTCTACATAAACCGGATTGGACCAATCCCCGAAAGGATCCTCCGAGGTTACATAAAAGTTTCCTCCGCTCGACACGTTGGTCATCGTCACGTAGAAGATGCCTTGGTGAAAACGGATCGTTGGGGCGTAAATTCCTCCAGAAGTCCGTGCATTATGCAGATCCAATTGTTCCATTCGTGTCAAGCAATGGCCGATTTGCTCCCAATGCACCAGATCTTTGCTGTGAAAAAGAGGCACCCCCGGAAAATATTCAAAGGAACTCGTCACAAGAAAGTAATCTTCGCCCACTCGGCAGATACTTGGGTCTGGATGAAAGCCGCTAATCACGGGATTATGGTAGTTCATTTCAGCAGAATACCCTCCTTATTCGTTCATTGAGATTATTTCACGGCCCCGATCGTGATTCCTCTAACGAAATACTTTTGAAAGAATGGGTACGCGATCAGAATCGGCAATACCCCTATCGCAGCAATCGCCATGCGTACGGTCGTGCTTGGCAGTTCCATAATGGCCTGCCCTGCACCTGTACTGGCAAGGTTGCTATTGCTCGTCAGGAACTGGATATCCGTCATCATTTTGTTAAGAATCGTTTGGATACCAAACAATCTGGCGTCCGTTAGATAGATCAGCCCATTAAACCAGTCGTTCCAGTACGCGATGGCTTGAAATAGCCCAATGGTCGCCATGATCGGAAGGGACAGCGGAAGCACGATCCGGTAAAATGTTTTGATTTCACTCGCTCCGTCTATGCTGGCTGCTTCGATCAACGCTGACGGTATAGACGTCATGAAGAAGGTCCGTACTAGAAGAACGTTAAACCCGTTCATGAGCAGTCCAGGGATGAGCAATCCAAAGAGAGTATTTTTTATATCGAAGAGCTGTGTATACACCATGTAGGTTGGAACCAGCCCGCCGTTAAACAGCATCGTAAAGAAAACGAAAAACGTCCAAAAGCTCTTTAACGGCATATCGTGTCGAGATAGCGGATAAGCCAGCATGGAGCTTATCGCCAAACTGACCACCGTCCCTACGGCCGTGATGAGAATCGTTATGCCATAAGCCCGTCCAAGCTCCCCGACATGCGTCCACAGATAGTGATAAGCATCCAGACTAAACTCCGTTGGAAAGAAGGAGTATCCGTTCTGGATAATGCTTGCTTCACTGCTCAGCGAGGAAACGACCAGCAAAGCAAATGGAATCAAACATGCCGCTGCAAACAATCCAAGGATGACATTGGCGGACCACTGCAGCAATTTGCTTTCATATACCATACTTTCAATGCACCTCTATTCTAGGTCTAGAACAACGCGTTCTCCCTATTGAATTTACGAACAATATAGTTTGCACTCAGTACGAGAACGAAACCGACAATGGATTGGTAGACACCCGCAGCCGAAGCCATGCCTATATCCCCCATGATCATCAAACTTCTGTAGACGTACGTATCGATCACGTTTGTGGTATCGTTGAGCATGCCCGAGTTCATCGGTACTTGATAGAATAGTCCGAAATCGGAATAGAACATGCGCCCGATACTCAACAGTGTAAGCATGATGATCACCGGTGTTATCAGCGGAATCGTAATCGACCGAATTTGTCTCCATTTCGACGCTCCATCAAGCGTTGCGGCTTCATAGTACTCTGGATCGATACTGATTATGGAAGCCAGAAAGATAATGCAGGAGAATCCGACACTCTTCCAAAGCTGGACCACGGTCAGAATAATCGGCCAATACTTCGGCTCGGTATACCATGAAATGCTTTCGACTCCCATTAGGGGAAGAATGGTTTTGTTCATGAAACCAGTCTCAAAACTCAGCGCCGCATATACCAAGTAACCGACAACGACAAAGGAAATAAGGTGGGGCAGCACAATAACGCTCTGGTAGAAACGAGACAGCAGCTTCACTCTAATCTCGTTAAGCAGGATGGCAACGGCAATGGAGAGCACCGTACCGATCACGATAAAGGCTGCATTATATAGAATCGTATTTCGCGTGATGATAAAGGCGTCGGTCGTTTTAAACAAATACTCGAAATTTTTAAAGCCAACCCAGTCACTGTCAAATATCCCGGCCGAGAAATTAATATTTTTAAAGGCAATAAACATGCCGAACATAGGAGCATAATTGTTAATGATGAGGTAGAGAATTCCCGGGAGCATAAGGAGATATAGAGGCGAGTATTTCCTGAACCGTTTCAACCCGCTCCGTCTTGTCATAAGTACACAACCTTTCTTTAATCAATTACCGCATAAAAGTACCGGTCCAATCGGCACTGCCGCCGATCGGACCGTCTCGCCTCGTCGCTTTATTTTATTCCATTTGTGCTGGCCCACTCATCAAGCTGTCTTTGCTTCTCTTCGATAATTTTATTGATCCCGGCGTTCTCAAGCTTGTTGAGGAATTCAGGAAGCGCCTTATCAACATCCAGGATTCCACTTTCCAAGGCTCTCCGGTATTGCTCAAGAACGCTATTGCAGGCAGCAACTTCATTCTTTACAGGTTCTGAGTCGAATGAAAACCCGAGTGCTTTCGATTTTGCAGCGGATTTATTGAACTCGTCCATTTGCTCATAAATACTTGGGTCGTCTCCTTCAAACACATACGTAAGAAACTGATTTCCGTGCATCCAACCATAGTTCTTGTATCCGACATTATCGCTTGTAATGCCGTCAGGATATTTGATCATATTGTCATGGCCTTCGACTTTCACATAATGCTTGCCCTCGATCCCCCAAACCATAAGATTGGCAATCTCTTTATCGGTATACAACAGGTTCATGAATTGCAGTGCTTTCTCCGGCTTCTCCGAATTCGAGGTTACTCCGACGGCTACATTCGTGACCGTATCCGTCTTTGCTACAGGCTGCAAGGTACGGACGGCGGTCATTTCCATTCCAACATTTCGGCTTTCCTGCGCCTCGAATCCAGGCTTCATCGCCGACATCCATCCCGCTGCCTTTCCATTAGCGACTAACACGTTCGTAGACTCGGGGCTGGTTGCCGCATCTTTGATTAAATAACCCGCCAGATACCATTCCCGAAGCTTGCGTAGCATATGTTCATATTCTTCCGATGCGAACAAATTAACGACCTTTAAATCATCGAGTCCGTTGTTGAGCAGGACTCCAAAATTATTGCCCAACGGGTCATGTATAGCATAAGTACTCAGAATTGAGCCGTTCGACAAGTTTGCTGCCCCGGCCATACCCGGCTCGTTTTCCTTAATGACCTTGAAAATGTTCTCGAAATCATCAAAGGTTTGAACTTGACTCAAATCGATGCGATGTTTATCCACCAAATCCTTGCGCAAAACAAAGCCATAATCCTGAGCCAAATCACGGATGCTCGGCACTCCGTAACTAACGCCTCCGACTTTGGTGGCATTGTAATAATCGGTCCCCAGGACATCGATGATTCCTTGGGCATTATCCTCCATGATATTGCCAATCGGATATAGAACACCTTTCGCTACCTGAGTACTGTAGTTCCCAAGCATCGCAATCATATCCAATTTCTCACCACTGGACATCATCAGATTTACTTGGTTGGCGAATGCACTGTTGCTTATCGGCAGCAATTTTACAGTCACATTGATCTTTTCTTTGGCGATCTTGTTGATTTCGTCTTGAACCAACTGGATGTCGGCCGGTACGCTATCAAAGGTCGGGTATGCATAAACCACTTCGTATGGAGCATCCGATGCACCGGCGGCCGCGCCATCCTCCTTCGAACCTGACGCAGCGTCTCCTCCGTTCGATTGGTTTCCTCCGCAAGCGGTTACCATGACTATCAAAGCCAGTAAAAGACTTAACCATCCCCACGTTTTCTTCATATTCATCCCCCGTACGATTTTTTTATGGATTCGGATTGTTCCGAGCCTGCTTTCATTGTAGGGGCTTCCTGTTCCAACAACTACTCCGATTTCGACATGCAATTTGCATCAAATCGACTTTTCGCTAAACGGGCTGTTGGCAGCTTGTTTGCGGTAATCGGCAGGGCTCATGCCGAACTGCTTCTTGAATCGGCGGGAGAAGTGGGCGAAATTGGAATAACCGGTTTGTGCAGCGATAGAGCCGATCGATAAATTGGTTTTAAGCAGCAAATCTTGTGCCAGCAACAGACGTTTCCTCACGATGTATTCCGTGACGGAAGTACCGGCTACTTTCTTGAACAAACGATCCAGATAATCGGGGTTGAGAAAAACATGCTTGGCCACGGTTTCCCGGGTCAGATCCTCCAGTTGGATTCGCTCCTGAATAAACCGCTCCACTTTATCGATCATGGAGTCGGTTTGCTGCAGATCGCCCATCGATTCCATCGATTTGCTGACGGTATGCCTCACCCACAGGATCATATCCGGCACGGAGCGGGCCGCTCGATGGTATAAACGTTCGGACGCTTCGTCTTCGAAGAGAAGATGCGCTTCGATTCCTTTAAGCTTCAAGACGTAAAAAATCATCTGGAGAAAGTTATGATGGAACCGGTATAGCGTTTCCGCGCCGGTGCCTTCATTCCCGATCCAGCTTTTAAGAACATCCTCGGCTTCCATTACGACCTGATTCCCTTGCCCCTCCTTCAGCATAATCGACCATGCATTCATATCAGGGATCTTAATGGCATCTTGGACAGGCTGCTTGCTCCCCCAAACGAAGACCTTATTCGTAAAACTCACATTGCCTTTATCCCACTGCACCAACTGGCCGACCATTTCCCTCACTTCATGTCCGTACACGGCATTCCCAATATAGATGGACACATCGCAATAAAACCATGCCGTGCACGATGCTATGAATTCCTCGCTGCGACTGCGCAGCGACTTTTGATGCGATTCGACTTCACGTTCGAAGGGAACCAGCGCGAGCAGCTTGCCTTCGGTTAGCCCGAACAGCAGTCCATTGCCATGAATCTGCAAAATTTCTTCCCCGCTGTTTATCAACGCATATTCAATAATTTTCTCGTCACGGGGAGAGAACGGCTTGTGATAGCGCTGAACGGAGATCAGGACGGGAAGGAGCCTCATACGCGGGTCAAAGGGAATATTTCGCTCTTCCGCCGCTTTTTGAATGTGGTCCGGTTGCGAAGCGATCGTAAGGTTAATAATATCGAGCCATAACCGTTCGGCAAGCAATGGCTGATGACGGGCCCAGAATTGGCCGATCCGGCTATATTGCTGCACTTCCTGATCCTTCATGATTTTCTCTACAACATTTCCGATCACTTCCCGAAGCTCGTCGTCTGGAATCGGCTTAAGCAAGTAATCGAAGCTGCCCAGTTGGAGCGCCCGCTGCGCCAGTTTAAACTCGGCATGGCAAGTCATAAACACGGACTCGGTTTGCGGGTAGTTCGTTCTGACCCATGCGAGCAGCTCCAGTCCGCTTTCCTGTGGCATCTCGATATCGCACAAGATAAGATCAACCCGCTCTTGCTTGAACACTTCTTTGGCTTGGCGAGAATTATAAGCTGTAAATACGGTTCCAATCCCTAAGCTCTCCCAATCGATATCCATCTTCAGCGAGTCGGTTAACAGTTTCTCATCATCCACGATCATCATGTTTAACATTATGGAATGGCTCCTTCCTGAGCTGACGTTCCCCCATCCGCCTGAAAGGGAAGCTTGAGTTCGACCATGGCTCCGTGGGGCTGGACATTTCGAAGCTCCACCTGTACCCGGTTCCCATAGAGAATCCGCAGCCTTTGCTTCAAATTCCAGAAGCCGATGTGTTCTCCCTCCTCGTCAATAATCCGTTCATCGGCAGCGATTTTTTCAATCATTCCCTCTTTAAAGCCCGGTCCTGTATCCTGTATTTGAATGATTAACCCCGGTTCCGGTTCCTCGGTCATTTCTGCCCGGATCTGGACCCGGACCGGCTCATCAAGCGTCACTGCGTGTTTCATCGCATTCTCCACAAGCGTCTGAATGACCAGAGGCGGGACAGGGGTGCGCAGCAAGAAGTCCGGAACCTCGATTTCGTGGGCAATTTGGTCCGGAAACCGCAGTTCTTGAATCCTTAGGTAGTTCCGGATATGCTGAATTTCATCCTTTAACGGAACAAACGTCAAATTGCTTTGAAACATATAGCGAAAATACCGGACCATATAAAGCGACATGTCCTCGATCCGCTTTACATCGTTTCTGCGGGCCAAAGTATGTATCATATTTAAGGCGTTAATATAAAAATGCGGTTTGATCTGCAATTGCAAATGCTGAAGCTCCGCTTTTTGCTTGTTGAGCTGTTCTTCATAAATGTTGATCCGGAGGCTTCTAATTTGCCCGACCATGCTATTGAACGTATCATTCATGACACGAAACTCCGTGGAGGTAGGATAATCCCGGATCTGCGTGTCCACATGGCCCTGTTGTATCCGATTCATGGCTCTGAGCAGCCTGTTGATGGGGACCAGCAACCACTTCCGAAGCAAAATCAATCCGATGACCAGGATAGCGACTGACCCGAAAGGCAATAAGGTAGAGATGGCTTTCAAGGTGGGCAGATGCTCCAATATTGTTTCTTCCGGAACAAAGGCATATAAGCTGAATTCGCCCAAGCGCGAATGCTCTCCAACGGTTAAATAACGGCTGGAGGTGCCTGTTAAGTAATAGGATTCTGGATGGAGCCGTACCTCGACACCGCTGTCCTGAATGAAGCTTTGATTGACCATCGCTTTTCCTTCATCATCGATCAAGAGGGAAGCGCCTTTATTTCCGACGCTCAACAGCTCAAGCGGGGTTTGAAAAGAACGCACATTCAACCAGGCACCTACCGTTGTACCGTTTGTCGTTTTCCATAGACGGATGAGGTAGGTTTGGTTGTTATGGTTTTGTACATACCATTTTTTCCGATTCAGTTCCAATGGGGTGGCGCCGATCTTAAAGCTATCGTACACATGCGACCTTATAAATTGCCGATCCTCATACGTCGAGCGGCTCTGGAACGAATAATAATAGTTGTCACTGGCTGGCACGTACACATAAAGACCGTCCAGGACGCTATATCGTGAAATCGAGCTGGAGAGATTTGCCGCAATGCGTTGGGATGCGAAGAACCGCTCCTCCGGATTCAATGCGTATTCCAATTCATTCAAATCCGTACCGATCATTAATTCAACGAGATAATCGTCGGCCTCCTTCAGCTTGGCATCAACTTGGTCTCTATACAACGCCAATAAATCCTTGTTCGAGCTGGCTACCTGATTACGAACCACGTCGATGGCATAAATATTGGAATACAACAGAAAACCGATCAGGGGTAGAACGACGAGCAGTAAACCTCCAATCATTCGTACCCGGATAGACTGCCATGTTAATTGTCGAAGGCTTCGGTAGCCTGGCATGATGTTCATCGATAGGGCCTCCTGCATGCTAAGTTTTATGTACTGCCAATATCTTTTCTTTATGTGATTTGAGATCCGACCAAGAAGATATATTTGAACTTGAGGCGGATAGGTAAAAAGGAAGTAAGCGTTTTTGATTCATGACGAATGATTCTATAACCCCCGGATTTTCTTAGTATAGCGAATAAATAGCGATCCGTCTTTGAAGTTTAAGCTGTTGATTCCGACTTTTCCAGATCACAGCACAAAAAAAGATGATCCCTGTGAGAACAGGAATCATCTTCAAGGTGATGCTTTACTCTTTGTTTCGAACTCATTCATGAAGCGGACGTCCTTTATTACCGCTTCTTTTGTGCTTCATTCATCAAGTTACTTCCCTGTCATGTTTTTGATCTCATCCTTCAGCTGCTCCGATTTAGGTCCGAATACGACCTGAACCGCACCTTGGCCGAGTCGCATGACCCCGGCAGCGCCGAGCGATTTCAAAGCGGAATCGTTCACGGCCTTGTCGTCTTTCACCACAAGTCGAAGCCGGGTGATGCATGCATCGATGCTAACGATATTGTCCTCGCCGCCGATGTTAGCCAGCACTTTGGCAGCCTGGCTGTCATTGCCGGCCACTGCTCCTCCTACTTCTCCTGCGCTTTCAGCACTCTCGGATTCCTCGCCGTCATCCTCGCGTCCAGGCGTTTTCAAGTTCAGCTTGACGATCAGGATTCGGAACAGCAGATAGTAAACCACGCCGAATGCCAAGCCTACCGGCAGGAGCAGCCAAGCATTGGTGGACAGCTTCAGATTCACCAGGTAGTCGATCAGGCCTGCCGAGAACGAGAAGCCCAAATGCACATCCAGGACATACATGATCAATCCGGAAAGGCCTGTCAAAATCGCATGCACCACATACAGTACCGGTGCAATGAACATAAATGCGAATTCAAGCGGCTCGGTGATCCCCGTCAGGAACGATGCCACGGCCGATCCGATAAAGATGGAGCCGACGAGCTTGCGTTTGGACGGCTTGGCGGTATGCATAAAGGCCAGCGCCGCTGCCGGCATCGCAAACATCATGATCGGGAAGAAACCGGACATGAACATCCCTGCCGTCGGATCTCCCGCAAAGAAGCGCCACAGGTCGCCGTGAACGACTTCGCCAGCGGCATTCGTGTAATCCCCGATCTGGAACCAGGCGATGGAATTTAATACGTGGTGCAGACCCAGAGGGATCAGAAGACGGTTCGCCGTACCGAAGATGAACGACCCGATTCCTCCAAGACCGACAACCCAGTTGCCGAAGGCGGAGATCGCATCCTGTACAGGGCTCCAGATCATACCGATCAGCACCGCAAGCACCATCGTGGAGGCTGCCGTGATAATCGGAACGAAGCGTTTGCCTGCAAAGAAGCCTAACCAATCCGGCATTTTAATCTTGTGGAATTTATTATACAGGTAGGCGGACCACAGACCGACAAAGAAACCGCCAAGAACGCCCATATTCAGCTTTACGTCATCCGGTATAAACGGCATTTGCAGCGGTACTTTTTCCAGCACTCGTGTAAGCACCATGTACCCGATAAGAGCGGAAAGAGCAGCAACCGCATCCCCTGCGAATCCGATCGCAACCCCGATCGCAAAGATAATCGGCAGATTATCCAGAATAGCCAGGGCGCCGGACGTCATGAACGGAGTTACATATTGATTCAGAAAAGCTCCGAGAGCTCCCAAAGGTATATCCTTTTGATAGTCGATCAATCCAAGCCCCTGCAATATCCCAGCTGCAGGCAATGTGGCCACAGGCAGCATTAGGGATTTACCCAGCTTTTGCAATTTAGCCAGCATGTCAATCATCCTTTCAACTTCAATAATTTAGCATTGTTCTGAAAACGTTTACATAATGCGTCGAATGAATAACTATTTTTTCCCTTCCATCCCTGGAACGAAAAAACCCGGGGTGAATCCTCCTCCTCATGAGCCTCATGTATTCAACATTTTAAGACGCGAAAGAGTGTAGCAGACAAAAAAAGCCAAGAAGAATGACGACAACGTAATATCGTCCACATCTTCTTGGCTCATGCCCATATCCATGGTAACACGCCTTAAAACGTATTCATTTGATGTTGTTATCTTAATTCAGGCATTCCATATTGTCAATAACAAAAATAATTTTTTTAGGAATTAAGGGTGATGCTCAGTATGGAATCCGTGCCTGCAGTCACATTTCCGGTGTGACCTTCCACCGAAGCCGACAGTTCATCGGCGTTCGTAACAATGATCGGAGTAACGATCGGATAACCCGCCGCCTTGATGGCTTCCATATCGAATTCAATCAGCGTTTGACCGGCTTTCACCGAATCCCCGGCATTCACCTGGCTGGTATAGCCTTCTCCTTTCAAACCGACGGTGTTAATCCCGATATGAAAGAGATACTGCAAGCCGGTCGCTGTATCTTCCAGCATAACAGCATGCTTCGTTTTAATGACATGCGCCACCGTTCCGTCAAATGGAGAGATCAAACGACCCTCCGAAGGCTCGATTGCGATGCCTTTCCCCATATGTCCTGCCGCAAACGCCTCATCCGGCACCTCCGACAACGGAACGGCCTTTCCGGACAACGGCGCCTTTACCTGAATAGCAGTAGCGGTTTTCTTCTTCTTCCAACCAAACATTATGATTCCTCCTTGAGTTGATTCTTCTGCTGCAATCGGCCCGTAAACAGGCGATATAGATGCATGGCCAAAAAGCAGACCTCCGCTTCCGGGACCTTTTTGCCGAGCTCCAGCTCCATCATGGCAGCAAGCTCTTTGGCCAATTCATATTCATCCGCAAATTTTGTGCGGATTTGTTCCGCAAACGGGTTATCGACATTTACATCCTGATTCAATATACGGTCGACCGAGAAGCGCAGGTGCATGAGCAGCCGGACGTAATCCATGCTTCCCCGGTCGAATCGGATCCCCCGCTTCGTCTCAATGTGCTTCACAAGCGTTCCCACCACATTGGAAGCCTTGACGAGATGGCCTACCGGCACATGGCTGACCGCTGAATAGACGTGATAAGTCAGGAAACCAATCTCATCCTCCGGCACGGTGATATGAAAAGCCTGTCCGATAAGCTCTGCCGCTTTGACAGCAATTTCGTATTCCTTAGGGAAGCTGATTCGGGTCTCTTCAAGGAAAGGGTTGATGATATCCATCCCTTTTCGGATCCGATAGACGGTAAATTGGATATGGCTTGGCAATGCCAAGTAGACCTTATCGTTTAAAGTGCCCGGGAATTCCTGGACAATCATATTCAGAATCTGATCGGTAATATCCATTACCAACGGATCAAATTCCTCGAGTAGATGATGGGCCTGGCTCCATTGCTCGCGGTCTTCCAGCTTGAAGAGCTTCTCGATCCGGGAATCGCTTGCGGATATTTCCGCTCCAGCTTTGATCCCGAAACCGATTCCTTTGCCAAGGATCACATATTCGGATTCTTTCTTGCCGCCGGTTGCCATGACGACATTGTTACCGATGACACGAATAACCGTAAACGACTCGAGCCCGCTCATAGACTTCCCCCTTTCCTTTAAGTTTAACAAAAGAGCCTCGAAGGATTCATGGACAGCATATTAAATAAGCCAAGAAAAGACGTCCCAAAGGATGTCTCTTCTTGGCTCATGCCCTGTTAAGGTAACACGCCGTCTACCGTCAAGTTATGACTCCATCATAAATCAACCGCAATGCATTCGTCAACAAGCGACAAAGCGAACACATGCTTTCGGGTGAGCCGGACACGTTCAGGACCAGGCGCCCTATGACTCATTAATCACCGGTCAATCCTTTGATTGCGGCAACGACCTTCTCCATCCGTACCGGCTTCATAATATAACCGTTCGCGCCGTAACCCAAGAACTGATCCCGGTCCATCGCCCTTGCGGTCATAATAATGATCGGCAAGTCCGCCCAATCCGGATTGCTTCGAATCCGTCTCAATGCCTCCACTCCGTCCATCTCCGGCATGACGATATCGAGCAGAACAAAATCGATCTGCGGATGCTTCTCCAGCAGCTCCAAACATTCATAGCCGTTCTGAGCCGTGTGTACGGTCATTTGGAGCTTTTCAAGCGCATTGGTTAATCCGTACACATTGCGGATATCGTCATCGACGATCAACACGGTTTTGCCTTCAAGTTCCTTCACGCATTCCGGCTCCGTAACCTCCCCGGCCTCAAAATCCTGAAGGACATCCTCACTCGTCGCTGCAGCGGCCTCAGGCATAAGAAAGAGATTCTCGACCGTTTCGGAATCGGTTACGAGCGGGAGGTATAAAATGAAGGTGCTCCCCTTCCCCTCCTCGCTCTCGACGGTGATATACCCGCCAAGCAGCTTGGCCAGGTGAAGGGAAATCGAAAGTCCGAGACCCGTCCCTCCGAATTTGCGAGCCGTCATCTCTTCTCCTTGGTGAAACGCCTCGAAGATCGAATGCAGCTGATTAGAGGCAATGCCGATTCCCGTATCCTCCACCGAGAAGGCAATCGCTTCGCCGGTGATCATGAAATCGGACGTCACGATGGAGTCCGTCTTCGAGACGTGCAGTCTGACACGGCCGCTATCGGTAAACTTGATGGCGTTGGACAACAGATTGCGCAAAATTTGATGCAATCTCAGCCCGTCACTGTAGATGATTTCCGGCAAGCCTTCATCCATTTCGATCACGAAGTCCAGGTTTTTGGACTCCGCACTTTTCGCGAAATATCCCTTCATTTGTTCCGGAAGCTCCGTAAGGTTGACCAGATCCATATCAATCTGCATCTTCCCTGCTTCAACCTTCGATAGATCAAGGATATCGTTGATCAAGTTCAATAATTCACTGCCTGAGTTATGAATAACTGAAGCATAGTGCTGCTCTTCTTCCGTTAAATTTCCGTTTTTGTTCTCGGCTAAAATCTGCGAGAGGATTAGCATGCTGTTCAGCGGTGTTCGAAGCTCATGCGACATATTTGCCAAAAATTGTGATTTATATTTGGAGCTCTGCTCGAGCTCCTTGGCATATTTCTCCAGCTCTTGCGCGGCAATCAGCGCCGCTTCCTTCTGAGTTGCAAGCCGCTCGTTCAGCAGCTGCATCTCCACGGTATGGTTCTGCAATTCTTCCGTCTGGGTCTGCAGCTCTTCGGTCTGGCTCTGCAGCTCCTCGTTCAACGTCTGCGATTCATGGTACAGCTGCTGGATTTCCATCTTGCTGCGAATGGAGTTCAGCGACGTGCCGAGCTGTTGGGTTAACTGCTCCAGCAGCTGAAGCTCCAGCGCATCAAGCGGCCGGAACATAGCCAGCTCAATTACGCCAAGCACCTTGTCCTCGAAGAGAACGGGTGCAAGCAGCAGCGTGGAGGGCTCCGCATCGCCAAGCCCCGATTCGATCCGTACGTAATTCGGAGGAATATCATCGAGGATGATCATCCGCTTCTCCAGCATGCACTGCCCCACCAAGCCTTCACCGGGGAGGAAGCGGTCGCGCACCTTATCCCACGGTTCGCCGTCAGGATCGGCAAATGCGGCCGCCTTGACCAGCTCCTGTCCTTTACGGACGATAAATACCGCGCCATACGGCAGATTCAGAATGGAAGCCAGCTTATGGATATAGAACCGGGAGGCAGTCTCTACCTTGTCAGCAGATTGGAGGAGGGTCGACATGACGTTGACGTGGTCCTTCGCCCAATTTTGCCTGCTCACCAGCGCCAGCAGCTCATTGGTCGTATCCGCCAGCTTGCGAACCTCGTCATGAGAATGGACTTGAACTCGCTGCGCGAGGCTCCCTCCCTTGACGATGTCCGAAATCATATGTGTCACCTGCAAAATGGGCCTGACAATGCTCTTCGAGACGAACCAGGCGGCTCCAATCGTAATGAAGGCGGCTCCCGCCCATAATGCGTACATCGTATACAACAGATTGGTATTGCTTCGCCTCATATCATCGATTCGGGCGGCAGTCAGCTCACGCTCCGTTTTACGGAAGGACAAAAACATGTCATGGACCGAATCCATCGCTTGCTGTCCGGGATCATTGATGAAGAAATGCAGGGCTTCCTCATCGTGTCCAAGCTGCTTCAATTGAACGGCCGGTTGGCCTGCAACTTGGATCCATTCCTTGATGTTGTCCTTAATATTCTCAAGATGATTCGCCTGCTCGGCATTATCGCTAATTAGCTGGTACAGCTTATTGTAGTTGATCTGCCATGAGGATAAAGCTTTATTGAACGGTTCGAGGTAATCCTCGTCCCCTGTAATAACATAACCCCGTTGGCCGGTTTCCATCTCCAGCATATTCTTCTCGATCTCATGCGTCAGATTGTGGACCTCGATGTCATGCTGCTCGATAAAATCCGCTTCTTGCTGCAAGGAGGAGATGCGATCCGAGACGATCCATAAGAAAGCGCCCAGACACAGTAAGATCAGCAAGTATCCTAAAACGATCTTGGTGCGAATGTAGATTTTCAGGTTGTTAGACAAACAGCCAATCTCCCCCATCTTCATCAGAATAAGTCTGTCCCTATCATCATAGTAATTGTTATGAAAATGGTTTACAAGGCAAAACCTGCTTGGAAAACGGCAATGATACTTTAGTCGTAGGCAGTCAGATTTAGATTGCGCTGCATTCCTAGTCAATCATGCTGGCCGTGTATCAGCCGCATGTTCGGCTGTACGCATAAGGAGGCTCTATCACTTGACCATCCATCATTCGCCTGAAAACGACATGGCTCCAACCAGGCATGTTTACCATCCGAGACGCATCGCCGAAAGCCCCTCCGGAAGGGGGCGGGCGGACGTATCATCCGCACAGCTTCCGCTCCTGCAAGGAATGGCGATGTCCGAGATTCATCTGGATCGCGGCGGAAGCCTTCCTCCGCACTGGCATCCGGATACCGATGAGCTCTGCTATGTTATTCAAGGGGAAATCAGTTATCATCTCCATGATCCGGACAGGCTGCAGGTGCGGTCAAATATGCTGACGAGCGGACAAGTGGCTCACGCTCCGGTCGGGTGGCTGCACTGGATAACGGCTTTTGTGCCAGGCACCGTTCTTCTTCTTGTTTATCGGACGGGCAACCCGCATCAGCTGGAGGCCTCAAGAATGTGGAGCTGCTCTCCCCACGCGGGGTTGTCCCCGGAGAAGCATCCAGCCAAGGAACAACCGATGCCATCCCCGATCCCGGTTCCGATCATGGACCCGCCAGAAGCCCGGGAGCAGCAAGCCCTACCCGCGGCTCCTCCAGTACTGTTTATCCCGAAAACCAACAAAAAGAACCGCAAATAACCGTTCATCGGTGTTTGCGGTTCTTTTCATGAAAAGCATTCGTATTATGTAAGGAAATATCTAGACCATGGGCGTCACAGCAGGATCAAGCTGATACTGACCGCCGGGGGTGGCCCTTAGTCAATATAAAAGCGCTGCTCCGGCCGGATTTGCTTCTTCAGGATGCGTAAGTCCGCTTCCAGTCTGGTCACCGTCTCTTCCAGTTCAACCGGATCCAGCAGCGGCCGCTCGGGCTCCGGCTTTACGCCCGCCTTCAAATCCCTGATAATAATTTGCTGCTCCTGCCATTTATCCATAAGATCCGAGATCGTAGCATAAAAACGCTCGTAATCCTTGATGACTTCGTCCAGGAAGGTATCCACCTCCTGCTGGTCGTATCCACGCAGCTTGGTTGAAAATTCTTTCTCATGGATAGACAAAGCGTCCAGTTGAATGCCTAGCTGCCGGAATAACTTTTTCTGTTTATCCAATCGGCGTTTCATGTGTTCATCCATAGTGATTTACCTCCAAATATTGGTACGGCTACTTATGCAATCGGTATCTCTCTATCTTTTTTTATATCATATTCGCCGTCTTGATTAAAACTGTCCGGGGCTTTTTTGGAGAATGTTCCAAAAACGTAAGGACATGCCGTGAATCATCCCAAATGATTGTCCAGGCCCAATTCCGGGTATTGTCATACATGAAGCATTTCATCAGATCGAGAGGAGCGACCATCATGAATGCCAAGACGAGACAGCAATACGAGCAGTTGAAGCAGCGCCTGCTTCAGGACAAAAAGCGTCTGGAGCAACATCTCTCCGATCCGGATTCCGTATCCGGAGAATCCCTTCGGGATTCTACCGGCGAGCTCAGCGCCGCCGACAATCACCCGGCTGACACCGGAACCGAAGTGTTCGAACGCGGACGCGATTTGGCCATCGAGGAATCGCAGCAGATGGAGCTGGAACAAATCAATGCGGCTCTGGCTCGAATGGATCGCGGCGAGTACGGGGCTTGCACCGTATGCGGCAAAGAGATCCCTTTGGAACGGCTGGAAGCTGTACCTTACACGGCCTACTGTATCGACCATGCGCCGAATCGGGCATTGTCGGATGATCGACCCGTTGAAGAGGAAGTCATGACAGCACCGCCGTCAGGCGCAGGCATCAACCGCCAGAGTATGAGCGGCAGATTCGATGATGCCGATGCGTGGGACGCCGTGAACGATTATGGCACATCAACTTCGCCGGCCATGTCCGTAAAACCCGGACAAGACGATTATAAGAAATAGGTTATGCCGTTCTTTCACGCATTAGAAGACAAAGCTGACACCTGTACGGTTATCAGGTGCCAGCTTTTTGATTATGGGTTATTACTCATTTAGTCGACGGAACGAATATTCGTGGCAAAAAACTCGTATTCTTGATCCGCTTCGCTGCGTTTATTTTTGTAAGGTTCGAGCAGCTTATCCAGCTCCTTGAACAGATTTCTGGCCTCATCTTCTGTCATATACAGGGTCGTGTTCGTCAGCATCGAAGTCGTTAATCCTTCTTCGTTATTAAGATACTTAAAGAACCGTTCCCTGTTCTGATTAAACAGCTCCGACAGCAGCTTATTGGTCTCGGAGCGGATCAGCTCCTTGATGACCGGCTCTTCCGTATCGTTCCCGCGCTTGATCCGGATCGCCCCTGCAAATGGTTCGTAGTATTTTGCAATGATACCATTAATCTCTTTGGTTGAGACGATCTTGACCAGCTCGATCTTCTCCAGTTTTTTCATATGATAATGAACTTTAGCAGGCACATCCCCCATCCGGTCCGCTACTTCCTTCACGGTGGCCGGACGCCCGAATTTGTTAAGCACGTTCAATATTTGGAGTCGATATGGATCCGAATATATTTTGATCTCTTCCAGCGTCGTCAATTCCTTGCTTTCCACACCGAACACCTTCTTTGCAAATTTCGTTCCTCTCATTATAGGCCCAGAAGTTCGAAATTACAAAGCGTGTCATCATTTAAATCGCCCGGAAGCTCTTCTTGCGGAGCAGGAACATGACGGGAAGGATCATGACGATCCCCATGATCATAAACAGGATCGGAGGCGGCTGATGCTCTGCAATGGCACCGGTGATAAAGCTGCCAACAGGTATAGCGGCCGTACACAATACCGACATCAACGCACCGACTCTTCCGAGGAGAGCTTTCGGTGTTACTTCCATGATGTACGTCGAGATGGGAGTATTGAGGATCGTCACGGCAACGCCCGCGAGGAACATACAGCCGGCAGCCGCTTCAATCCGAAATGCAGGCAGATTGCCCGGAATTCCCAATGCGAAGTAGCTTAGTCCAAGCAGAATGGAGCCTGCAATGATCAATGTGCTCTTTTTAAAAGACTTGCCGTAGCGCCCCATCCAGATGCCGCAGCAGACCATCCCGATCAGAAGCGAGCTCCCCATTACGCTCATTCCCCCTGCGCCTGCCCCCAGCGTTTCTTTGACGTACACAGGCTGCAGCACATTCAGGGGTGCAAGACAGAAATTATTGATCATCGCCAGCACCGTGGTGATCAGAAGCAAAGCGTGCTGTTTGACGAAGGCAAGCGCTTCCCGGATATCCCCTAGGACTGTTCTCCTCGCCGGTTCGGCAGCCGGAGGACTTTCGGTCACTTCCCGGGCTGCTTCAGCGGCTTCCGGATTCGGCATGAACGCAATGATCAACGCGGCAAACAAAAACGTACAAGCATCGATCAGTATGGTTCCCGAGATGCCGATCAGGGCGATAAGAGCCCCCGCTGCGGACAGCCCGATGAACTCGGCGCTGCGGCTGATCGACGTGGAGAAGGAATTGCCGGTCATCAGCTTATCATGTGGAAGCAGTCTTGGGACGATCGACATTTCCGCCGGTCTGGAAAAGCACTCCAGCGTTGAGTTGATAAACGTGATGAAGAACAAGTGCCACACTTCCAGCAGTCCAAGGGCAAAAAGAAAGGCCGTTAAAGATACCATGATCCCGCGCGCCAAATAAATCACGATAAGCACGCGCTTTTTCAGCCATCGATCGACGAATGTTCCGGTAAACAGACTGAACAGCAATCCAGGCACAAAATTAAAAGCAAACAACGATCCCATCAAGAGCTCCGATCCTGTCAGCATATAGACCATCCAGCTGTATGCGATGGAATCCAAGGAATCTCCAAAGCGCGTTACCGCTTGGGCGGTCAGATACAACAGATACGGCTTATGGGGCAGAAGCTGGCTGAATCCTCGTTTTTCTAACATGGCAGCATTTTGCATACTTGTTCTCCTCTTCAATATCGATTTGATATTCTCCCTTTTAAATCAGGTACCGTAAAAATCTTTTTACTCGCACAAGAAATTCCTTTTAAAGGCATCTGAATAATCCTTTTAGAGCACCAGAATATTCCTTTAAAGCACCAGAACATCCATTTAAAAGCACAAGAAAATCTTTTTAAAAGCAACGTTAAATGTTTTGGGTTCGTTAAAATTTTTTTAACGTTAAGTTTATTTTATCGATTATGGAGAAGAATGCAATAGGCAAAAAAAAATAAACCGCTAATGCAGCGGTTTAAGAATGTAAATCTATTGATTATGCATGGAATTGCTTGTCCTTAACCGGCGGGATTTCGATACGTGACGACGTCCGCGCTGAACGTAAGCATGCCTCAATCGCCCGAATGTTCCGTATCGAATCGTCAGGTCCATAAGGCAATGGGATACCATCCATAACCGCGGAAGCCATGGCATCCGCCTGCAGCGCAAAATGGTTGTAGATGCCGACCTTCTCTTCCCGGCTCCCCTTCGCGGTATGAATGCAGATTTGCGACATATGCTCCATCCGTTCCCATCCGAATGCGCAAGGGAGCTCGATTCTCCCTTCGGTCCCCGAGATTTCAAGCGAGCATCGGGGATACGTCCACATCCCGCATTCGAAGGTTAGGCCCAGCCCGTTTCCAAATTCCATCATGCCATGCACCATCATATCCACGCCGTCATGCTCTTCGGAAAAAAAGGCGTGGGCCGTCACTGCCCGGGGCTCCTGGCCGTAGATCATTCGGGCTGCCGAAATCGGATAGCACCCCACATCGTAAATCGAGCCTCCGCCCATTTCTTGGCTGTAGCGGACATTTCCTTTATCACTCGCATTATTGAACGTAAATGAGCCGTGGATGCCTCTTAGCTCACCGATTTCACCACTCTCAATAATTTCGCGTACACGTGCATGCTTCGGGTGATAGCGGTACATGAATGCTTCAGCAAACAGCACATCATGGGCTTTGGCCGCGTCCGCCATTTCCCTGACATCCGCTTCAGTCAATGCCGCCGGCTTCTCGCAGAGCACATGCTTTCCTGCCTCAGCAGCTTTAATGCTCCACATCTTATGAAGGTGATTAGGCAGCGGAATATAAACCGCGTCAATATCGGGATCAAGCAAAAGCTCGTCGTAGCAACCGTAATATCGATCAATATGATAGCGTTTGGCGAGCTCAGCCGCCTTCTCCTTATTGCGGCTTGCGACCGCTTTCACCTCACAGCGTTCCGATTTCAGGATGCCAGGTATCATGGCATTTCGTGCAATCCGAGCGGTACTCATAATTCCGAATCGCAATTTCCTGCTCATATGGCCATTCCTCCTTCGGATCATCGTTGTTATTCGTGACTATGGATTATCCAAAATTATCGTTGACCGCTTTATGAAGAATTCCCAAGCACCGATCCAGATCTTGTTTGACCTGCTTTTTATACAGCTTGGCCTTCTCGGCTCCTTCGTCGGTGAAGTGATAGAGCACGATTTCTTGGAAATCGACACGCGGATCATTGCCCTTCAGCTGCTTCGTACGATACAGCACGCCTTCTTGGACCAGCTCATGCAGTGCGCGGTAGATTTCACTTTGCGGCGGCGAATAGCCATGATCCTTAAATCGCTGGCGCAGCTCCTCCAGCATCTGATATCCGTACCCCCGCTGCTGCTCCACCATCGTAATAAGATAAACCTTGATAAAAGCACGCTGCGCGATCATAAACGCCATTCGAACGCCTCCTGACTGTCGGGTCTCTTCCCGTTTGTTAAGATATCAGAAAGTATAAGCTTAGAAGGATCCGCTGCCTGATATCTCAAGAAAAACCACCGCGAAAAGGCGGTCTGTCTACTGTGAGAGTATCTCGATAGACGTTTTTTCTTATATTCCATTATAACCCACAGTTTCCCAGACTGCACAATAGGAGGCATCCCCTTCTTTTAACCAAAATAGGGTGGATTGAAACGTGTTGAAGCTGGGATTAAGCGAGAACGGAGGCGAGAAGGTGTTTTCGGATTTTTCTATTGTGAATTTTTCATATGTTGAAATTATTACAGTTTGAATTTACCCCGGTAGTTCGGATCAGGTTGGTTCTCGCGTCACCTGCGTCACCTGCTAGCTTGTTTACATGTTAACTTGGTAACTGGTTTGTCCATAGTTAGTCTATGGTTTGCCCATGGTACATCCTCAGCTTGCTTGTTCGGCTGCTTATTAGCTTGCTCGATTGCTTGATGGTTGGTCGAGCCGGGTAGAACGGTACTTGGTTGGATGGTGCGCTGATGGCCCGTTGGTCGAAGTACGCAAGGTCTTGAGACTTGTGGGGATGGTAGGGGTCGTGGGGGCTTGAGTGCCGTGGGCGCCCCGGAACGGCAAAAAAGTCCCCATAAGGGACTTGTGAGAGCCATCTGCGCCCGCTGGTGCGCTGACCCAGGCAGTTATTTCTCGTTTTATCCGTGTGAGGAACGATATTCCACGGGATGCGTAACTAGACGCCGGGTGCTTGCCCAGCCTGAGGCTTCGGCTTAAGCCGGTGCGGCCGATCCGGCGGATGCGGCTGCGAACGTCCCCTTCTTCCCGATAATCCGACCAGCCATTTTCCAAACGGCAGCTTCGACAGCAAATAGGTACCCCCATATGCGACTGCCGCACTAATGATCCAAGAAGCGGCGATTCGAACGGAGGCAGGCGCATGCAGGAGCAGGCTTTCATCCACTGTGTAGCTAAGACGCAGTGTCAGAAGGTGCATCAGATATGCCCCGTACGAATACAAGCCGATGGAAGTCAGCGCTTTGTTGAGCGTCTCCCCGCCATTTTTGCAGATCCAGCCTGCCGCATCATACATGACAATGATCGAGCTGATCAGGAACAACGCCATCGACGGACGAAGCAGCGACAACGAATAGAACGTAATTCCACCGTCTGCCGCCCGGATTTCAGACACCGCTTGGATGAGCAACCACCCGAACAAAAAAGCAAATACGACCCAGTTCAGTTTCCGGTAACGGCGAATCCACCCTTTCCACTCCTGCTGATACAGCCCGGCTGCGGCTCCTAGCGTAAAGTAAAAAAAGTAGTATAATGCATTCCGATCCGCATAAGTCGTAAACAGCTCACTCCAAACGGGAATCCGGAGGCTTCCCATCCACTGGCCAATCTCGCTAATCCCGCTGATCAGCCATAGATACAGCACGCCCGACAGGAGCAGAAGCAAGAGCCCTATAGATCGGCTGGCCTGCGCCTTCACGCGGAAGAATGCTGGACGAAACAGCGGATACAGCAAGTACATCTGAAACAACATGATGATATACCAAAAATGCGAGCTGGATTTTCCGGTGATCAGAACAAAGCCCAGGTCCTTCCAATCCTCTAGAACAAACGGGTTAAATCCCGAATTTATCAAAATCGTAACAACCGTCCATACAGCAAATGGAATATAGATATCGCCAAAGCGTTTTTTAATGAAACGACCATAATGAAGTTGTCCGCGGTCGTTGTAAAATAGCACTAAACCTGTGATAAACACGAATACAGGGACTGCAAATTTGGTGCCCATGAGCAGAACCGCCATCAGGATGCCGTCATCAGCCGTCATTCCGGGTGCGATCGAATAATGGGCAATCGAGTGCTGCAGAACGACAGCCAAAAAGGCGATGCCTCGCAAACGTTCAACCTCGGGTATTCGTTCTTTAGCCATAACTGCTCCCCCCTAACCGATTTCTTTCTTAGTTGACGTATTTCATTCTAAGGGAGCGGGGACGCCTGACGCCAATCCAAAAAATCCCATTCACCCGCCCGATGCGAGCTCCAATGCCTCCTCTGTATGTACGGATAATCCGGGAAAACCGCATAATTATTACTTGTGAAATCAACCTGTTCTTAATGTAAAAAAACTGTCCGCCAGCAGAATAAATCCACATAGGGGACAGTTCTTTTGATATCGCATCAATATCAACAACGAGCATTGAGCACTCCAACTGTTCCAAATGAATGGACGTAACGTCAACCGTTCCTCTGAATCCCTTTAAGGGATTCTTTGTTTCGGTTAAGTAATGTAACTCCATTCGGATCATGTCAAAGATTCGTTCCGCGCGGCGGTAAGGACGCCTCACCCTCGGGACCGGCCTGTCCATAACGATCCGCATTCATCGCATCCGAATCACGGAAGATATCGTATATTCCCGTATTTTCTTGATCGGCATCGACAAGCACCAGAATACGGCCCTCCTCAACATAGGACTCGTACTCTCTCGCCTCCTCCTCCGGTATGCCAAGGCCGATAAAACCGCCGACCAAGCCTCCGGTACCGGCTCCTACCGCCGCCCCTGTCAGCACAGCGGCAATTGGGCCAGCTGCGAGGATCGGTCCGATTCCCGGGATCGCCAAAGCGCCAAGTCCGGCCAGCAAGCCGGCGGTGCCGCCAAGAATTCCTCCGGTTGCCGCACCTGCAGCCACGCCTTCAGGTGCCATCGTGCCCGTCTGCTCGGCTATATGGTCCGCATCCCGTTGATCCTTCGTAATAATCGAAATCGCATCGCTCGGAATACCGTTTCGCTGCAGCCGTTCGATCGCCTGCGCTGCTTCCTGCTCCGAACGAAACACGCCCGCCACTTTCCGCTCCATGCCATTCCCTCCTTCATCAGGTTATTTTCTTATCATTACCCGATGAACCCGTAAGCCAAACGTCTACCTTTGTTTCGGCTGATGGCCTATGACGGCTTGGGACGGGTCCGGCTGGTCGCCGTGGCTTCAAGCGGATCATCCGGCCAATAGTGCTTAGGATATCTCCCCTTTAAGTCCTTCTTCACCTCGAAATATCCGCTGGACCAAAAGCTCGCCAAATCCGAGGTCACTTGAACGGGGCGATGAGCCGGCGACAACAGATGCAGCGTCAGCGCAACCCTGCCTCCGGCAATGCGCGGCGTCTCCTTCATCCCGAACAGCTCCTGCAGCCGGACCGCCAGATACGGCTTGTCCGGATCGCTGTAATCCACCGGTATTCGGGATCCGCTGGGAACCTGAATATGCGTCGGTGCTTCGCGTTCAAGCTCCTGCTTCATTTCCCAGCTCAGCAAATGGGACAGAAGTCCTGCTATGCCAAGGCGGCTTAAATCCGAGCGGTTCCGAACCCCGCCCAGGTACGGCAGCAGCCAAGTATCCGCATGGGCAAGCAAGGCTTCATCCGATACATCCGGCCACACTCCGGCAGGATCATGCCTCTTCATGAAGGCCATCCGCTCGCGCAGTTGGACGGCTGTTTTGGTCCACGTTAGTAGTCCCAGCCCTTCCCGGCGGATCGCCTTCAGGACGGCGGCCGAACGCTCTTCGTCGGTTACGCCTTCATAAGGCTGCTCCCGAATCAGAATAGCGCCCAGCATCAAACGCTGCCTCGCCCTCACGCTGCCGGACGCCGGATCCCAGCTTACTTCCCGGACCAGCTCCATCTCGCCGCGATAGTGTTCCTCAAGCCAGTCTTCCTCCAGCGGAGCCGCAAGCTGAATCAGGCCGTCCGGTCCTTGATCATCGATGGCCGCAGCGACAATATAGGACGCCCGGCTTAGAGGCTGGACCGTGGCCAACCTGATCCCCCGGCCGGTCCGAAGCACATAGCTGCCCGTTCCCCTGCGCTTGGCAATTCGGTCCGGATAGGCAAATGAGAGCAGCAATCCGCACCGCTCCGTCCGCAGTATGCCGGAATCGGGGATGCCCAGATCCGCTTGGAGCTTCTTTATCTCCTGAAGCAGCCGTCTCAGAACGGCATCATCGACCCCTTCCGGGGCGGCAGAAGCATGCCCACGGCGCTCATATTGCCCGAGCCGCTCCAGACGCGTCCTTATATCCTGGTCCGCGGCCGATGCCTGTGCCCGGAAAATGTCCCGCTCCTGAAGCAGCACCGCAAGTCGAACGGCCAAACCTGCTTCGCCGAGCTCCTTTCCCCGAAGGAGCATATGGGCCAGCCGCGGATGAAGACCCAGCGATGCCATGCAGCGCCCGTGCTCCGTGATGCTGCCCGACTCGTCCAACGCGCCAAGCTGTCGCAGCAGCTCTTGGCCCTGCGCGAACGCCGCCCGGGGCGGAGGATCCAGCCATGCAAGCTGCAGCGGGTCTCGAGCTCCCCAGGCTGCCAGCTCCAGCGCCAGCGGCGCCAAATCCGATTCGCGGATTGCCGGCTCCGAACGCTCAGGCAGGTGGCGGTGCTCCTCCTCGCTCCACATCCGATAACAAACGCCGGGGGCTATTCGCCCGGCCCGTCCTCTTCGCTGGTCGGCGGAAGCTTGGGATACCCGTCTCGTGATGAGCTGCGGAAGGCCGGTACGCGGCGAGAAAACCTCGGTGCGTGCATAACCGGAATCCACTACCACCTTGATCCCCTGGATCGTTATGCTGCTCTCAGCAATGCTGGTGGACAGCACCACTTTGCGCCTTCCGTCTGGATCCGGGCTTACCGCTTCATCCTGCATCTCCGGCGAAAGCGTACCGTGCAGCTGGCGAACGACGATATCCCCTCCAAGGCTTGCCTGCTGCAGCTCGCTCGCAGTACGCCTTATTTCCCTTGCTCCCGGAAGAAAAACGAGAATATCTCCCTCCTCCTCCGATAGCGCCAGCTGAATGGCGCGAGCGGCACCTTTATGGAGCTCCTCCAGCCCCGAGGAGCGCAAATATCGGGTTGCAACCGGGTAGGAGCGGCCTTCGCTCACAATGACCGGTGCTCCGCCAAGCAGCTCGGCTACAGGCTCAGCCTCCAGCGTAGCCGACATGACGAGCAGCCGCAGGTCATCGCGCAGAACCGACTGCGATTCCAGCGCAAACGCAAGGCCGGTATCCGCCTGCAGGCTGCGTTCATGATATTCATCAAATATGATCATACCGATGCCGGACAACTCGGGGTCCTCCTGCAGCATTCGGGTCAGGATCCCTTCCGTAACGACCTCGATCACGGTCCGGTCACTGACCCGGCTGTCCATCCGCACCCGGTATCCGACGGTCTCGCCTACCCGCTCCCCGAGCGCGGAAGCCATATAGCGGGCTGCGGACCGGGCGGCAAGCCTCCGCGGCTCAAGCATGATAATCCGCCGTCCCTGAAGCCACGGCGCCTTTAAGAAGGCCAGCGGAACTTGTGTGGTCTTGCCCGCCCCCGGCTCCGCGATCAAGACGGCAGCCGTCCGCTCAGCGAGTGCCGCAGTTAATTGCGGCATTACTTGATGTATGGGAAATTGATTCATGTTTTGCCTCGTCTCCATCATTCACATAGAATTTGCTCTTTTCTAGAATTCGCTCTCCCTGTTCTTGTTTTACAATTGGACGACCAGTCCATCGGTTAGCATGCCTCCTCTGGAAACACAACGCCCATTTGCGCTACAATACATTATATTAAAACATCTCCCTCGGATATTTTAAAGAAGATGCAGTCAAGAAGGTGAAAATGATGCAGCAAGAAACTATATGCCGCGGACGATTTGCCCCGACGCCGTCGGGTAAGATGCATATCGGCAACGCACTCACCGCGTTACTAGGATGGCTGCAAATGAGAAGGTTGAACGGATGTTATATTCTTCGGATTGAAGATATCGATGAGCAGCGCTCGCGTGGAGAACTCGTTGATGAACTGATACGGGATTTGAAATGGCTTGGTCTTGATTGGGACGAAGGACCCGGTGTCGGGGGGAGCTTTGGACCGTATGTTCAGACCGAACGAAAAGCGCTGTACGAGCATGCGCTCGCAAAGCTGAACGAGGCGGGACTGCTCTACCCGTGCTACTGCAGCCGAGCCGATATTATGGCCGCTGCAAGCGCGCCGCATGGCTTGGCCTCCGAAGGCCGCCGCTATCCAGGCACCTGCAGGCATTTAACGAAGGAAGAAGCGCAGCGAAAGGAACTGCACAAGAAGCCTTCCCTGCGTATGAAGGTTCCCAAGCAGGCGGTTGCCTTCACTGACGAAATCGCGGGCCACCAAATCTATGCGCTTGAGAAGAGCGGCGATTTCGTTGTCCGCAGAGCGGATGCGATGATCTCTTACCAGCTTGCCGTCGTTGTAGATGACGCATTGATGGGGATTACGCACGTATTACGGGGCGCTGATCTGCTTGATTCCACCCCGCGGCAGCTGCTGTTGTACGAAGCGCTCGGTTACAAGCCTCCGCACTTTGCCCATGTTCCCTTGATCGTTGATGCCGAGGGCAAGCGGCTGGCCAAACGGAATCGTGGACTGAGCCTGTCCTTTTTGCGGGGACAAGGAATCCAGCCGCAGCGAATCGTCGGATGGCTTGCCTGGACTGCCGGGCTGATCAGCTCTCCGGAGCCAGTTTCACCATCCGAGCTGGTCCAAAGCTTCGATACGGCCCATATCACGCCGGAGCCGATCAGGCTGACCCATGCTGCTCTGAAAATGCTGTTTACCCCATTGCCCACCCTGCAATAATGCATACACAACAATAAGCGCCAGCCGTCATTCGAGACCCGAATGGAAGCTGGCGCATGCTCTATGTGATCCATCTATTCGCTGTTTCTATTCCTCCAGCAGCCGTTCCCTGATTCGGGATTCGTACTGCATAAACGCACCGCTTGAGCCAAGCCCACGCTGCTCCAGCAGCATCTGCAGTCTCAGCTGCTTCTCGTTCAGCTTGCGTCTCAGCTGCTCCTGCTCTCCGTCATTCCGTGCGGCAGCGAGCAAATCATGCAGTCGAAGGCATTCCTTCCTCAAGCTGACTTCCTCCGGAACATATCCCGCATTCTTCATGATACGGTAGGACATTCGCAGATCCTCCGGGATATGAGATAAATCATCTACCGGGAGCTTTTTGCCGGCCATCGGCAAATTGTCCAGCTCTCCGTTTCGAACCGCTTCCTCGATCTTCTGTTCCGCCAACCTGGAAAAGATTCCCATAAGTGCCCCCTCTGTATTCCGTACTCATGTATCTGACATGAACTTCTCGGAACCAAGTTAAGATGTCCATGGATTTATTTTATCATAATCCAGCAGGCTCCGGATTCCAAGCTGAAATCATAAATTATGGATGTCAGAGGAGGGATTCCGCTCCATCGATAAAGATTTGGGCGCCGGTAATATGCCTGGATTGGTCGGAGGCAAGGAAGGCGACCAGATCCGCAACTTCCTCCGGTTGTCCCGGACCGTCCGCCAACGGCTGGCTTCCTTCCGGATACTCGACCGGAATCGTAATCTCATCCAGGTTGTCCTTTTTCTTCGTGCTTTGATCGATATTCGTGGCAATCGCTCCCGGACAGATTACATTGACCCTTATTTTAAACTTCGCCAGCTCGAGTGCCGCCATTTTGGCAAAAGCCACCTGTCCCGCCTTGGTGGTGCTGTATGCGCTCATCCCGAAATTCGAGAAGGTCCGCGTCCCGTTCACCGAGCTGGTAATAATAATGCTGCCCTGGCCGCGTTTCTTCAGATGGGGAAGGGCGTATTTCACCGTTAAAAAGGTACCGTTCAGATTCACCTTCAACGTCTTCTCCCATTCCTCCAGCTTCATTTCGTCAATCGGGGCGAGCACGCCGTTAATCCCTGCATTCGCAAATACGATATCTACGCCTCCGAAAATTTCCACCGTCTCAAGGACCGCTTTCTCGACCCTGTCCGGATCGGTAATATCCACATCGAACGCCCGTGCGGATCCCTCGCGCAGTGCGTTGATTTCCGCCTCGGCCTTGTTCGTCCGCTCATCCAATAGATCGAACAGGGCAACATTCGCCCCCATGCGCGCAAGCTTGACGGCCGCTGCCTTCCCGATCCCCGACCCTGCTCCTGTAATGATCGCTGTTCTTCCATGAATGCTTCCCTGAACTTCATTCATCCTCATCCACGCTCCTTCATCTCATGACTTCGTTGGTTCGTCTGTCACAAGATTACCCAAAAGCACGTGTTTTATAATCCGTATTTCGATTATTTTTCCATGACCATGAAATATCGCAGCGCCGCCCGATAACAAATGAAGAGGGAAAACCATATAGAGTGAGATGGGATACGGTGGGAAGCTAGAGCATGTCCAAGTGATAGTTGATGGCATATGGCATGGGATATGGGATTAACACCCACACCGTCATAATTTTAGCTTTGAAATTATGCTTCCAAGGTGTGTTTTTGCCAAAACGCCTGCACTGCCTGGAACCAAGCCTATTGGTCTTCCCCCTATCGCAAAAAAAGGGCTGTCTCCAAAGTCTACTTCAATGACTTCGAAGACAAGCCCATCCTATCATGTATTCCGTTGATCATTACCACATAATTTCCAGAAACGAAGCGTCATCCTCCAGTCCGCCTGTATGCAAAGCGTTCATAAGCACTTGGACCTGGTCATCGGGAATCGGCTCCTTCATCGGGTCCAGGTCATTCAGACCATCGCTGTACATTTGCAGGCGATAGCCTGATTCATGCTCCAACCGGCCTTGGTATACATGGGGCTTGCCGCCTACCGGCCCGTTTTTGGATGACCAGCGCTCAGCCGTACGAAACCGGTCGCCGAATATAGGCGAAATTTCATGCTGCCCTTGCCACAGCCGCAAGCGGGAATCTCCCTGCCATGCCAGCCACAGCCTGCCTTTTCGCCTGAATCGGGTCGGCAGCTCGATTCGTCCGCACACGTACATCGCTTCGCTTCCCATTCGCTGCTTCTCCTCCAGCACCTCTCGCAGCAGCTTGGGGGCATTGGCATCGACGGTCAGGCTGCGCATCTCCCGCTCCGCCTCCTCCGTCAGCTCAAGCAGCTTGCGCTCCAAGGAAGCCTGCGACAGCTCATCCTGCGAATAAAGCCATCCCATCAGCCCCCGTCCGAGAAGCTGGGAAGCCACATCGCCACGGTAGCTTAAGCCGACTCCGTCGCACAGCACGAAGCGGCAAACGTCCCGATCGATCGCGAACGCCATGAAATCCTGACTCTTCTCCGACATCAATACCGACTCCGCAGCTCTGCCGTAAGCGTACCGGCAAATGAACTGTTCCTCTACCCGGGTCAAGGGCTCCTCTCCGGTCTGTTTGCTCTCATAATAATAGGAGGTTGACCGCGCCCTTTTCTTCCGTCCGCTCCAAGCTTCCGCGTTTGCAAATGACCGCTTCATGCCCGTTACCTTACCGGTGTCGCTGCCGACATCTGGAATCCGATGGACACCAGCTCCGAGCATGTTCCGGGAAGCATCATTAAAGCCCCCGGGCTAAGCTGATAGTCCGCCTCCACCAGCATTTCCCGATAGCTCTCAGGAAGCACCGAAGACATCATCTTCAGCTTGCGGGCGTGCTCGTCCTCGAGCGGAGTGTCTGGCAGTATGCCCTTCCAGCGGCGCGGCTCCGCTATCGGCTGGCTCATCAGATGGTCGGAGATAAAGATATTCTCCACAAGGACATTCCCGTCCGGAACGCTCATGCTCATGATCCGGCGGGCGATCGGCTCCGGATCCTCGCCCGTTGAAACGCCGTCGGTCATATGGCACACAAGCGGGGCAGGGCAATCCTGCATATTCGGAATTTCCATCTGCAAGATTTTCTCTGCTTGCGAAAAGGCCTTTGCCGAATCGGAGAACCGCTTCGGCGTCAAATCCGGCAGGGAGCCTATGGCCGCAATTTCATCGATGCCTTTAATGCCGCCCAGCAAATCGTATACATCATCGCTGTATGCCAGGATCGCAATCCGGTAACGCGGTGTAAGCCGGTTCCCCTTCGTCGAACGGAATACCATCTGCCGGATGGCTAGAGACAAAGCTTCATAAACGACGTCGATCCGCCTCTTGTCCTCCATGAGCATATTCATCGATGCGCTGATATCAATCAGGTATATAATGAGCGCGGGCGTGCGCTGTGATGCTTGTATGGTATAGTTCATCGCGAAACCTTCACCCCTGCTAATTCTTCAGTTAATGTTCCTACAGCTTAGGTATCCAGAAGCTGTCGTCCTCTAAGAACTTGTTCAAATTGTTGCGACGGCTGATCATACTGCCAACCGTCCGGTTATAAGAAGCATCCTTGTTGTACAGGGTCATGAATTGACGGGCGAAATTTTTGGCACGGTCCTTATTACCCGCGACCTGCGCATTATACGCTTTATTGTACAGCGCCACCAGCTCCACGATATTCTGGGAGCGCTGCTTCTGCAGCTGTTCCGCCCGCGCAGCTGCAGCTTGCTCTCTAGCCTTCCGTTCCGCCTCAGCCTTGGCAGCCGCTTTGGCAGCGGCCTCCTCCTGCGCGGCTTTCTTCTTCTTCTCTTCCAGCTGGGCAAGATAGGCTTCATATTTCGCCTGTTTATCGTATTTTTCCTGAAGCTCCTGCTTCTTTTTCTTCTCTTCCAGCGATGCGAGATAGGCCTCATACTTAGCCTGCCTGTCATATTTCGCCTGAAGCTCCGCCCTTTCCTTGGCTTTGCGGGCTTCCTCCGCCTTCTTCGCCGCTTCTGCAGCCTTCTTGGCTTCTTCGGCCTTCTTCGCTTCTTCCGCGGCTTTTTTCGCCTCCTCAGCCTTCTTGGCTTCCTCGGCCTTCCGTGCTTCCTCGGCTTTCGCCGCCTCTTCCTGCTGCTTGCGTGCAGCTTCCTCCTGTTCCTTGGCCTGCTGCTCGGCAAGACGCTGAGCCTCAAGCTGCTTGCTCTCCGCCTTCTCCGCCAGGATCTGGTTAACCGTGAAGGCCGACCCGGCCAGGATGACGATCGCCGCAGCCGCGGAGATCATGAACTTGCGGGAGGTCAGCAGCGCCTTTAGTCCTTTATCGGCAGGGTCCTCCGGAGGAAACAGCTCCTTCTCCAGACCTGCGATCGCTGCGGCAAGCTCAACCTCAAGCGGGCTGTCTTTCTTAACAAAATGATAGGCCGAACGGAATATTTCCAGCGCTCCGGACAAATTGCCCGCAGCCTCCAAGTCACGGGCCTGATGAAACAGCCGGGAAACCACGTTATCGTTAACTTCCCGGGTGCCTGGCTGGATGCCCAGCGATTCCATCAATTCGGCAGGCACTTCTGCAGGACTTTCGGAAGACGACTCGGCAGGCTTTGCCTGAGTATCCGCATCCGCAACCGCTACTGCCGCAGCAGCCGGCGGGTCTTCCGGCACTTCCTCTTCGCTTACGGAGGACAAAGCGATCAGCCACTCGCCGAACGTCGGGCAGCTGCTTAGGTCCTGGCTGTCCCATGCTCTGCCGAACAGGTCGGCGATACGGGACCCCCAGCGTTGGCCAAGCGATTTTTTCAACAGGAAATACCGCTCACACGGCGTCTGCATCTCATGCTGGTCGAAGTAGCTTTCGCCCCAGGCACGGTTGACGATCGCGGGATCGCTCCATCCCAGCATCTCCGCGATAATGACAGCGCCAGCGAATCGGTCCGCATATGCGCTCCACAAACCGCTGTGCACCGTCCGGTGAGCCGCATACCCCGGAGACCCTGCAAGCAGGACGTCCGGACGGTCCATCTTGGGGCTGTACATTTGCTCCACGTCCACAAGCTCTACGGCGGCCGCTCCTTCCGGCAGCTTCACTTCCGAAAAAAACGGAAGCATGACATTAGGCGCAGACAGATCACAATGCGCCAATCCGCGCTGCTCCATGCTTGAGCCGATGGCGGCTAGCGCTTTGGCAAGCATAAGACTTTCAGAACGCCCGATATTCCGCTGATCGCTGATCACATCGAACCAGGTGCACCCATGGACCCAGGGCATAATGACCGCATACAGCAAATCAGGGTATTCTGCTATCAAATCTCCGTTTCTTTCGGGAGTGAGCACCTCACGGTTGCATACCCGCAAACCCGGCATTTCTTGATAGCTGCCCAGATGCTCGGATTGATATACCATTGCGGGAATTCTGAATTTAGGAAAAAATACCTTGAGCGCTTTGGCTTGATAAATCTCACCGTCAACAGGAATCAGCTGGTATACAATCCCCTGCCTCCCTGCTTGGGCATAGGCTACGCCAGGGGCGGCAGGATGCTGTCCTACCGTATATGCCGTACCATTGATTACGATTCCGTCGCCAGGGTTAGGCTGAAAAGTCACGAAACAATCACCCTCTCTTAAACACCATCACCCGCCTTCTTGGGGCGGGCTCTCACTATATAAAGATCCTGGATTGCAAGAAAACCGGGTTGTCTGGCACCCGGTTTATCTGCCCTATGAATCTATTATAAAACAAAAGATCCTTGTATGGATTAACGAGATTCGTCCGCCATACGGAATTTCTGAGCGATCGCCTTCAGCTCGTTGCTGATGCTGTCAAGTGTCTGAACAAAGGATTGCATCAGACGGCTTGCTTCCTGGAACTCTTGGAAGAAGCGCTGCTTAGTCATACCGTCCCATTGTCCTTCCATTCCGTTAATGGATTGGGTCAGACTGTTAACGATTTGCTGACTTTGCTCACCGCTCTGCTTAAATTGATTTGCTACTTGTTCTACCTGTTCTGGCGTAATTAAAATACGACCTGCCATGTATGTAACCTCCTTGAAATTCAATTTCTGGTGACACTTGACATCTTAGCCTACGGGCCTTGGATTATCAAAATGTCCTCAGACCTAATTTCCAGTTACCCTATACGTCCCAAGTTGAAACCTAATCTTATCCGTTCGTCCTAAGTTTTGGAAATCAATTGGCTATGCTGAGGGAAGAAGGATCCGTAAAGGTCCAGCTTTGTCCTGCCAGTGCGGCCTGCTTCACCGAATTCCCCTTCTCCTCGCTCGTCATCCCGACAGCAGCTGCCACCGAGCTTGGATTCGAAATGACCGAGGCCGAGCTATGCTCGGGCAGTATGGAAACGCGGTCTTCCATACCGGAAGCCGAGAACAGCGCCGTAGGGGACACCGTGATGATCGCATGCTCCAAAATGCTGTGGTACTGATGATCCGTTTCTTGAAATTGATCCGCTTTGTTTTGAAGATGCTTGCCCAGCTGAACTAGAAGAGCTCCCAGATGCTCCCCCAGCTTCTGGGCAGACTGCCACTCATCGATAACCGCCGCTTTGAGAGAAGTTTCCCATATCAGCGAATTCATCGCCTGACCCAATCTTCTCGTCATCGCAAAGTATTCTTCGCCGCTGAGCTGCAGCTGACGGCTTAACGTCCGGAGTGATTCCGGCTCGACAGAAATACGCATTGGTCCTCACCTTTCATACGGGCTCTGTTACTGTTTCAGCCACATGAGAAGCATATGACGAAACTGCTCTTTGGTTGCTGGCGCTGCGGTTAGCCAGTCCTGGTCTCCCTCCAGGCTCATTCGCAGAAGCCAATTCATGGACTCATTCACAATAAACGCTGCATTTTGACTTTCCCAGCTGGTTCCGTTCCAAATCGACAGCTGGAGCTCCCCCGAGGAAATTTTGTTCTTCATGCATTTGGCCAGTGCTATCGATCCTTCGGCATCATCGGTTAACCGGGCCAGCCGATCACCGATTTCTTCCCCGCTGTGCAAGGAGGCCGAGGTGTAGATGTCGCCGAACTCCTTACGGCTTAACAGGAGTGCGGGGATATCCCCCCAGTTGTGATCGCTGAGCGCAAGATCCTCGACCAACTGATCGCAAGCCTGGTCAATCGTCCCGAGCTCGCTAAGCATATAACACCGGTCGTCTTCACTGCTTCTGCACACTTGTATTACTCGTTCGTCAGTGACATGCAGATATCCTTCAAATGCCTTACCCTGATTTTCGTATTTCAACCAGCAGGCACGCTCCGCAAGTCCCGCAATAGCAACTCTCGAGAATACTTCAGGAGGAATTGACAATTCCCCGCCCTCTTCTTGTATCAAGTATTGCTTGCTTAACAGCGATTGCTTGGCATTCTCCCATTCCACTGCGATTTCTTCGGTTAAGTACCCGACAAAGGGATCCTCAACGCCAAGCAATCTGTCCGATCCGATAATTCCAGCCAAGAAGAAGAATTCCTTGTCGTTCAGAGTGATTGTTTCTTGTTTGGAAGCATGAATTGTCAACATTATGAGCCACCTCCCCTCAAACTACAACATGCCATCGGTCGCGAATTTCTGTGACCCATCTCTGGGCATTCCACTCTTCATGAAACGGAATTGCGCCTTTTATTCTGGAAAATTTGCGTTTTACATAGTACCCTTGTCCCGGAGGAAGAATCTTTAGTCCTCCAGGACTATTCGCGGATTCGGAAAAAGGAATTCTAAAGAAGGATAAATCGTTCGAATCCAGGGTCCCGAATAAAAATCCATTTTGCGCCGCTTTTATATCAGTAAACCAGTCGACGCCGTATGTCGGAAAGTCAGCAGGCACGCCGGCAACGATAACATGGACGTTCCGGTCCCGCCCTTGCCTTACAATGGCTGACAACTGATCCTTCAAAGTAAAATCGTTTAGCTGCTTGCTCAGCACGTCGGCATCGTCGATCAGAAGCACGATGGCCGGATCCTCGCCGTCTTTGGACCTGCCCTGAATCCGCTCATGCAGGCCGGAGATCACGGAGGCCAGCTCCTCTTCATTCTCAGCATGACCGCGGACATGCGGCAGATGATTCAGCCGGCTCAGGCCGCTGCTTCCATACCGTGTATCCACGGTATATATTTCAAGAGCCTCCGGTGGCGTGTAATAGGCAAGCGCGAGCATCCAGCTCAGCAGGAATGACGTCTTGCCGCCCTCCATCGGACTTGCAACGATGAAATGCGGCCCGTCCGCGAGATTGATCCTAAACGGCGACAAGTCGTCCGTTGCAACCCCGACCGGAACCTCATACGGATTCATCCCGCCGCGTTCGAACGGCTCGTCCACCTTCAGCAGCTGATGGAGCGGGATCTGCTCCGGCAGGGATTCGATCGGAGGAGCTTCCTCGCCTTGCCAGGAATTCCCGATGTCGCGGATGAGCTGGCGGAGCGCCGAAGAGCGATCTCCTTCCTCTTCTCCCGGAGCCGGCAGTGCCGTCTGGAACTCTAGCGGCGGCACCTGGCCTTTGACGAGGCCCCTGCCCGGCGGCAGCTGGCTCGGCGCCTTCGTCGGCCGACCTACCGCATAGTAGTAGTCGGCAGGATCGGCCAATTCGTAAGAAACCGCATGAGCAATATTGCTTCGCACCTTTTCGAACATATCCGACACCCGATTTGCCGTAATGACGAACGTAATGCCGAGACTGCCACCTTCACGCAGCAAATACTCGAGCATATCGTTCTCTTCCGTATACGTATTGCGGAAATTCAAATACCCGTCGATGACGATGAGCAGCTGAGGCACGGGCTCGGATGACGCTCTGCGGTATGCAGCGACGGTCTTCACCCCGGCTTCCGCGATCATATCCTTGCGCTGACCCGCGATTTTCGCAAGATAGCGGAACAGGCGTTTAATCCGGTCCTCTTCCTCTGCCGCCATGACAGCACCGACATGCGGCAGGCGCGTAAAGTCACGCATCATACGGCCCATGTCAACAACGTACCCATGCCAATCGTCAGGCGTATAGCGCCGGGCCAGCGACATCAGCATCGTCTGAATGAAGGTCGTCTTCCCGAGTCCAGGCATGCCGTATACTGCCCAGTGCCCCTGCTCTAAATTAAGGACCAGCGGACGCTGGCATTGATTAGGTAAATCGTCCACCGTTCCTACATAAGACTCAAGCGGTCTGCGGCCAATCGCTGCGCCCTGCATCGGCTCCTCCACATCAGCCATGACGGTATCGAGGTCCAGAGTCTCAGGAAGAGGCGGCAGCCACGGGCCCTGCAGCCGTTCTATTCCTTGCCGCTCGGCCACTTGGGCCAAATGGTCGATAAACACTTGAAGCTGCTTCGGCTGCTCCTGTTGAGCTCCAACGCTATGTTCGGAAGCAAGCAGCGGTTCGGTTTTTCCGTTCAGACGCACCTCACGGATCACGATCGCGCCATCGGAGTCCATCTCCTCTACATAAGGAGCACCGCTCCAAGCGAATTGCATCTCCTCGAACACCTCGTCGCTGCCGACCTGGAAATACCCCCGCCCCGGCTTGTTGATCCAGGCAGCATTCGGAATTTTCAGCATATCCCGGCTGTCTCCCTCGCTTTGAACGCGAAGACAGATGCGGAACCGGGAGTTACTCCAGATCTTGTCATCCACGACGCCTGCCGGCTTCTGGGTCGCTAGAATCAGATGGACGCCGAGCGTCCGCCCGATTGCGGCGATGCTGATCAGCTCGTCCATGAATTCGGGCTGATCCTTCTTTAATTGCGCGAATTCGTCGATAATGATGACCAAATGCGGCAGCGGTTCGCCGGCACGATTGCGGAGATGTTTATAATACTCGTCGATATGCTGGAGATTGCCAGCATCATTCAATATTTTCTGCCGCCGCACGAGCTCGGCCTTGAGCGATACCTTCGCCCGCTCAATCAGATTGTTGTCCAGATTCGTAATCGTGCCCACGACATGCGGCAGATTCACAAACGTATTGGACATGCCCCCGCCCTTGTAGTCGATCAGCATGAACGCAAGATCATGCGGATGGAATTCGGCAGCCAGCGAAGCGACGATCGATTGAATGACCTCGCTCTTCCCCGACCCGGTCGTTCCGGCGATCAATCCGTGGGGCCCATGTCCCTGACGCTCTATTTTATCATGAAGATTCAAATTAATCTTCTTGCCTCCGGCGCGGACGCCCATCGGAACAGGCAGCGTGTCCGGGTAACGGTTTTGCTGCCAGCGACGGTAAACGTCGAAATCCCCGATGCGTTGAATGTCCATCATTTCAAACAGAGGCAGGATGCTCGGAATATCCGATGCGGAGGAGCGTTTGAGCCGGATTGGCGCCATATAGCGCGCCATGGCTTCCATCTGCTCACGGCTGATGTGATGAGGCTGGAAGGCTTGACGGGACACCGTGCCGTCCGGTTTCTTTACCGTATAGTCCGCCTGGTCCCGGCCCACCTCCACAATCAGCTGGCAGTGCATCGGAAGGCTCTCCTTGCGGTCGGACAGCACGATCGTTACCGCATCGACGGCTTCGCCATCCTCCATAAGCAACGGTAAAAGCGGCTCTTCCTCGATAAGGTGAGTGCCGGACAATATGACCACATAGGCCGGAGTCACGATGGACTTGTTCCCGTATTCGGAGCGATTGTTCTTGCGGCGATGCAGCTGCGTGAAGATATCGTCGGCAAGCTGGTGAGCGCTGCTCCGGCGGTCCGCCAAATAACGGGTGGACCGGTCATCGTCCCACGTATGCGGAAGCCACCGCAGCCATTGCCACTCGGTGGACTCCTTCTCTTCATAGAAAGCCGCAATCTTTACTTCGTCAGGAGAGTGCCTTACCGCTGTCTGCGCCATAAGAACCCTCAGCATGTTCAAGACCTGGTCTCTGCCTCCTACGATTCCGATCACCTTGGACTCGAATAACGGAAGCGCGATCGAAGCATCCTCAACGGTTTGAAATTCAGAGGCCAAATTTTCGGCAGCTTCAATCAGCGGGTCTTTATCATACCCGTCGGCGCGGGGCGGCTTCACCCGGATGCGGAACGGCACTTGGCCTTTGCCGGCGCAAACTTCGAGAAAATCCGAATCCTCCGGGGAACGCTCCCACAAATTGCTGCTGCGGTTCTTCACAACATGAAAGCACACGCCGGGATCACCGTGAATATCGAACAGCGTCTCGACCTGCTCCTTCTGCCGCTCCTTGAGCTCTTCCCGATGGAGTTCCAGCTGGGCCCGATACTTCTGATTGCGCTCCTCAAGCTTCTTCTGATACGTCTTCTTGTTGCCTAAATACATAAAAAACGGCAGCGTATACGAGGTCAGCATCATAAAGATGGACAGCATCTGGAACATCATAAAGTTGGGATTTCCAACCTTGCCGCTCATATTCATATAAATATAAAATCCGATCGTCGCAGCCGTCATAATGACCGGAATGATAATCGAGATCAAGGAGAAGGAGGGCTTGCTGGGCTCGGAAGGCGGCCTCAATATCTCCAAGTCTTCATCGGGTAAAGCCGGTTTAATACGCGGCGAACGTTGATATAACACGTTCATATGTCACTTTCCTCCTAATCGAGAGCATCTGGTCTGGTAGGTTCATTAAGTATGTATGTTTTTTTTGATCCGGGCTGTTTCATCCAAAACCAAGGGGTTATTTACCCAAATTCAGCCTTCTTGAAACAACGATCGTCTGCCATAGACGGGTGCCTCCTCCGTCGTGGTGGAATATGCCCGCTGCAGGCGGATGTAAGAACCCTCTCTCAATCCTGCCTCGACAAGGCTTGAACGGCCTTCGACCTTGAACCACAAGCCTTCCGGAAACTTCGCTTCCAATATATATTGAATGCCGTCCCCCGACGGTCCATGAAACAAACGCAAGCCCAGCAGCTCGACCAGCCGATCGATGGAGCATTCGTCTGGAACATCGATATCAAACCATTCTTCTTCGTTACGCCCGCTGATTACGGTAAGAATCATCCGGTCAACCCTGCCTTTCAAATTCAACATCATTCTTTTGAATATTCCATGCGCAAAGCCGAAACACCTATATCATTAGATATAAAAAATAGTTACATTATTGTAACTATATCATTCTAGAGATCGCTCTGTCAATTTGTGACATAATCCCCATTTCCTATTTTTGGGTGATTATGCATGCTTCCAATGAACTAAATGTGTATCCATTATAATGGATTTCCGCCTCCAATGGGGCAGGAACGCGCTGTTCACAAAACTGTCAATCTCATAAAATTGATGCTGATTAATTCTATGAATTTAAGGTTATTTTAAGATTGGCAACTTATAATGCAAATATCATGAAATAAGTTTTCGTGAGGTGATTGATATGAGAACACTGATAATGTTCCAAAACAGACCGGTTCCCGTCTATTTTACGACAGATAGCAAGCAGCCGGTACAGAAGGTGCTTAAACTGCTGACTAGCGCCCTTGACAATAAAATCCGCAATGGAAAAAAAGCGCTGAAAAAATGCCTCAACTCCCTCATCAGCATTGAGATCGAAGGATCCGAGGCAATTCTTCACAGCAAAAGTGAAAACGACTCTCTTGCGCTATCCCTCTTTTAAGAGGGGTAGCCCCTTTTTTTCTTCTATTATAACCTCAAGTGGCGCTCCTCCGCCATCTGTGCTCTCTGAATTCGAATTTGAAACAATTTGACAAGGTTCATTCTCGTTGTCTTCCCTCTGCAACTCGCCAGCTTCATGAGGATAAATCGATCGATTGACATACAACCATCCCTCCATGATTGATTTGGAACAACGAACGTCTGAAATCATGCCCTGTTAACTTCTATTAACCCCGCATTTTTAAGCTCAAACGGCTTTCTTCCCTTCTAACAAAGCTTCCAAAGGTTCGACCGTTTTTGACGTTTAACATAGCCAGGCTGTTTTTTGATCAGTATCTTGCATTATTCAGTACCTAATGGTATTTTATTGTTGTCAGCTACTGAACAATAATTACTACCGAATGTACATCACAGACATTCATTCAACAGAAAGGAGGCTCTTTTTGCATGGATGTGAGCGTCCAGTTCAAAAAAGGAGTGCTTGAGCTCTGCGTCCTGGTGCTCATCAGCCGCAAGGATCAATACGGCTATGAGCTGGCGCAAGCCGTTTCGCGGCACATCGAGGTGGCCGAAGGGGCTCTCTATCCGCTCCTTCGCCGTCTCGTGAATGAGGGCTATTGCACGACTTATCTTCAGGAATCCAGCGAGGGGCCGCCCCGTAAATATTACAGGCTTACCGACAGCGGAGTGATTTATATGAAAGCCATGGTAAAGGAATGGAAGGCTTTTGTAAGCAATGTGACCAATCTGATCGAGGAAGGAAATTAATATGACAAGACAACAGTTCATTTCGATTTTGGAATCGCGCCTAGCGGCGCTCCCTGCCGATGAACGCCGGGAACTGATTCAAGACGTGGAATCCCACTTTATATTCGGATTGCATAACGGCCGCACCGAGGAGGAGATTGCCCGCGAGCTCGGTGATCCGTTTGAGATTGTGAGGGATGCGCTAAGCGGCGGATATATTGAAGATATCGGGCTGCCTTCGGCAGCAAGGAAGAATCCAACCTCCATCGGAAAAATAGCGGCTTGCATCGGCCTCGTTTTCTGCGGCATGATCGCCTATCCGCTCATCGCTGCCTTATGGTCGTTTGCGATAGCCGTTGCAGCCTTGGTGCTGGCATGCTTGATCAGTCCCGCGCTTGTGCTTGCGGAATATATCATTAACGGCAGCTTTTATCCGGCTAAATTGTTTCTGTCGGTATCCTTGGTCGGTGTCGGCATCCTGCTTGTGTATGGCGCCCGTTCCATCTTTCGGCGGCTCTCCCATCTTACCCGGGGCTACTCGAGCTGGAATGTCCGTGTAATGAAGGGAAGTGACATGCGATGATCAAGAAATCACTGTTTGGCCTTGCGGCTGTTTTGATCCTCATTGGCATCGCCGGGATGGCCGTGAACAAATTCAGATTCGACGAGGATCTGGTTGTTTATGAGAAACGATGGGAGCTTAACGACACTGACGCGCTCAAGCAGTTCAGGCTGTCCAGCGGCTTCGCGACGGAGATCGAATTCGAAACAAGCAGCGATAATACCAGTTCCATTTCATTTGAAGGAACGGTTAAGCAAGAGCATGCGGATATCCTAAATGCTTTCAATCCGGCAGGCTCCGAAATCGATCTCGATTTGACCACGCCTCAGACCATCGAGTTTCTTGGCGTGAACTTCCGCTTCCCCAAGGGGAAGCTGACGGTCTCTCTCCCCGCTGACAAGGAGCTGGAAGAGCTGATGGTATCCTCCTTATCGAACAATATCCGCTTGAATGGCGTCTCATCCAAACGAATCGACATCTCACTGACTTCTGGCGATCTCGTTCTGAATCAGATAAGCGCCGATCAGCTGATCATCGAGAACATATCCGGCGATATCAAAGGCACTGGGATACAGGCAACAACCTCCGTCACGAATCGATCGGGCAACATCCGGTTGAAAGATCTGGAAGGTCCCGCCGACGTCAGCCTGACTTCAGGCGATATCCATTTGGGACTGATTGGAAGCTCTCCCGTCAGCATTCTATGCAGATCAGGCGATGTAAACGTTCGGCCGGATACGGCATTCCGGGGCGTCTATGAACTCACGTCCCATTCAGGCTCTGTGGATGCCCCGGATTCTCCAGGGGAAACAACGGATACGATCCAGGTGGAAACTCATTCCGGTGACATTCGCATTCTCCAGTAGGCGTCATTGACAAACAATCTAAAGGTAATATACTATACTTTGTAAAGTCAAACTACAACAAGGAGCGTTTTCATACATGTCTAACGTACTATTTATCAAAGCCAACAACAGAGCTATCGATCAATCGGTAAGCGTAAAGATGTACCATGAGTTTTTGGACGCGTACAAGGCGAATCATCCGGATGACCAAATTACGGAGCTCGACCTGTTCGCCGAGAATCTTCCTTACTATGACAGCACCGCGATCAACGGGATGTTCAAGGCTTCCCGCGGGATCGAGGCAACGCCGGAAGAACAGGCTGCCGCTGCCAACGTTACGAAATATATCGATCAATTTTTGGCCGCGGACAAAATCGTGTTTGCCTTCCCGCTGTGGAACATGACGGTGCCTGCTGTGCTGCATACTTATATCGACTACTTGAACCAAGCCGGCAGAACCTTCAAGTATACGCCGGAAGGTGTTGTGGGACTCGTGACAGGCAAGAAAGCAGTTCTGCTTAACGCACGCGGAGGCAACTATTCCGAAGGACCGATGGCCGCTGCCGAAATGGCTGTGAACTTCGTGGTCCGCAACCTTCGCCAATGGGGCGTACAGGATATCGAAACGCTCATCATCGAAGGCCATAACCAATTCCCTCAAGAAGCGGAAGCTATCGTGCAATCCGGCTTGGAGCTTGTGAAAAAAGCGGCTGCCGGCTTCTAAACGGACTTATATCCTTTCGATAACATTCCCTTGTTATATATCGATATAACCACCTTCCTTGGGCGCCTCGCCTATGAAGGTGGTTTTTTTGATGCATTCCAGCCGCTTCTCATTCAGTTGGATAGAAACGGAGATTGCAGCGCTTGATCTATGCGCGGTTAGCTATGCTGACGGCTCCTACACCTCCTCCCACTTGGTCCAGCGTTCCCGCGGATTTCGCACATACATTTCCTTGTCCCTGCGCATGTATTCATGAACGATGAATTCGCGGCGGATCGTGGCATAATCCTCATGAAACCTTTGAATATAAGCATTGATTTCCTTCTCGGGATAAACTCTCCCTTCTTCCAGCTGCTCGACTAGATGCTCCAAAATGACCAGCTTCTTCTTGTATTGCGCCGGGATGTGCCGGAGCCTCCCTTCGCGGGTCATGAAGTTGTTGATGACGGATGCCTTATATGCTTCGTTGGTTGATGATTTCATGGCTTTTCCTCCTCTTTGGTGTTCAACAGTTTTAACCATCTTTTAATTTAATGTATGTCTAATTTGATATTAATCTAATTTGTTTCGTTTATCAACCCTCAATTTAACCTCATCCACCTCTTAATGAGGCTTGTCCATCCGTCAAAAACCTCTCATCCGGGGCAGGACGCGGCGCCAAACCTGGATTTATCCCTTCATTTGCTGTAGGATTATAATGCTGATGAAAAGCGCAAGGTATATACATAAGGAGGATCACCATGCTAGATGTTCTTGTTATCGGTGCAGGCCCCTGCGGACTGGCAGCAGCGATCGAATGCGGCCGCCAGGGACTCGACTGCGAAATTATTGATAAGCATAATGTCGTTCATTCCATTTACCTCTACCCGACGCATATGCAATTTTTCAGTACGGCTGAAATGCTCGAAATCGGAGATATTCCGTTTGCCATATCGAATGACAAGCCTTACCGGCACGAGGCTCTCGCCTATTACCGCCGCGTTGCCAAACATTTTGATCTGAAAATATCGCCATATGAAGAGGCCCTGACCATTGCTAAGCAGCCAGACGGCAGCTTCATTGTCCGCACTCGCCGGCGAAACGGCGAAGAGAACGTGCGGCAAGCCCGTCACGTCGTCATTGCAACCGGATATTTCGATCATCCGAATTATATTGGCATCCCCGGTGAAGACTTGGAGAAGGTCACCCATTACTTCCGCGAAGCCCATCCGTATGCCGGAATGAAGACCGTTATTATCGGCGGCAGCAACTCGGCCGTGGATGCGGCGATGGAGCTGATCCGTGTCGGCGCGGAGGTCACGATGGTTTATCGGGGCGAAGCCGTATCCGAAAACATCAAGCCTTGGGTTCGCCCGCTGTTCGACAGCATGGTGCAGAAAGGGCATATCAACCTCTATCTGCAGTCCCGCGTCATTGAAATTACGGAGGATTCGGTCCGGATCCAATCCGACCAAGGCGAAGAGCTTCGGCTGGATAACGACTTTGTGCTCGCCTTGACGGGGTTCCGTCCGGACCGCAAGCTCCTCTCCTCCTCCGGCGTTCAATTGGATGAAGGTATGGAGAAGCCGCTGTACGACCCCGAGACGATGGAAACGAACGTGCCCGGGTTGTATGTGGCCGGGGTAATCGCTTCCGGACGCAACGCGAACGAGGTCTTTATCGAGACCGGCCGTTATCATGGGCGGTTAATCGCACAGCACTTGAATGCTACAGCACAAAGCTAAGCTAATAAGGAGTGATTCCGTATGGATGTAACCTCCCTCATCCTGCTTGCCATGGCTGCGCTCGGGATTATCAGCAGCAACTCGGCCGTAACCATCGCGATGCTCGCCCTTTTGCTGATCCGGGTGACCGGCTTTCACCAAGCCTTCCCATGGCTTGAGAAATACGGCCTTACGATCGGTATCATTATATTGACCATTGGCGTCATGTCTCCGCTGGCTAGCGGGAAGATGAGTCTTGCGTCGATCGGCCAATCGTTCATGAACTGGAAGTCGCTTCTTGCCATTGCCGTAGGCATGCTTGTCGCTTACCTTGGGGGCAGGGGAGCAACCCTGATGGGGAGCAACCCGACCGTCGTCGCAGGTCTGCTGATCGGGACCGTGCTCGGTGTCGCGTTATTCCGCGGCGTCCCGGTCGGCCCGCTGATTGCAGCTGGATTATTATCCCTGTTGATCGGCAAATCCTGAACGGATATCCAGCTGGATCACTGATCATAGAATGAAACAAGTTTGGCCTCCTTACCGTCTTACTTAACGTAGGGAGGCTTTTCGATTTGTATTTATGCAAACCTATCATTTCCATTCAAAGGCAAATTTATGGTATGATAGCTATCGTATTTTATGAAGTCTCTTCTTCCCTCAGCTTATGCATAACGTTAGATCCAGGAGGTAATCCCATTGTCGTCAACAAATACGGAATCGTCCGCCGCTCCTGCGAGAAGGCTTCCTTTCCTTCTCTTCAGGCAGCTCAGACCGAAGCAGTGGACGAAAAATTTACTCATTTTTGCAGCTCCATTATTCTCATTCGAAACGGTGCATGCCCGCACGCTGCTGGATACCGTAATCGGCTTTTTTCTGCTGTCTTTTGTGTCCGGCTGCGTTTATATTATCAATGACTATGCGGACCGCGAGGCGGACCGGAACCACCCTGTAAAGAAATTCCGACCGATGGCTTCCGGCGAACTCCCGCCGAATTTGGCCCTTGTATTTGGCGCGTTGCTGCTCATCGTCTCTCTGGCGGTTTCTTACCTTCTGAACCCGTTGTTCACAGGTCTGCTGCTGCTCTATTTTGCGATGAACGTCGCCTATTCTTTCCGGCTGAAACACGTCGTTATCATTGATATTATGATCATAGCGGCCGGGTTCGTGCTTCGGGCGATTGCGGGCGGCCTTGTCATCCATGTGCCGTTTACGCCGTGGTTCCTCTTGTGCACGATGCTCCTCTCCCTGTTTCTAGCAATCGGTAAACGGCGCCATGAGCTTTATTTGCTGCAGAACGATGTTGGCTCCCATCGTAAAGTGCTGGATCATTACTCATTTGACCTGTTAGATCAGATGAGCAGTATCGTGACGACGGCAACGATCATCAGCTACTCCCTGTTCACCTTTACTTCGGGCCGAACCGTCCATCTCATGTGGACAATTCCGTTCGTCATCTACGGCATGTTCCGTTACCTGTACCTGATTCACATCGAGAAGAAAGGCGGTGCCCCCGACAAGGTTCTCTTGGAGGATCGCCACATCCTGGTCACCGTGATCTTGTACGTGATCAGCGTCGTCGTAATATTAGTGAACTTTGAATAGCATCTATACGTCTTAATAGAAGGAATGACCTATGAAGCAAAAATTTGCGATTTTCGATGTTGATAAAACGGTGATCCATACGGACTCCATGTTCCAATTTCTTCTCTACGGATGGAGAAAGCGACCGTCCTCGGCTCCGCACCTATTTAAGGTTGTGCTGCATTCTGTTCTGTATAAAGCGGGAATGATGCCGGCTGAGCAGGCCAAGAGCGCATATTTTCATGCCATTCACCACCTGGACGATTCGGACCTTGAGCATTTCTATCGGACTAAAATCTTGCCAGCTATGTATCCGGAAGCGGTCAAGGTCATGAAGGACAAGAAAAATAAAGGCTTCCATGTCCTGCTCGTGACCGCATCGCCGGATGCTTATATGAGATTTTTCACCGAATTGCCCTATGTCGATCATGTGATCGCCACAAAGCTGACGTCCCGCCACGGACGCTTCACCTCGATGATCGAGGGGAAAAATTGCAAAGGGGAGGAGAAGGTCGTTCGCATCCGGCAATATCTGGAGGAGATCGGCCTTGAGATTGACTACGAGCAGTCCTGCGCGTATTCCGATTCGCTGTCCGATTTGCCCATGCTGGGCTTGGTCAAGCATAAATACTTGATCAATCATAAATCCGCCCATGGATGCGAGGGATTAATATGGAACAACTAAAAGCGATGGAAGCGCCGCGCCATCTCGGCAAGGGACTGATGATCCTGTCGGCCATTCTGACAGCGACCGGGCAATTGTTCTGGAAGTGGGGCCATTCGAATCTGTGGTACATGGCCATCGGATTTATCTGTTACGGTCTCGGCGCCTTGCTCATGATCAAGTCCTTTTCCTTGGAAAAGCTGTCGGTTGCCTACCCGCTGATGTCCATCAGCTACATCGTGGCCCTGTTTTACGGCGAGTTTTTCCTGGATGAGCCTTTAAGCATCAAAAAATTGGCGGCTGTTGCTCTGCTGGGAATCGGGGTGACCTTAACCTCCTATGAAAAATGAATGGATCCTTTATGCCCTGCTGCTGGTTATGACGCTTTTCGGGTCCTTGGGGAGCGTGCTGTTTAAAGCCTTCACGGCGAACAAGCAGCTCAAGCTGCTCCTGGCCGGGTTTGTCAGCTATGGTCTGGGTGCGCTGCTTAACATCTATTTGCTTGGCCAGCTGCCTTACACGCTTGTCATGCCGGCCAATGCGCTGACTTTTCTGTGGGCGCTGATCTTTGCCAAACTGGTGTTCAAAGAGACCGTCGGCATCCGGAAAATTGCGGGCGTCGCTTTTATCATCTCCGGTTTATTGCTCCTCGTATCGTGAGCACACTTGTGAGAACAAATCTTGACTATTGATGAATGGTGGAATGTGAACATGTCTTTTCTGAGCTATCTGTTTCGAAATAAACGCGATAACTACACGGCTATCGGATTGGCTGCATGCCTTGCGGTGCTGTATTTCTATATGAACATCCCATTTGTTTCATACATAAGGGACAACGCAGCCTTGCTTGCCCCGCATAATCCGTTTTACGGAGCGCCGTTCCAGCTGAATTTGTTCAACTTCGACCCTTCCATGCAGTACGGGCCCGAAAATGTCACCATTATTCACCCGCTTATCAATTTCTTGACCGGAACGCTAACCTTCCTGTTCGGCAAATCGAATCTGCCCTTTCTGATCATTCAATCGATCATGAATGCATGCAGTGCGGCGATTCTGTATTATCTCATCCGCCGGATCGGCGCCGGCTGGCTCCTAGCCTCCATTATGGCGGTCTTCTTCGGCATCAGCTCGTATACGATTTTTACCGCGCTGATTCCCGACTCCTATGCCTATGCACAGTTTGTCATCATCCTTTCAGCGGCATATCTGCACTATTGCCGGATCGAGGAACGCTTCAGCGTGCCGGCTAACGCTGCATGGGGACTGCTTAATTTCGGAATTACCTCTACGAATGTGGCAACCTTCTTCGGCGCATTCTTCATCAGCTTGTTTGACCGGCGGCGCTATTCGATATGGAGCCGGCTCTTGTACACCCTGCTCGTATTTGCCGCGCTGGTGGCCGGTGCGACGCTGATACAGTATTTCGTATTCTCCGGAAAGACATGGATTGGAAATGTATTCTCAAGCATGCAGAACGGGGCTTTCAGCTACGTGGCGCCTTTCTCGTTTTCGCACCATGCCCGTGTTTTTCATATGCTGCTGGTGAGCCCGATCCTCTCCCCGGAGATGGCCATGATCGATCCCGGCATCGCCGCGTTCGCGACCGATTTGACCAAGCCTTACCCGGTTTACGTCAACATCATCGGTTTCGGCCTGCTGGCGCTCGCTATTCTGGCTTTTGTAAGCGGCTTGAGGACGCGGAATGCCTGGGCCTTCATCGTATACATTATGTTCGGCATTCTGCTGCATGTCGTTATCGGCTTCGGGCTGGCAACCTATTCCTATGATATGTACCTGTACGCAGGCCATTATCTGTTCGCGGTATTCGTCCTGGCGGCCATGCTGATTTCGAAGCTGCACCAAGGCCTGGCCAAGCAGCTGCTGACCGGTGTCATGATCGTATTTATGCTTGTCACCCTCGTCCATAACATCGTCTTGCATCATCAAACACTGGACTACATCCAGACGACGTATGAGACGGTACTCAAGACGCCCTGAGCCCTGAGGATTTCAAACAGGCAAGCACGCATACCATAAAGCCAATAGAATCAAACATAAACAACAAAGACCCGCTTCCCTTGCCGCGCAGGCCATGGAAACGGGTCTTATTCAAGTTCTTCTCCTATGCTTCAAGATGCTGCACATTGTACAGCCGGGCATAGCTGCCGTCCAGATTCATCAGCTCGGCATGTGTGCCCTGCTCGGTAATCCGGCCGTTCTCCAGCACGACGATCTGATCGGCGTGCGTAATCGTTGACAAACGGTGCGCGACAATGAGCGTGGTCCGATTATTGGTCAGCGATTGCAGCGCCTGCTGGATCAGATGCTCGGATTCCAGATCCAGCGCGGAGGTCGCCTCGTCGAGTACAAGAATGTCCGGATCCTTAAGAAAGACGCGGGCAATGGCAAGCCTCTGCTTCTGTCCGCCCGACAGCTTGACGCCCCTCTCGCCAACCTCCGTATCATAGCCCTGCGGCAGCTGGGTAATAAAATCATGGGCGTTCGCCGCCTTCGCCGCAGCGATGATCTCCTCCTCGCCCGCTTCCGGGTTGCCGAAAAGGATATTCTCCCGGACCGTTCCGCTAAACAGGAAGTTATCCTGGAGCACCATGCCGATCGATCCGCGCAGGCTGTCCAGCGTCAAGCTGCGGACATCATGTCCGTTGATTTTGACCGCGCCCTGCTGCACGTCGTAGAATCTTGGAATCAAGCCGATTAGCGAGGATTTCCCCCCGCCGCTCATCCCGACGAAGGCGACCGTCTGCCCCTGCTTGATCGTCAAACTGATATCCTTAAGCACCCATCCCGCGTTGTCATTGTATTGAAACCACACGCGGTCGAAATCGATCTGCCCCGCCTTCTTCAGCTCCTTGGCATCCGGGCGGTCGACGATGTCGTAGGGCTCGTCCATCAGTTCCTTGACGCGCTCCAGCGATGCGGAGGCCTGTGTCAACACCGTCGAAGAGTTAATCAGACGCCGCAGGGGCGCATACAGCCTGTCCAGGTATCCGAAGAAGGCAACAAATGTCCCCAGGGTCAAATCGCCCTGGATGACCCGGTAGCCCCCGTAGCCGATCACCAGGATCGGCGCGATGTCGGTCAGCGTGTTGATCACCGAGAAGGTGAGCGCGTTCCAGCGCGTCTGCGCCATCGCCTTTTTCAGGAAATTACCGTTGATGCCTTCGAATTTCTTCTGATCGTAACGCTCCAGCGTAAAGCTGCGAATGACGGATATCCCCTGAATGCGCTCATGCAAGTAAGCCTGAATGCCCGCCAGCGCCTGGGAGCGATCCTTCGTCAGCTTCTTCAGCCGCTTGTACAGCAGATTGACGGCTAATCCGTACAGCGGGAGCACCGCAATGGCTACCAGCGTCAGCACCGGATTCATGACAAACATGATGACCAGCACGAAGAGCAGCGTGAAAATGTCCAGCCAAATGTTCATCATGCCGACTTCCACCAGGTTTTTGGACTGCTCCACATCATTAATGAAGCGGGAAATCGCCTCTCCCACCTTCGTATTCTGATAATAGCGCAGCGACAGGCGCTGCAGATGAGCGTACAGCCGGTTGCGCATATCAAATAGAATCCGGCTTGTAATGAACTGTGCGAAATATTGCCGGAAATACTCGACGGGGCCCCGGATGACAACAAATACCACCAAGGTACCGCCGAGAATCCACATGAGCTGCTCGATCTTCTGCGCGACGGACAGCTGCTGGTCGATCAGAAGATCGTCCACGACATACTTCATGATCATCGGGAGCAGCAGCGGAATCCCGAATTTAATCATCCCGATCACGAGGGTCAGAATGATCCATTTCATATAAGGCTTAACGAATGGATAGTAAATTTTCCATGATTTCAAACGAAATAACAGCCCCTTTCTTATGCAATCCACCCGGTTGTTCGGTAAAGAGCGGTTGACATTTAAGTCCTTCAATGCTTTATTAGTTCTAAACTTATTAAATGTATCATGTCACGCAGGAGGACTTCTTTCATGACCAGAGTTTTCGTGACGGAAGCGGTCATGCTGGCCATTTACGGCCAATTGTTGGTACCGCCGAGGCCCGTCGAATACATCATACCGTATACAACCATATTGGAATTATACGAGCTCCATGCCAGCGAGGAGCAGCTCATGAACAATACCGATGATGATCAGCACGTCAAGATGAAGATCCGTGAGCTCATCTCCTATTTCGAGGAGCCGCTGAACAAGAAGAAGATCGACCGCGCCCTTCAGGTGCCTTGGGCGAAGAGCCCGATGATTCCCGTAGGGGAATCCACGACCGTAACGGTGATGAATACATTGGATACCGCAACCTACGGAGAGGCCTTCGATCCGATCGAAACCGAGCTATTGCTCGCTTCCCAAAAGGCCGAAGCGCCGATCCTGACCGACCAGTTCGAGCTGATTCAGCGGATCGTGGACAGTGCGGTTCCCGTTCAGGTGTACGATATCGATGATTTCGATTTCGCCCTGGAAGTGCCGATGTCTTAAGGCCCGGTCTTGAACGGACAGGCTTCAGCCATTGTATCACAACATTCGAATAGGATCTTGACTGAAAAAAATTCCCCGTACGGGGAATTTTTGAATTCGAGCTATCCAAATGTTCGCCTGGCCATTGCCGCTGCGCCAGCGGCAATCCACATATAGACAGACAAGAGGCAAGGCCCCTGGAGGCCTTCCCCCTCTTGCTGTTGCGGAAATACGCTGCTTTTCCTTGCAGCAGCCCGCTATGGAGCTTCCTTTGCCTTGTTGGCTTTGTCAAGTAAACGGATTGTAATCTTATCCATCTGGGGCAAATTCTCCCGATTAAAAAACTTCAACGAGATTTCCGCATCCATCGACAATTGAATCGCGCTGCGCAGACCGGTTGCTTCATAGAGGCCAATAACGTAGTATTCCTCATCGCCGCCAAGATGCTTCTTCATGTACTCCGGACCGGATACCAGCTCCAGCAGCCGCATCTCGTCCGCGGTAAGCCCGGTTTCCTCCCACAGCTCTCTGGAAGCGGTATCTTCAAGGGCTTCGCCAGGCTTCAGGTTCCCCATTGGAAGTCCCCATACGTCCCTGTTCTGCCGCTTCAGAAGCAGGAGCTCTCCATGCTCATTCAGCACGAGCACAGCCGCCTTTACGCGGACCACCGAACGCTTGCCGATATATTGGCGAATATCGCGGTGATATACGTTCATCCCGGGAACCTCCTTTCCCTAGACAGCGCTGCAGTATATTCCTATGCGATCAATTCACTGCGCCCTCTTCTTCATAAATATACGAAATGTCATCCTGTGATTCCTCATATGTGACGTGCAGCGTATAGCCCTTCAAATACCAGAGGTCCTGCTCCTCCATATAAAATGTGACTTCTTCCGACTGCTCGGTCAATCCCGGGGATCTCGGCTCCTCGACGGAAATGCCAAGCGAAAATCCGGGATGCAGCCCGCCGCCTGAGCTATACCGCGGGAAGAAGCGCACGTATGTGCCTGGCTGAAGGTCCAGTTCCTTTCTATACCAACGCGCCGCCTCATCGCTGACTTGAATCTGCATTTGCTGTGCCCCCTTCTCCAGAAGTCATTATCCGACAGCCTCCGGTCCAACATCTCTTCATCCGATGGGCCGAAGATACGGTCACTAATGTTAATACCATGTACGTATTAACATAATAACGCAAACATACGTTAGGTTACAAATCCATTTTGATAACAAATTGATGACGGATTGAGCTTGATCCCGAGCGCGGAAACCCAAAATTTAGGTTTGACACACTCCAGAATATGGTGTTACAATTCACTCCATACGAGATCGATTTGAATTTATTGTAAAATTACGAAGAAAGGGTGAGCCTCATGTTGAATCCAATTGGCATGGATGTCCTGTTTGATCTGAAGATCCTACAATTGAATATGATTCGGCTCCCCGTTCGTGCTGCATCGTCATCATGAAGCCTTGTTCATCCGGATTCTTGTCCGCCGATAAACAGGTCTAACCGCGCGCGAAAGGCCTCGATCACCGTGCGTATGATAGGTTAAAGATTGAATAAGCATATCGTCCGTCATCGGATGATGTGCTTTTTTTGGTTTTTAGAGATGATCGGCTGCAGAAAACCTGCATACGAAAGGAAGGGATACCATGTTTGCCGTACTTCGAAATTTAGGATGGTTTTTCAAGCGTGAACGGAAACGATACTTAATCGGATTGTTTTTCCTCATTTTTTGCGGGCTGATCGAGCTCCTGCCGCCGCTGCTGCTCGGAGACGCGATTGACGACATCGTCAGCAGCTCCATTACCTGGGCCTCCCTGGTCAAATATATCCTGTTGATTCTCGGGATTGTTGCAATCGTTTATGGAGCGACCTACATATGGATGCACCGCCTGTTCGGAGGCGCTAATCTCGTGGAGCGTCTGCTCCGGACCCGGTATATGAATCATCTGCTGCGAATGCTGCCTCCGTTCTTCGAACGGAACCGGACCGGGGACTTGATGGCCAAGGCAACGAACGATCTTCGTTCCGTTGCGGCCACGGCCGGATTCGGCATGCTCGTCATGACCGACTCCACGATCTATTTGATCGTAGTTCTGTTTGCGATGGGCTTTATCGTCAGCTGGAAGCTGACGCTCGCTGCCATTCTCCCGCTTCCCATCATCGCCGTCGGCATGGTGATCTATGGAAGAGCGATCCATAAACGCTATACGCTCGCGCAGGACGCGTTCGGCGATATGAACGATCAGGTGCTGGAATCCGTCGCCGGCGTGCGGGTCGTCCGGGCGTATGTGCAGGAACGCGCAGACCAGAAGCGGTTTCAGGATATCACGGATGATGTCTACCGAAAAAACCTGGCCGTAGCCAAGGTTGACGCTCTATTCGAGCCGACGATTAATTTTTCCATTGGACTGAGCTATGTGATCAGCCTGGCCTATGGCGTATACCTGGTCTTTCATAACCAAATCACTCTCGGGGATCTCGTATCGTTCAATATGTACCTGGGGATGATGATTTGGCCGATGTTCGCAATCGGCGAGCTGATCAATATCATGCAGCGGGGCAATGCGTCCCTGGATCGTGTCAATGAAACGCTCAATACGCCGCCGGACGTCCCAGATCCCGAACAGCCCGTTGACCTTGATCAGCCGGACTCGATCCGTTTCCGAGACGTTACGTTCCGCTATCCGACCTCATCCATCGATAATTTGAAAAATATCAGCTTCACGCTGCAGAAAGGCCAGACGCTCGGCGTCGTCGGACGAACGGGCAGCGGCAAATCGACGCTGCTTAAGCAGCTTCTGCATGAATATCCGACCGGAACCGGAGATATTCTGATCGGAGGCGTTCCGATCGAGAGGCTTGCGGCCGACAAGCTGCACAGCTGGATCGGGTATGTTCCCCAGGAGCAAATTCTGTTCTCCAAAACCGTGAGACAGAACATCCAATTCGGCAAAAAGGACGCCAGTGACGAGCTCATTATGGAGGCGATCACGACTGCCGCATTCGATAAGGACCTTGTCACGCTGTCCGACGGACTCGACACGCTCGTCGGCGAGAAGGGCGTGGCCTTATCCGGCGGCCAAAAGCAGCGCGTCTCCCTTGCCCGAGCCTTTATCGGCGATCCCGAAATTCTGATTCTGGATGACTCCCTCTCGGCGGTCGATGCCAGAACCGAGGCGAGAATTATCGAGAATATCCGAAGCAAGCGCGCAGGCAAAACAACATTGATCTCGACCCATCGCTTGTCGGCGGTACAGCATGCGGACTTCATCGTCGTGCTTGAGGACGGCCGGATTATCGAGCAGGGGACCCATGACGAGCTGCTGGCGCTTGGCGGCTGGTACCGCGAGCAATATGAACGCCAGCAGGTGGAAAACAATCTGACCTCCGAGGAGGTGTCATAATTGACTCCAAACGATACAACGATATCCAATGATTCCGGAATTGCCAAGCGGCTGTTCCGATATGCCTTAACGGCTAAAGGCACCTTCATCACGGCGCTGCTCCTGCTTGCGATCGGTGTCGCTGCAGAGCTCGCCGGCCCGTTCATCGCCAAGACGATGATTGACGACCATATCCTTGCCATCGAGAAGCCGTATTATGAGAGCAAGGAAGCGGATGGGGCTGCACAATATAAAGGGACCTATTACAAGCGCGAGGACCGCTTCACGGTCGGTGAAGCACGCGGACAGGAGGTGCGGATCCTCCAAGCGGGACGCAGCTTCTACTTTATCCAAGAGCCGGTGACGCGGGTTGACGGTACCCGCTCTTATGAGAACGGAATGCTGACGATCACCGCAGGGCAGGAGCAGCTCCGGTACCCGGCTGTACCCTTGTCCACAAATGAATTATTCGAGTTTTACAAGCCAGAGCTTCCCAGCATCTACAAGCTGGTCGGCCTGTTCCTGATCTGCTTGCTGGTGTCCATGATTACGGTATTCGGCCGAACCTACTGGCTGCAATCGGCAGCCAACCGGGTTATCCAGAAGCTGCGGACCGATGTGTACGCGCACATTCAGCGGCTGCCGGTGAACTTCTTCGATAATCTGCCGGCGGGGAAGGTCGTGTCCCGGGTCACGAACGATACTGAAGCGGTCAAAGACCTGTTCGTAGCCGTGTTATCCAACTTCAGCTCAGGCGCGGTTTACATTACCGGGATCTACGTCGCCTTGTTCCTTCTCGATGTTCGTCTCGGTTTAATCAGCCTGTTTGTCATTCCGATGCTGATCGTATGGACGATTCTGTACCGCAAATTCGCGACAAAATACAATACGGTGATTCGCTCACGGCTCAGTGAGATTAACGCCATAATCAATGAGTCCATCCAGGGGATGGCCATTATTCGCGTATTCCGCCGCCAGAAGGCGACGCAGGAGGAATTTGAAGCCCTGAACGCCGATTACATGGCGCATCAGAACAAGATGCTGAACCTGAACTCCTTCACCACCCATAACCTTGTTAACGTATTGCGGAACGTAAGCTTCGTGGTCGTGCTGTGGTATTTCGGCTCTGCTTCGCTGAACGGGGCCGGCATCGTATCGATCGGGGTTCTCTACGCCTTCGTCGACCTGCTCGGCCGGATGTTCCAGCCGATTACCGGCATGGTGAACCAGCTGGCAGCGCTGGATACCTCTATCGTATCCGCAAAACGCGTATTCGAGCTGATGGATGAAACCGGCGAGAACGTGACGGACGGCTCGATGCCTCGTTATTTGGGGAATGTGGAATTTAAGGACGTGTCTTTTGCTTACAAAAAGGATTGGGTGCTTAAAAATATTTCCTTCGAAGCGAAGCAAGGCCAGACGGTGGCCCTTGTCGGCCACACGGGATCAGGCAAAAGCTCCATCATCAACCTGTTGTTCCGTTTCTACGATCCGCAGAAAGGCACCATTACGATTGACGGGCAGCCGGTGACGGACATTCCGAAGCAGTGGCTGCGGAAGCATATGGGCATCGTGCTTCAGGATCCGTATTTATTCACCGGGACGATTGCCTCCAACGTAAGCCTTGGCGATCCCGAAATTACGCGGGAGCAGGTTGAACAGGCACTACGCGATGTAGGCGCAGACCGGCTGCTGGCCCATCTTCCTCAAGGATTCGACGAGCCGGTGATCGAGAAAGGAAGCACCCTCTCTGCCGGTCAGCGTCAATTGATCTCATTTGCGCGTGCCCTCGCGTTCAATCCGGCTATCCTTATTCTCGATGAAGCTACAGCCAACATCGATACCGAGACCGAGGCGCTGATCCAGGATGCGCTCGAGGTTCTGAAGCGCGGCCGTACGACCTTTATCATCGCGCACCGGCTGTCGACCATTCGCAGTGCAGACCAGATCCTAGTCCTGCACCGGGGCGAAATCGTGGAGCGGGGCTCGCATGAGGAATTGATGGCCCTTGAAGGAAGATACTACAAGATGTATCAGCTGCAGCAAGGAGGCGTCTCAGGTCAAGTCGAGCCTAAAGAGCCGGTTGGAGCTCAGCTAGCGGCCAAACCAGCAGGCAGTCATCTATAATCGCAAGAGTCTTGTGTCCCTTGCATTCGCTACCTTCTGGGGGTGGCTGCGCTAGTTCGCGTTACTCGGTTTGCCGCCCTTTTAAAAAACATGAATTTAGACAGCAATGCAAGAAGGCTGCCTTATCGCGTGTTCAGCGCGTGAGGCAGCCTTCTTGCATAAACTTGTTTGTAAGGCCGAATAAGCCGGCCCAGCCGAAGCATTACTTCGACAATTCAAGCTTATCATCGATTTTGACTGAAATTTTCGAATACTTGGCCGGAATGAGCACATCGTCCGATGCTGAAGAAATCACTTGCGGATAAAATTTGTCCGGGTCGGGTTGAATGATTCGGTAGTAGACTACCGCTTCCGTGCTGCTTGTATAATCAACCGAGGTAATCTTGATGGAATATCCCGGATGCGGCAAGTCATCCTTCGTTACCGTGACTTTGTTCTGCTTCTCGTCCACTTTTTCGATACGGGTCGTTACGGTTGGGTCGGATTCACCGGGCTCAGCAGGAAGGGTGTTGTTCTGATGCTCTTCAATAAATTGAATCGCGTTATAGACCAGCTCGGCCGCTTCCATGCGTTTCAGCTGTTGATCCGGATGGAATTTGTCGTTAGCATCCAGCTTCGCGATTTTGGTCAGCAGCAGGAATTGAACTGCGCTTTTGCTTTCCTGCTTGATTTGATCCTCATCTGCCACATTGACGTACATCATGACGATTGGGTAATCGCCGGTTTTCCCGATCGCTTCCACCAGCAGTCTCGCAAAGTCTTCGCGGGTGATCGGCTTATTCCACTCCATGTCGGCCGTTACGGACAGTCCGTTCTGGGCCGCGATATTGACCGCATCCGTGAACCAGGCATCCTTCGGAACGCTCTCGAAGGAACGGCCCGTAAAGTTCGGCATCACCTTCAAATCGACCGCTTTGACGATCAATTGTACGGCCTGTGCATACGTTAGAGGTTTGCCGGGAGCAAACCGGTCAGCACTCACGCCTTGGATAACCCCTTTCGCTTGCAGGTCCTTTACCATTTGCAGCTGCTTCTCTCCCTGGACATCGGTAAAAGCCGATGCAGCTCCGGCGCCTAGAAGCGAGGATGCCACCAGGATCGCGGATAACCATTTCGTTGTTTTCTTCATCATAACACCTCCTATCATTTCTGACGCAGAGGTGCTGGAATATGTTTCATATCTGCGTATTTTTCTAAACGCTTTTTTCGCCGTCCAAACCGAGCTTCACATACATTTCCTTCGAGTAGCCTTGCAGCTTCTGCTCAAGGGCCTGCGCCTGGTCTTTGAAGGCGGTCAGCTCCCGGATCATGCGGGAACGTCCGGCCGGGCTGAAGGTTTCATGAATCCGTTCTTTAAAATAGTCATGAACAATATAATTGCGCTGCTTCCACACTTTCTTCAATTGAACCGTCTCTTCTTCGGAGAAAGGAAAGTAATGCTGGATTTCGTGCACCAGCTGACCGAGCGAGCTGCTTAATTTTCGTTGGTACAGCTCTGCAAAATCCTCCTCCGACGGCACATTACCTTGGGACAGCTTAATCAGCATCAACAAATTCGCCAGCTGCTGCTCAAGCGCCTGTGAATAATATACCGCTAATCCGAAATAGGCAAACAGCTCTTTGGAGTGGTCACTGTCCAGCAGTCGAGTTTGTTTCATCGTTACCTCCTCTGGTATAGGCTGTCTTTACCGTTTCGTTTAAAAACCATATCCCTATGGTAATGGAAGACCTCTCCCACTTCAACCTGATTTTCGCAGCAAGCTTGCGGCATCCTTGTTACAAGCGATCCGCAGATAGATAGCAAACGAGACCAGAGGATATGCAAGCAAATAGAGCACCGTTCCGCCAATTCGCAGCGTCGTCAGCTCCCTGGCATTCATCAGCACATCGATCATTACGGAAACCGGCGGCAGAACATAGGGAATGAAGCCGTAAAAGGCAGGAAGCGAATCGACGAGCGACTTTCCCGCCAAGGACAGGATGATCATAATGATCAACCCGCCGGCAGCCCTCCCCTGGTTCTCGATCCAGCCAGGCTGAAAGAACAACGACAGCGATATACCAATCAGCGACAAACTGAAATGTCCGGCCAGGGCGAGCGCGAGGACAGGCGCTGAGACCGGTTCACCGAACATCCTGAAGGCAGCCGGATAGACCACGGCGAATACGCACATCAGGAATCCGATGATCGCGGCTGCTCCGTATTGGGCCGCATAATACCGCCTCGGGCTGCCGGCATGAATGATCAGCAGCATCGATTGGCGGCCCTGGTCATGGTTCAAAAAATTCATCCCGAGCCAGGCAGAGCCGATAAAGAGCAGCGATGCCGTCACGGCATAGCTGTCCAGAACGGGATTCGGCCGATAGGAATAGATCAGCAGCACCGAGATGATCGTAAAAGCCAGCGGCGCAAAATACCGGTAGGATCTCGTATAGCTCGCCAGCATGTATTTCATTAAAGCCATTGTTCTCATGGGTTAAGCCCCCCTCCCCGGAACGTCATCGTAACCCAGTCCATCCGATACGGATGGATTCTTCCGCAGGGGCTCCAATCTGCTGATCGTCCCTCCGCAACGCAGAATCTCGATCAGCAGCTCGTCCGTAAACGGCTGGGCCGCGACCATGACAGCAGGACTGCCTCTGGATATCCAATATAAAAAGCCCTGTCTGCTCTCCAATTGCTGCATGACGTCCGGCCGCAGGCGGGAGAACTCCAGCCGCATTCTCGCAGCCTCTTTCTGCTGAGCAAGGATGCCGTCCTGCGTAATGGCTCCACCTTCAACGGCCGTCACCCGATCAGCCAGCGAGGCGATCAAAAGCGGCTCATGGACCGACATGGCAATCGACGTCCCCTGCCGCTTAATCTCGCTCAGCATACCGATCATCTCCAGCTGCGAGGGTTCATCCAGTCCGGAGAGAGGCTCGTCCAGAACGAGCAGATCAGGCTGCCGAAGCAGCGCCTGCATGACATTCACTTTCTGGAGCATTCCCTTGGAGCATAAGTTCATCATGGTATCCGGCAGCTGAAATATATTCATCATGGCATCAATCCGCCTGACCGCCGTCTCCTTGTCTATTCCTTGTATGCGAGCGATATACCGCAAGTATTCCGAAGGCCGGAACCGCAGCGGAGGGAAGCGGTCGGGTACGTAACCGATGATTAACGGTTTAACATGTTCCGTTCGGGTACCGCTTGAGGGATTAGCCAATCCGGCGACAAGACAGAGCAAGGTGCTCTTTCCGGCACCATTCCCTCCCGTGATCGCGACGCATTCCCCGCGTGCGATGCTCCAGGATACATCGGACAGCACGTTTGTTTTTCCATAACGTTTGCCGACCTCCCGTAAAGACAGCAGCTTCTGCAAATCTCTCAGCTCCCGTTCCATTAAATGGCGTTTAATATGTATTGTAGTCCCTTTTGCATTCCAAAAACAACCTCCGCCTATTTCGTTCCGGCGGAGGTTAAGTTCGAACCACAGTATCCTATTGACGCCATTCATGATGAAAGGCGGGGCCGTAATGTTTACAGGCGGAGCATGGGATCGGCATCTTTTGTTCAAGCGCCGGGCAGTGCCTCGTGGTTCACCGTCATACTACCCTGCGCCCAGGCAATCATTCATCGGCGGCAAGCTCCCAATCCAGCCAGCCATTCGCCTCCACCACCTGAATGAAAGCTGCCAGACGGGGGATCAGCGGTTCGGCCTGTTCCCCAAATTCGGCATGGATCAAATGCGCGATATCGGATAGGGTATGCTCGCCGTCACATCTTCGGATGACTGCCGCGCCCAGTCGATCCAGCCGGACCCGGATGACTTCGGGCTGGTTCAGGAAACGGACAGCCTGCCGCTCCAGCCAGGAGGCCCTTGGCACATGCACCCGCGCCCCTTCGTCTCCCGGCTCGAATCGGATTCCCGGCTTCAGCAGCGGTTTCATCTCCAGCAGATTGAGCCGGGTGTGGCGGTTATTCCGCATATATCTGGCACGCCGCTTTTTAGGACGAAGCTTCATACCAGTATCATCCCTTTTGTTCCTCGGTTATCGGTTCCGGTTTCCCGCGAAACGAGCCCCATATCAAAATAACGGTTACGGCTAAAAATACAAGGAGCGGCACCGTATTATTCGCAATCAGCACATCGCCCGGCATGTCGACATTCATCCAGATCAATACGGCGATAATGACGCCGATTAGGGATTCGCCTGCGATCAAGCCGGAGGCAAGAAGCGTTCCCTTCTCGATTCTGGCTGCCTTTAACTGCTCATTCTTGCGCGAAGCAAACTCGATAATCCAGCGAACCACGCCTCCGATCATGATCGGCACGCTCACATGAATGGGGAGATAAAGCCCGACGGCCACCGTCAGCGAATTCAAGCCGAGCAGCTCGATAACGACAGCAGCGGCTACGCCGATAAAGATGAGATCCCACGGCAAGCTGCCGGCCATGATCCCCTCGACGATGATCCGCATCAGAACGGCCTTCGGGGCCGGAAGCTGTTCGGAACCAAGACCGTAGCTCTCATTCAACACGGAGAGAATGAATCCGATCACAAGTCCCGAAACAAGGACGCCGATCATCATCGCTACCTGCTGCTTCCAAGGGGTTCCCCCTACCAGGTACCCGGTTTTCAGATCCTGGGAAATATCGCCGGATACGGCAAGCGCGACGCATACGATTGCCCCGACGGTCAGCGAGGCGATCATGCCGGTCATGCCTGTTAAGCCTGTCATTTTAAAAATAAACGTGACGATCAATAACGTCGCAATGGTCATGCCGGATACCGGCGAGGAGGAGCTCCCGACGAGCCCGACGATTCGGGAAGCAACGGTAACGAACAAGAAACCGAACACGGCGATCGCAATCGCTCCGATGATGCCCACATCGGTAAGGGGTGCAAATGCGATGATGACGATCAAGACAGCGATCATCACGACGACCCAGAAGGCGGGAATGTCCTTGTTGGTACGATCCAGGGTTGCCTTCTCGGGTTCCCGGTTCCGAAGGCCGCCAAGGGTGGCAAAGAGTGAGCCGAACAGCATCGGCAAGGTTTTAATCAACGTAATTAATCCGCCAGCCGCCACAGCGCCCGCACCGATGTAGCGGATATAGTCCTCCCACAATCCCCAGGCCGTCAGCTCCCCGATCGGAGCTGCGGACGGGGCGATGACGCTTTGTCCACCCGCGCCGATATAACCGATGATCGGAATGAGGACCAGCCAGGCGAGAGCCCCTCCGGCGAGCATCTGTCCGGATATCCTCGGCCCGATAATGTATCCGACGCCGAGCAAGGCCGGAAAAATATCCATCCCGATCAGGGCATTTTTAAACCGGTAGATATAGGTCTCAATCTCGGTTCTGAACCATTTAAAGCCGTCTCCCATCGCCTTGACGACTCCCCCAATCAGAAAGCCGTACACGACAAAGAGGGCGCTGCGTCCGCCGCGGTCGCCTGATTTAAGCACTTCCGCGCAAGCCATCCCCTCCGGATAAGGGAGCGTAGCATGTTCATTGACGATCAGAAGCCGCCGCAGCGGCACCATCATCGCCACGCCAAGAAAGCCGCCGACGAGCACGATGAAGCTTACGGTCGCCATGGAAGGAATATGATTCCACATATACAGCGCAGGCAGCGTAAAGATAGTGCCAGCGGCAACGGCTTCGCCGGCTGTGGTCATCGTCTGCACGATGTTATTTTCCAGAATGGACTGCCTTCGGAATATTCCTCTTAATACCCCTAACGAGATCACCGCTGCGGGGATGGAGGCGCTGACCGTCAAGCCGATTTTCAGCCCCAAATAGGCATTGGCGGCAGCAAATACAACGGCCAGCACGATGCCCAGGATAATGGCAAATGCCGTTAGCTCGGCCATCGACCTGGAAGCGGGTATGTAAGGAACGAATCCGGTCCCCTTGCTCGCTTGCGCTTGTTTTCCATCTTGCATGCGCATGGCTCCTTTCTAAGCTGTATATGTGGTATGGGCTCGAATCGTAGAGCATCCTTATGTTACCCTCTTCTTCCAATCCTAAACGTGCGGGCATGTTTCTTCGGAAAGAACAAAAAAGCCCGGAGCATCAAAACATGTTTGATACTCCGGGCTGCATGTATGATCAATATGATAACCTCTGCTTTATTTCCCGGAAGTGTCTTGCTTTCCGTTGACCTTGACTTTGACTTCAACATACTTTACATTGCCGGAGTCGCCGACCTCCGTCTTTACATGCTTGCCTTTCAACTTCTCGCCATGCTCGCCGTAAGCCTCTTTGACCGTCGGCCACATATCCTCATCCGGCTTGACTCGGATCATCATATAGAATTCGCCAACATTTTTCGGCTTTGCGATCTGCAGCAAGAAACGGCCGTCGGGGCCGACTTGGCTGCGATCGAAATAACCGGTATGTATTTTTCCCGGAATATCGATATTGAGCTGTACTTCCGTGCCTTCCAGGAGATTGCTCTCGCCGCTGACATAATAGTTCCGGTCATCCAGGGTAATCAAAGGCTTAATCCATACCTCGGGATTGCCTTGATCGTCCGGCTTCTCTCCTGCAGGTTCCTCCAGCCGTGCCTGACCAGCCCCAGGCTTGATACGTGCGGTTGCGCGGATTTCATAATGAATTTCATCATCGCCGGACAAATATTGATGCACATAAGGCCCGGTCAGAAGCTCGCCCTTTGCGCCAAGAACCTTCTGTATCGGCTCCGACAGATCCTCCGGCTGTATATTCACCGTGAGATCCAACGGGTCCTTCGTAATATCCGGCCGCTTGATTTCAAGCCGATAACTGCCGTCATTCTCGGTAAGGGCATCATCGTTATAACCGAACATCGTATACCCTCTGGCCGTAATTTCCCCGTTCACTTCAATGCCGGCCGGCAGATTGCTGGTTCCTTCGACAATCACCTGATTGTCTTCTACCTGAATGTCCCCTTTGATCCATATGTTCGGATCCAGCGTAGCATCGCCATCTGCGCTTACACCCTCAACAATTTCTGCGTCCGCGAGCGTCTCCGCATCCGCTGTCTCCGTACCGCCTGCTTCAGCGGCATCCGACGCTTCATCATCTTCACCGGAAGCCGTCCCCGCCTGTTCGTCCGTTCCAGGCGATACCGGGTTCTCCTGCTTGGCTTCTTCCTTGGGAGCATCGGTTTGCTCCCCTGTCGGCGTTTTGCCACCTCCGCTGCAGCCTGCCAGCACGAGCAGGACAGACAGCAGCAAAGCCTGCCATCCCTTGCGATTCATCTTTCTAACATCTTCCCTTCGACCTAAAATGTAAACGTCTCCCTCTTCACCCCAAAAATTTGAAAATAGGCAGACCAATAACATTTATACACCAAAACTCGATCCGATGAAACAAAAAAGATCAGGGGCAAAGGAAATTTGGCTGCCCAACCTTCTCATGATCGCAGAAAAACCCGATCTTCGTTACAAGAAGATCGGGCTTTCGGGAACACTTTGGTTATGGACTTTCGCTTAAAGCTGCCCGACCATCTCGCGGCATACGTCCGCGCAGCGGCGGCATGCCTCGGCACATTGACGGCAGTGGTCGTGATCATGCTTCTCGCATTCTTCCGCGCAAGCCACACATGCTTGGATGCACAGCTCGCATATTTCCTTAACGAAGGGGCTGTTGCGCGACATTGCCTGTGCGGCAAAGGCGCAAATATCGGCACATTCGCGATCCAGCGCGATACAATCCCGCAGCATCGCAAGCTCGTATTCTTTCAGGCAGGATACATAACATACGTTGCAAGCGTTCATACATTGGAGACATGCTTCGATGCATTCTTTATATTTGAGTTCATTGATCATGGATATATCCTCCTTGTAATTATAACGCTATGCCCTTGTATTAAACTGCCGGACACCGGTTGAATCACGAGCCGCCTTCTGAAAGGCAGCGACATGATGATATCACGCCTGCCGTTTCTAGACCGATGTACGCTTTCCTTCGAGCGCTTCAAGCTGCTCTTGAAGCACGGATTTGTTGAAATGCTCCCCGATGAACACGACGACATCCGGAACCCGGCCTCGCGGCGTAATCTTCATGAAATCCGACTCGCGAAATGCATACTGGAACAGGAATCGGCTGTTCGTATCGCTGAAGGTCAGTACCCCCTTGGCACGGTATACATCCCGCGGAAGCCCGCCTATGAAGCGCTCGAACTCCACACTGTTGACAGGACGGCTGAAATAATACGTGTAGGACATCACATGATCATGAGAATGGTGGGGATGACCACTGTGATTCGATTCCGGCTGATTATGACCCTCGACCCGTTCAGGGGACAGTGCTGCGCCCAGTGGTTCATCCGCTTCATGGTTGGCCGAAGGCTGCACCACCGGATGACTGCCGTGGTCCGCGAGGCCGCCCAGAAGCTCCTCCGGGTTCACGTTGCAGCGTTCGGTTGGCAGAATCGGCGCGAATGGGTTCCAGCGGCGCACCAATTGCTCCATCGCATCCTTCTCCGCCGTGCTCACCCGATCTGTTTTATTTAACAAAAGAACGGAGGCCGAGCGAATCTGCTCCTGCATCAAGCGGTACGTTTTCCCTTTTTGCTCGATGCTGAGGTGGAGCAGGTGAGCGGTATCCACAACGGTGATCAGCTTCTTGATGTCCATTTGTATATAGAGGGAGGCCTCGGCTACCGCATCCAAAATTTCCATCGGATTGGCGATGCCCGTCGCCTCGATCACGATGACATCCGGCTTCTCGTTCTGGATGAGCATGGCGATTTCCGAAGTCAGATCAGCGCGGATGGAGCAGCAAATGCAGCCGCTCAGCATTTCGGCTGTCGGTACATTGTCCCCGGCGATCACACCGTCGATATTCACTTCCCCGATTTCATTCATGACGATGGCCGGCCGCAAGCCTTGAGCCTTCCAGTGAGCGATCATACGCGATAGCAAGGTTGTTTTCCCGCTGCCGAGAAAACCTGATAAAATATATATGGGCGTCACATGTTCCACGAATATGTACTCCTTCTTGATCAACTTGTCATTATGCTAGCGAGTGTACTACATTTCAGCAATCCATCGCAAGCTTCGCCGCGGCATACATCAATAATAGGAGTAGTGATGACATGAACTCAGTTCAAGAGCATAAAGAGCAATCCCCTGCCGCCGTGCAGTGTATGGTTGTCACCGTCTCGGATACCCGGACCACAGACAACGACAAGAGCGGACAGCTGATGATCGGCCTCCTGGAAGATGCGGGGCATCGGATCACCGCTTACACGATCGTAAAGGACGATTATGAGCTGATCCGGGAGACCGTGCGTACCGGCGTTAGCCGTTCGGATGTCGATATCGTACTCCTTACGGGCGGGACGGGCATTTCCAGCCGGGACACGACCTATGAAGCCGTCTCTTCCCTGCTGGAGAAGGAGCTTCCCGGCTTCGGGGAAATTTTCCGTTATCTCAGCTTTGCCGAGGATATCGGGACCGCAGCCATCTTGAGCCGGGCGATTGGCGGGACGATCCAGAATACGGCCGTTTTCTCGATGCCCGGTTCCACCGGCGCCGTGAAGCTGGCGATGAATCGCATCCTGCTGCCGGAGCTGACACATATCAAGCAGGAGTTAATCAAGCATGAGTTTAAGCGCTGATGCGATCCGGCTTAAGGCCCTTCCGCAACGAGATATTACGGCAGGTCATCCATACGAGTCCTGGTCTTTAGGAAGACCAAATTGAAGCATACGTTAAGGACACGGCAGGTTACGGATAAAAGCTATGCGACCGGCCTGGCAGAAGATATCCGGTTGCGGAGCAGGAAGCATAACGGCCGCCAACCGAGGCTAAGGGGCATCTCCAGCGTCCCATTCGGACCTGGAGATGCCCCTTGCGGTAATCAGGACATATTAACTACCGGCGCGACCGTCATGCTCGTTAAGCAATTGAGGCGCTATTTTTTTGAACAGGCTGTAATAGTTATCGGTTTTATCCCCTGTGGACGTATAAACGATCGACGTCTCCTTATCGCTGTAGATCAGGTTATGGCCTCCTCCTACGTTCACGTCCCCCTCCTGTGCACCGTAGATTTCGTCCATCCCTTTTCGCCTAGCTTCCGGGCTCTGATAAATATATACCGTAATAAACTGACTGGCATCATTGTTGATTCGATATTGATACGTCAGGTTGCCGATGTCATCTTCGGTAAAGGTTTCGTTGGTCAGCCGGATATGCTCCTGGCTGAAAGCGGCTTGAAGTTCCTCCAGCAATTTACCATTCCGGCCGCGTCCAGCAATCCGGGCTTCCCTTGAGCCTTCTTCGTAAGCCCGCATGCTGTACAAACGCGCCTCTTCCTTGGCGACCTGTTTGGAGCAGCCGAGCGTCGTCGATAAAATCATGCAGATGAAAAGCGCGGCAGCATATCGTTGGACCATCATGTTCACTCACCCCTTCATTCATTCAAAGGCCTCTCCCCATAGGATGCCTGCGGGTGACCAACATTATGCGGCTGCCGGCATTATAAGCGAACGACGCTCCTTCCGACTGCTTCTCCAGCCAGTATGGTCTCCAGCAGTCCCGGCAGATCGGACAAGCCGTATTCCGTTATGCCGTCCGCAAGCACGGTTTCAGGCTTCCACTCATCTGCAAGCTTCTTCCAGATCGATGCTCGCACATCCATCGGACAGTACACCGAATCGATTCCGAGCAGGCTGATCCCGCGCAGGATGAACGGATAGACGGTCGTTTCAACCGCCCCGCCGCCCGTCATGCCGGACACGGCAATACTGCCGCCGTACCGGACGCTCTTGAGCAAGGAGCCGAGCTGGCTCCCACCGACCGGATCCACGACCGCCGCCCATTTTTGGCTCGACAGCGCTTTTCCGGAATCGGCTGCCGTCTCTTCCCGCGACAGGACGTCTGCTGCGCCAAGCCGCTTCAACCACTCGATATGGCTGGTCTTACCCGTTGAAGCTGTCACGCTGTAGCCAAGCCGGCTAAGAATGGATACGGCGAAGCTTCCTACCCCGCCAGTGGCACCGGTCACCATCACAGGACCTTGATCGTTCGACAAGCCGTTTCGGATTAAGGCAGCGATTGACAGCGCAGCGGTAAAGCCGGCCGTTCCGATCGCCATGGCATCCCTCGGAGACAATCCATCCGGTAGATGAAGCAACCAATCCCCTTTGACTCTGGCATACTGGCTGAAGCCGCCCTCATGCGAAACGCCAAGCTCATACCCCGTGCACAGCACCCCGTCGCCCGGTATGAAGCCGGGATGCGAGGATTCAACGACCGTTCCGGCCAGGTCGATTCCCGGGATAAAGGGATACCTGCGCACGATCGTGCTGTTCGGGATGCTGGCCAGTCCATCCTTGTAATTCACGCCGCTGTGGCTCACTTGCACGAGCACATCTCCCTCAGGCAGTTGATCCAGATTTAAGCTTTCTACAGCGCTTTGTATTCCGCCTTCATCGTCCTGACGGATGACAAAGGCCTGAAATTGCAGCTCTTTGTTCATCGCTATATCGCTCCTTTTCCTAAATATGCTTGAGAAAATGGTATGACACTATCTTGCTTGGTTTGAACTGGGATTCAATCGCTCTAGCATTATAATGACTATATCCCGCCCCCTCTTTCTCTTCTGCATCGTAATCGAAAAACCTGTCATAGCACCATGATCTCTTCCATTCCTATCATTAACGTTTCCCGCTTTCTTGCCTGCCTCAAGGATATCATCCAACACTTTGTCGAAGACATGTATAAACTCACGGACGATGGCGATTCATGCGCTTTCCCGAGAAATAACCCCACAACGCCCCATTTGGATTTCGCGCGCGGACCCCAGTATAGCCGTGATTGAAGATACGTTATACGTTGAACAGGCCCCCCCGTGAAAAGATGGCTGCTGCACGATGATCATCGTCGCTCGGAGGAATTAGGACGAATGCCCGCTGGGGTACGAAAAAGACGCCCCTACAGAAGCAATGCTTCGAAGGGAGCGTCTTTATCCTATCCGCAAAAGCTATTCATCATGCTCCATAAACTCGGCCATCATCCGCTGCTTGACATCCCAAACCTCTTCGCTCAGATTCACCCGGTAGATTTCCGGATTCAGCTTCCGCAAATACTCAGGCCAGAACTGATCCAGCTGCGCATTATGATAGCTGCGGATTTCCTCCAGCTTCGGCAGCTCGTAAACGAGCTCGCCGTCCTTGAAGATCGGCGTAAGCATCGGGATTGCATCAAAATTCCGCACATTTTTGCGCATGTAAGGATGAAGCGGATTGAACAGCTTTAGCTTGCCGCCTTCAGGCGGCATCGGCTCATCCGGAAAGCAAATATAATCGGCGATGGCTTTCCCGCTTCCCCGGGAAATAATCCGGTATACGTCCTTTTTGCCAGGGGTCGATACCTTCTCGGGATTGCCGGAGATCTTGATGGTCGGTACCATCTTGCCGTCAACCTCCCGCTCGACAAGCTTATATACGCCCCCGAGCGCCGGCTGATCCGCCGCGGTAATGAGCTGGGTTCCGACGCCCCAGGTGTCCACCTTGGCTCCCTGGGCTTTCAAGTCCATAATCGTGCCCTCATCCAAATCATTGGATGCTACGATCCCCACATATGACAAGCCGGCCTCATCGAGCATCTTACGGGCCTGGATCGACAGGTAAGCCAGGTCGCCGCTATCCAGACGGATCGCATTCATCCGTTTCCCTTGGGCTTCCAGCTTCTTAGCCGTGGCGATCGCATGCGGGATTCCGCTCTTGAGCGTATCGAACGTATCGACCAGCAGCGTGACTTGATCGGGCATCACCTGGGCGAAGATGTCGAAGGCCTCCTGCTCGCTCCGGAAGGTTTGCACCCAGGAATGTGCGTGGGTGCCTTTCGTCGGAATGCCGAATTTCTCCCCGGCAAGCATGTTGGACGTTGCATGGAAGCCCGCCAGATACGCTGCGCGTGCGCCCCAAACGGCCGCGTCCAGCTCTTGGGCACGCCGTGTGCCGAATTCCAGCAGGATATCGTTGCCGGCAACCTGGCGAATCCGTGAAGCCTTTGTTGCGATCAAGGTCTGGAAATTCATGAAGTTCAAGATGGCCGTTTCCACAAGCTGCGTTTCGAAGATGGTGCCCTCCACCCGGATCAACGGCTCGTTCGGGAATACAAGCGTTCCCTCGCGCATGGAATGAATACTGCCGCGGAACCTGAAGCTGCGCAGCTCATCCAGAAATTCCGGCTTGTAGTTCTCCTCTTGTTTGGCCAGATAAGCAATATCCTCTTCAGAAAAACGCAAGGATTCAATGTAGTTTACGATACGCTCCAATCCGGCAAATACCGCATAGCCGTTCCCGAACGGCAGCTTGCGGAAATACGCTTCAAAGACCGCACGGGTTCGGTGGGAACCGTTGATCCAATGGGCATACATCATGTTAATCTGATATTTGTCCGTGTGAAGAGCCAATCCTGCTGTCTGCATAACCATCATCCTCCAAGTAATACCCGGCTATCCCGTGACGGGAATATGTCGCCGTCCATTATTTAGCGTCGCTTCGTACGACTGCCGCTCCGAGACTGCCTTTAAAATGACCTAACGCCCACTCATGCCCCTGCGGATTAAAGCTTGCCACCGCATCCTCATAAACAGTAATCGCGTATCCGAAATTATAAGCATCCACTGCTGTATGCAGCACGCAAATATCCGTACAAACCCCGACCAAATGCACCTCGGTAATGCCCCGTTCCCTCAGCTTCTGATTCAGATTCGTGCCGCAAAAGGCGCTGTACCTCGTTTTATCCATCCAGTCGATGCGATCCTTATACTCCTCATATACCTGCTGCAGTTCCCCATACAGATCACGCCCGCGCGTGCCGCGGATGTTATGGGGCGGAAACAGCTTCGTCTCCGGATGGTACGGATCCTTCTCTTCATGAAGATCAACGGCCATCACAACATAGTCTCCCCGGTCGCTGTACTGCTTCGTCAGCCTGGCAATCGTTCCTTGAATGTCTACGGCAGGAGCTCCTACCGGCAAGCTTCCGTCCACGAAATCATTCGTGAAATCTATCACGATCAAAGCCTTCATCATGACACACTCCTCTACAGAATGATGACATTGAATAAAACAATGGATTCTGCTTTCTTAATCTTACGTGTAAATCGACAACAAGGGTACATGATCCGTGAAGCGATACAACTGTGCCGGCCGCTGCGAATACTGGTTGGAGCTCAGCGGCTTGCCGCTGTCGTCCCGTACCTCTTCCAAAATCCCCTGCCGGCTGCGGGTCGACGTAATTTTGCGGATGAAATTCGGCTCCTTAAACTCGGGCACAACCGTCTGAATCACCTGATACAGCTCGCTTAGCGTAAAAAACTCGGGCAAAAACTGGCGGGCGATCGTCGTCTGCAGCATCTGCTGCTGAATCTTCCGGTAAGCATCCATGATGATATCCCGGTGATCAAAGGCAAGCTCGAGCTCTTCCAGCGCCTCGTTGATCGTAAACAGTCCGACCTCTTCCGCATCATCGGCTGCTTGACGATGCTCCAGCATCCATTCCTCCACGAGCGCATAGAAGGCATGGCTGATAATCCAGCCGCGGGGATCGCGCCCCGGTGCGCTGTAGACGCCCAAATATTCCAGATGGCCGCCGTCCACGCCGGTTTCCTCTTTCAATTCTCTCTTGGCAGCATCGTATATGGACTCGCTCTCCCGGCAAAAGCCTCCGGGCAGCGCCCACATCCCGGCACACGGCCAGGATCTGCGGCGAATGAGCATGACCTTCAACTCCCGAATCGGCAGGGTCTTGGTGAAGGTCTTGCGCTCCCGCTTCGTCAACGTAAACATCACGATGTCGGCAGGCACACCGTCCGGCGTTCTGTACTTCTTGGCACTGCTGCTTGGCGCCTGTTCATGATCCGTCATATCCATCACCATAAATATTAATTTGATAATTTCATTATGACATATATAAGAATGATGTCAAGGATTTCCTTGCCGGGATTTGCATTTATGGTTTACTATGCCCCAACCGCTACATTTTCGATTCTTTAACGTATAAAAGGTGCGGAGTTCATATCCGCACCCTCAATGGTTTATCCGCAGCTGCTTGGCGGCGTATCTTTCCCGGTTTCCACGTTTACCTTTTCCGATACGGTGTCATGAATAACCGACACGACCAGCTGAAGCAGATAGTTGATATCGCTTTGGCTTTGCTGGAATTCCGCGACCAGCGGAATGCTGTCAATCTCCTCCTGCAGCTCCTCGATCTCGCGTTCGATTTTCGCAACCATATCCTTGTTCTGGAAGGTTTCGAAAGCTACAATTTCCTTCTGCTTCTTCTTGATCGTCTTGATCAAGCTTTGAACGCGCTCATGATTGCGGATTTTCTCCTCCGCTTTCTTGAACACCTGCACTTCCTCACTGGTCGAGATCAGCTCGGCCAGTTCTCCGGCTTTAGCCAAAATATCGTCTCGAATAATTAGCTCTCTTGTATTATAGGTCTTCATACCATATGTGTTCGTACGACCATGATCGTGTGCCAAGGTTCATCGCTCCAATTCTTTGTCATCTATATAAACCCAATTTTGTATGTCCATTAAGAAAACCGGGCGATCGACAATAACATGATTACTTATACAGCATCCGAGGCCGGCACCGGATCGGCGATGAGATCGCCTTTAATATACCAGGTCTTCGTATCGGTCACTTTCACTTGAACGAAGCTTCCGATCAGATCAGGGGAACCTTCGAAATGGACCAGCTTGTTGCTCCGCGTGCGTCCGGACAGCACGGAATCGTTATTTTTGCTGATTCCTTCCACGAGCACCTCCACGGTGGCTCCAAGCAGCTGGTCATTGCTCTTGCGGCTGAACTCATTAATAACCTCATTTAAGCGCTGCAGCCTTTGGCTCTTAACCTCCATCGGAACGTTATCTTCCATGACGGCTGCCGGCGTGCCTTCACGCGGCGAGTAAATGAAGGTAAATGCCGAGTCATACCCAACCTCGCGTACAAGCGATAAGGTTTCCTCGAACTGCTCATCCGTCTCTCCCGGGAAGCCTACGATGATATCCGTCGTCAGAACGACATCAGGGATAGCCTGTTTGATCTTCCGAACGAGCTCCAGGTAGCTCTCGCGCGTATATTTCCGGCTCATCCGCTTCAGCACCTGCGAGCTGCCGGACTGCACAGGCAGATGGATATGCTCCACCAGGTTGCCGCCCTTGGCGAGCACCTCGATCAGATGATCGTCGAAGTCTCTCGGGTGGGACGTCGTAAACCGGACGCGGGGGATATCGATCTTGCGAATATCGTCCATCAGATCGCCGAACCGGTATTGGATATCGGTGAAATCCTTGCCGTAGGCGTTGACATTCTGACCAAGCAGCGTTATCTCCTTATAGCCTTGGCGGGCGAGCTCCCGCACTTCGGCGATCACGTCCTCCGGTCGGCGGCTGCGCTCCTTCCCGCGCGTATACGGAACAATACAGTATGTACAGAACTTGTCACAGCCGTACATAATGTTAACCCAGCCGCGCAGTCCTTCCCGCTTCTTCGGCAGGTTCTCGACGATATCGCCTTCCTTCGACCATACCTCAACGACCATTTCCTTGCTGAACAGCGCTTCTTGAATCAAATGCGGCAAACGGTGAATATTGTGCGTGCCGAAGATCAGATCGACGAAGCCATGCTTCTGAAGAATTCGGTTCACGACCGCTTCTTCCTGCGACATGCAGCCGCACACGCCGAGCAGCATATCCGGCTTCTCGGTCTTCAGATGCTTCAAATGGCCAAGCTCGCCGAACACCTTATCCTCCGCGTTCTCCCGGATTGCGCAGGTGTTGAGCAGAATGATATCCGCCTCTTTACGGTCTTCCGTTGGCTGATAGCCCATTTGCTCAAGCAGTCCCTTGATCGTCTCCGAATCGTGCTCGTTCATCTGGCAGCCGTAAGTATAGACGATGTAATGCTTGCCCGCGCCAAGCTGCTTGAACTCTTCCGGCAGCGCCGTATCGTACAATACCTGCACGCTCTCTTTGCCGCGCTGTTTTTCCTGTCTATGATTAGGCTCCGATAGAATATTGATTTCCCGGCCGTTAATCCGGATTCTCTTGCCATGCTCGTCTTCCGAGAGAATCTTTGCGCCAGAAAAATCAAAATACTTGGAGTAGTCCTTACTTTCCTTGGACATGCTAGGTCACTCCTTAGATCCGCTATATCTCTGGTTTAAAATTTATCCTGCAGTATCATTGCCTGTTCACGCCAAAGCCTTGGCAGCCCGCGTTTTTCGAAAATGGCGCCGCCGATAGCTTCTGGTAAGGAACAACTTCAATAGGCACTGTTTTAAATTATATCATGATCTTTATAGCGAAGCTACCACCGGAATATCCGTGATCATGGCCGGCCAACGTTAAAAAAGCCCGAATCGACTCCCATCGATTCAGGCTTACTCTTTATCACAGTATGATTTAGTCTATAATCTCGGCGGTATCGCCTGTTTTTGAACCGGCTGCATTCGCTTCATCCGTGTCGATGTGCATATCCAGCGCAAAGTTGTCGGATACGCGGGCGATGACATTTTCCAGAACCAATCCGCGTTCTCCACCCAGGCGCACCTTCAGCAAATCCTTATCCTTGATGCCCCATTTTTCCGCATCGGAGGTATGGAAGTGGATATGACGGGCTGCAACGATAACCCCTTCATCCACGGTGACTTCCCCCGCAGGGCCCTTAATCGTAATGCCCGGCGTGCCGGCGATGTTGCCGGATTCGCGGACAGGGGCCTTCACGCCGATCGCAAAGGAATCGGTGCGCGAAATTTCAAGCTGGGTCGCAGGACGGGCAGGTCCCAAAATTCTCACTTTATCAAATTGTCCCTTCGTACCAATCACAGCAACCGTTTCATTCGCTGCGAATTGTCCTGGCTGGGACAATGGCTTCATTTCGGTCAATTGATATCCAGGGCCGAACAAGGCCTCGATATGCTCTTGCGTTAAATGAATATGGCGGGCGGAAACACCCACAGGTACAGTTTTACTCATCTGACTCACTCCTTGTTTTCTCTATATGCTGTACATGCCATTGTCTATTATACTCTCTATTACCCAAAAATAAAAAGGGAACCGCTCGTTTACCGGCTCCCGCTTCGCATGGATTTGCATGGTTGCTACAAGATTGTCAAAGTTTTATGATACGGAACAGCTTTGATGCTGCTTTTTTAATATGACAAATTATTATCCGTTTGCGATGGCAGGTTGTTATCCAGGAACCGGAGCGCATTGCCCGCCATCCATCCTTGCACCACATCTTCCGGGTAATGTTTCAGCAGAAGCTCTTGCAAGGCCGGATAGTGCCCGGGATGCGCCAGTCCCTCAACCCAACGGTCAATCCCGTCGAAATCCGAGCCGAACATCAAATGCTTTGCTCCGCCAAGCTCGCACACCTTCTCGATATGCGGCAGCAGATCCTCCGGCTTCACTCCCTGCCCATCGCTCCGTATGAACCATGGCACGAACGTTATTCCAATTCGCCCGTCCAAGGCAACAAGCGCTCGAATCTGATCGTCCCGTAAATTACGCGGATGAGGACAGATGGTGTAGGCGTTCGAATGGGAAGCGATGACGGGACGGCCCGTCAGCTCCATCAGCTCCCAGAAGCCTGCCTCGGACAAATGGGACACGTCCAGCACCATGCCGATCTCATTGCACAGCCTCACCAGCTCGCGCCCCCGCTCCGTAAAACCGCCGTTTCGGGCCTCCATCGCTCCATCCGCCGCCCAATTGGCATAATTCCAGGTTATCCCCATGCAGCGCACGCCCATTTCATAACAAAGCCTCACATAGTGGAGATTCCCTTCCAGGCCGTCAACGCCCTCGAGCGACAGCAGGCCGTAACGATGCCTTCCGCTGTCTTCCCTAATCGCCTGAACCTGCTCCTTCCAGAGCAGCGGCTTCACGAATTCCGGTTCCGCAAGACGTCTTCGAAACACTTCAATCTGCGCGAGCACCCGTTCAAACGACGGCCGGCCGTACTGTTCCGATACGAATACGGCAAACACCTGGAGATCAACATGACCCTGAATCATTCGCTCCAAGCTGACATCCAGCCTTGGATCATCCTTAAAGGAGGCTTTGGAAGCCTCCCATAATTTGCTTAAAGCGTCACAGTGAAAATCAACCGTCTGCATAGCAGCTAAAACCTCTCCCTTCAGGGCCTGGGCACAGCAAAAAGCCTGTTTACTCGGATAAAGGGTAAACAGGCTATACCTCACATCAAACTCTATCTAGGCTCCACAATTAATTTAATTGCCGTTCGGTCTTCGCCATCAATCACAATATCCGTAAAAGCAGGGATACAGATCAAATCCACCCCGCTAGGTGCTACAAATCCCCGGGCAATCGCAACAGCTTTAATGGCCTGGTTCAGTGCTCCCGCCCCTATCGCCTGCAGCTCTGCTCCCCCACGTTCCCGAAGAACTCCAGCTAGCGCCCCTGCAACCGAATTGGGATTGGATTTTGCTGAAACTTTTAATACTTCCATGGTAAGTACCTCCCCTGGGAATGTTGAGTGATGGTTTGCTTCCGCTTACTAGATGTTATTCGTGAGAGGGGAAAAAATTCCTGCTTTTTGCCATTCGTTCCTATTTTTCATTAAACGGATTTCGCCGCTTTTAATCCATTCGCCATTCATCTTCGTACATGCGGATTTTTTCAATCCTGCGCGCTTTGCCGCTCGCTTCGTCCAGCTCGGCGAAGACGGCATGGAACTGCCATTTCCCTTCATCCACCTGGAAACGGGCAGGGAGCTGGGTTTTAAATTTGTACAGCACCGCCTCGCGCTGCATGCCGAGGATTCCTTCTTTGGAGCCGACCATACCGGTATCCGTGATATAAGCCGTTCCGCCAGGCAGAATCGTGTCGTCATTGCTCTGTACATGCGTATGGGTACCGACGACCATGGAAGCCCGTCCGTCCATATGCCAGCCCATGGCTATTTTCTCCGAAGTAGCTTCGGCGTGAAAATCGACGAGAATGCACTTCACCTGCTGACGCAGCCCGTCCACGATCTCATCGGCCGCCCGGAAGGGGCAGTCGATCGCCGGCAGAAACGTCCGGCCTTGAAGGTTCACGATCGCCAGCTGCTTGCCGTTGGCTTTGATCACCGCATGTCCTTGTCCTGGAGTTCCCGATGGAAAATTCGCCGGCCGAACCAAACGCGGCTCATCGTCAATGAATTCAAAAATGTCCTTGTTGTCCCACGTATGGTTACCCATCGTAATGCCGTGAATGCCCCAATTGAAAAACTCGTTTGCGATGGCCGAGGTGATTCCCCGCCCTGACGCCGCATTCTCGCCGTTAGCAATGATGATATGCGGATTGTACTTCGACTTCAGTTCCGTCAGGGATGCTTTCAACGCTTTTCGCCCCGTGCTGCCAACGATATCTCCGATAAATAAGACGTTGATGTCAATCACTCCTCTAACAGGAAGCGTTACTAATTTGAATATTGGCTTCCTTTTCCATTACGTTCATTTCTTCTGTAAAGATAAAAAGTGGCCGTTATAGCGGCCACTTTCTAAATTCGATGCATTATTTCGCGTAATCCACCGCTCGGGTTTCCCGGATCACGGTGACCTTGATATGACCTGGGTAATCCAGTTCATTCTCAATCGTCTTGGTGATGTCGCGCGCCAAGCGGAATGCTTCGGCATCGTCGATCTTGTCAGGTTGCACCATGACGCGAACTTCACGCCCCGCTTGAATCGCATAGGATTTCTCCACGCCTTCAAACGATTCGGAAATCTCTTCGAGCTTCTCAAGGCGTCTGATGTACGTCTCCAGCGTCTCTCGGCGTGCTCCCGGTCTAGCCGCGGACAATGCGTCAGCAGCACCTACCAGCATCGCAATCACGGAAGTTGCTTCGCAATCCCCGTGGTGAGAGGCAATACTGTTGATAACCACCGGATGTTCTTTATACTTCTTCGCCAGCTCCACGCCAATTTCAACATGTGAACCTTCCACTTCATGATCCAGCGCTTTACCGATGTCATGCAACAGCCCTGCCCGCTTCGCAAGAACGATGTCTTCGCCCAATTCGCCAGCCATCAGGCCAGCCAAATAGGCGACTTCCATGGAATGCTTCAGCACGTTTTGCCCGTAGCTTGTACGGAACTTCAGTCGTCCCAAAATTTTGATCAAATCCGGGTGCAGACCGTGTACGCCAACCTCAAAGGTTGCTTGTTCTCCATACTCGCGGATACGTTCGTCAACTTCCTTACGGGATTTCTCCACCATTTCCTCGATACGAGCCGGATGAATCCGACCGTCCGCCACCAGCTTCTCAAGCGCTGTTCGTGCAATCTCGCGGCGAATGGGATCAAATCCGGACAGTATAACAGCTTCCGGCGTATCATCGATAATAAGGTCAATCCCTGTGAGGGTCTCAAGCGCACGGATATTCCGGCCTTCACGTCCGATGATCCGGCCCTTCATCTCTTCGTTCGGCAGCGTAACTACAGATACCGTCGTTTCGGCCACATGATCAGCCGCACAGCGCTGAATCGCCAGCGTAATGATCTCGCGTGACTTCTTGTCGGCCTCTTCCTTCGCCTGCTGCTCGATCTCTTTGATCATTTGAGCGGTTTCGTGACGAACCTCCTGCTCTACATTGCTGAGGATAATGCTGCGAGCATCCTCCATCGTCAGGTTGGAGATGCGCTCCAGTTCCGTTGTTTGCTTCTTGTAAATCGCATCGATTTGCTGCTGGGTCTCTTCAATTCGTTTCTCTTTGTTCGCCACCTGTTCTTCTTTACGTTCCAAAGATTCTATTTTTTTATCCAGCGACTCTTCCTTTTGCAACAATCTACGCTCCTGCCGTTGTATTTCGTTACGGCGCTCACGAGTGTCTTTTTCAGCTTCGGCTCTGATTCTATGGACTTCGTCCTTAGCTTCAAGAACCGTTTCTTTCTTCAATGCCTCAGCTTCCTTCTTTGCACTTTCAATAATCTGCAAAGCGGCGTGCTCGGCACTCGAAATTTTAGCTTCTGCAAGGGATTTGCGAATAAAATAACCGAACCCAAAGAATATAGCGGCTACAACGAGAACGATTATGATCCAGATCCATGTCTCAAGCATCTGATCACCTCCTCGTTGGTTCCTCCAAGGCATTCCTTGGGAAATGTGCAATTGTCAGTTACTCATTCATACATAAAATTCCGGCAGCTGCCTGCCGTCCATGCTGCGTGCATCTGGTTGCCCGCATATCCCGCTTGAATCCCAGCGGAATTCATTTCACTATGAATTGGCGATAAAATGAATCTTTCACAAAGTAGTCACTTTTTTGGAAGGAAAAAGGCTGCTAATTTAAAAAAGATTCATGTTTATTTTATTATTTATAAAAAGATATTGTCAAGGGAAAGCAATGGGTAAACGTCAGTTTCAGTCACGAGTGCCAATATCTATGCAGAAGTCAGCGACTTTTGTTCATTTCATTCAAATTCTTCCAGTTCCTGGTCGTCCGCTCCATACTCCTGCTCCTCTTCCATTAGACGCCTTAGCACCTGCCTCGCCTGTTCCCCACTGAAGCCGCGCCGCATTAAATACGCTCCCGTCTTCCGCTTGCGATCCAGCAGCTCGCCCTTCGTCTGCTGCCACTTCTTTCTGGCAACCACAAGCGCGCTTTCCAGCTCCTCCTCAGGGCTTACCTCGCTCAATGCCTCCGTAATCAGGTCGGTCCGGATTCCTTTCTGCCTCAGCTCCTGCTTAACCCACAATCGGCCCTTCTTATGTCCTGTCATCCGCTGCTCCGCCCACATTCTCGCATATAATGCGTCATCGATCAGCTTTTCGGCCTCAAGCCGACGGAGGGTCACCTCGGTGCTAACCGGATCCACGCCCTTCTGCTGGAGACGCTGCACGATTTCCTGCGATGTTCGAGGCTTTCGTGACAGGTAGTTCAGAGCCTCCACGTAGGCTCGCTGCCTATCATCCGCGACTACGATATCCTGAAGCTCCTCCTTGCGGAAGCTGCTCCCCTTCAGCATCCGGTATTTCAGCATCACGTCTTCATGAACCGTCATCACATAAGGGCCGAACGATATTTTATAACGTCCTTTAGGCTTACGCAGCTTCTCCACGGACGAGATCACCAGATCCTCCTGATTCGGAAAATGCTCGATTCCTGAAGGAGCTTCTTCGGTTATATCACGATTTTCACTCATAGCTTCTCCTTATCGCTCACCAGCTTCTACAACTCTTAACCTTGGATGACTTTAACTTAACGCTCCGCTATGATAATGCAAAGAAGACCGTCCAGGCGTTCTTTTCAACACCGGACGGTCCTAGCACTATCAGAAATAGCTGGGCATTATTCCACTTTAAATAGATCTTGCTCTTCCAGCTCCTCTTGCTCCTTCTCGCTTGCGCTCTGTTCAGGAACAATCGTGGTCAGGTTGCTTGCTTCCCGGATCTTGTTCTCGATCACATTCGCCACTTCCGGATGCTCCTTCAGGAATTGCTTCGCATTCTCACGTCCCTGGCCAAGACGATCCCCGCCAAAGGAATACCAAGCACCGCTCTTATCCACAATGTCAAGCTCAGTACCGATATCGATCAAGCTTCCCTCTCTGGAGATGCCCTCACCATACATAATGTCAAGCTCGGCTTGCTTGAACGGCGGCGCAACCTTGTTCTTAACCACTTTAATCCGTGTGCGGTTACCTACGACGTCATTCCCCATCTTAATGCTCTCTACACGGCGTACATCCAAACGCACGGTGGAGTAGAACTTCAGGGCACGGCCGCCCGGAGTCGTCTCAGGGTTACCGAACATAACGCCGACCTTCTCACGAAGCTGGTTAATAAAGATCGCGATCGTTTTGGACTTGTTGATCGCGCCGGACAATTTACGCAGAGCCTGGGACATCAGACGAGCCTGCAGACCCACATGGGAGTCTCCCATGTCGCCTTCAATCTCGGCCTTCGGCACAAGCGCTGCGACCGAGTCGATAACAATGATATCCACAGCGCCGCTGCGCACCAAAGCTTCAGCAATTTCAAGCGCTTGCTCACCCGTATCCGGCTGGGAAAGCAGGAGTTCATCGATGTTAACGCCCAATTTGCTTGCATAGGATGGATCCAGCGCGTGCTCGGCATCGATGAACGCAGCTTGTCCGCCAGTCTTCTGAACCTCGGCAATCGCATGGAGCGCTACCGTCGTTTTACCGGAGGATTCCGGTCCATATACTTCAATAATCCGGCCTCTAGGCAATCCGCCGGTTCCAAGTGCTATATCCAATGCCAGCGATCCGCTAGGCACAATCTCTACCTGCATATGGGTGGATTCACCCAATTTCATGATGGAACCTTTTCCGAACTGTTTCTCTATCTGACGAAGCGCCATTTCAAGCGCAGCACGACGATCTGACAATTGTTCCACAACCCTTCACTGTTGATAGTCTAATCATACCTTGTTTTGACACGTTTGCCAAGCTTTTTTTCGAACATACATTCGTTTTTTACCCCTCCTCCTTCCCAGCTAAATTCCGGGCAGTCTCCAGAAACAAGCAAAACCGTGGCATCATCCTTCGATATGCCACGGTTCTTCCGTACTTCCGATTATACCTGGATCGATTCTCCAGTTCAAGAACACTGTAAAAGATTTACTATATATTATGTCAAGGGGCTCCGCATCTATTCACGACATGTAGATGCCCCGACATGCATGGCCGGAAAAGCATATTCCATAGCAGGAGAAGCAGACCGGGCGGCTTCAAACCACCGGGACGAGTCCCCGGCACGTACGTCTGCTATACCTCGTCCTGCTGCGTCTGTTCCGATCCCTCCGAGACAAGCCGCCGCCATAAGCGGTACAGCAGCGCCTTGGTCGCGCGCAGACGGATCGTTTCCCGGTTGCCTTGAAGGTTAAGCTCGTGTACCTCGGTCTCTCTTCCGCGCTGGGCCAATCCGATGTATACAAGCCCCACAGGCTTGCGCTCGGCATAACCGGGACCGGCCACGCCGGTAACGGACAGACCGAAATCGCTGTCGGTGATCAGCCGGATATTCTCCGCTAGGGCCTGGGCGACCTCCCTGCTCACTGCGCCCGGCGCATCGTCGCCTTCCAGCAGCGCTTGCGGGATATGCACCAGCTTCCGTTTCATTTCATTCGTGTAGGAAACGATCCCTCCAAGGAACATTGTCGCGCTCCCCGGTACGGAGGTCAGGCTTTCCGCCACGAGACCGCCCGTGCAGCTCTCCGCCGCGCTCAGCGTCAATCCCCGGTCTGCCATCTTGTCGACGATCACCTTCTCGATCGGCACATCCTCGCTGGCGTACATGAATTCTGGGCCGCGCTCGCGAATCCGCTCTTGCAGCTCATCCAGGCGGACCATCGCTTCAGACTCGCTTGCGGCCTTGGTGGAGATGCGGACGGTCACCTCACCGTCCTTCGCATACAGCGCGATCGTCGGGTCGGTCTGCTCGGTGATCAGGTCCGAAAGCCTCTCATCCAAGGCAGATTCCCCGATTCCGGCAAACTTCAGCATCTTGGAGTAGATCGGAAGCTCATCCGTCAGCACATGCTGGAGCAGCCAAGGCTTGGCTTGCTGCTCGAACATCGGGATCAATTCCTTCGGCGGTCCCGGCAATACGATGTAATGCGTCCCGTCCTGCGTGATCGCATTGCCAACGGCCAGCCCGGTTTCGTTCGGCAGCGGCGTTCCCCCTTCGATGGCGATCGCCTGGCGGCGGTTGTTCTCGGTCATAACGACGCCCCGGTCCTGGAAGAAACGCTCAATGCGGTCCATGGCCATCCTGTCGATATGCAGCGACCGGTTCAGCAGCGAAGCCAGCGCATCCTTCGTCAGGTCGTCCTGGGTAGGGCC